>DTSE01000214.1 GCA_012965515.1 Candidatus Melainabacteria bacterium | reverse complement strand
GGATTTCTGGAGCATCGCCTTCGACAACACATCCGGCAAAATTGGCGAATACATGGGTGGCAGTCCAATAGCGCTTGCCCGCATGTGAAGGAGCTTTTACCTATCTGATTCACTCGCGTCCCAACCTCGACGGTGCCGGGAAAATTCATCTCTTTGAGAAAATCTAGAGAGAGTTTGGCTATCACAAATGCGTATCCTTCATCTGCGATTGTGCCGTGCTCGTGGCAGAGAAATGCGACGCGACCTGATTCGAAGAATGTGCAATAAGCAGCGTTATTGATGTGACCTTGTCTATCCGTGTCACCGTATCGCAATGTGACTGGAGTCCATAGTTTGTAGAAATCTCTTTCTGTGGAACTGACAGTACTTCTCTTTGTGTCGCTGCTTGTCACGCTTTCTCACCTTTAGTGTGGTTGCTTAGACTCGCGATTTTCGAATTGAATCTTGAGTTCCTTTTCGATGCGGTCGATTGCTTCGGTCTCGACGAGCAAGCCTATGCGCTCATAAGTTTTCCACAACTCGGACCATTGCATTACAACAATTACGCGTTGTGAGTATTTTTTCGCCAATTGCGTAACCTTTGCATTTCCGCTCTTGAGAAACTCCAATTCATCAAGCTGGGCGCATTTGCGGCAACGCACCTCGCGCTCATCTGTGCCGGGCGTGAATTTGACGATACTTCCCGGCTCTTGCTTAGCGTCACAGTTATAGCAGCGGCTGGCCCGGATCAGCGAGTAAACTGGCGGTTCCTTGGCGGTTTTTTTTGCTTTCTCGGTCATTAATTTACGTCGTTCTTAATGCCGTGTTTTTGCATGTAGCGATAGTTATACTGATTGACCGCCCGCTCGAAGTCGGCTCCGGAAACGGAAGAGGCGGCAGATTCTCCTAAAACCGACGCGGCTTGTTTTCTGTCTCTGGCAAGGAGTGCGTCGCGAATAGTTGCCTGATTGGTCATGTCCGCTCTGCTGATGTCAGGATTGCCTTGTCGAAGCACAGACATGATCGAGTTTTTGTACATTTCGCTCCACTGGCTTCCAGGACCAAACCCCGCGACAATCGCAGCGGCATTCTTGTCTTCGACTGCTTCAAAGCTGTCAGTAGGTTTTACTCTGCCCAGCTTCTTGCCGGTCTGTTGCTCCAACTCACGTAGCTGTGCATTGACGGCTTGGCGTAATTGAGCGGGACTTTCCCTCACATAGGTTTCCTCAGTGCCGAGCAATTGCTCTACCTGCTTCGCATAAGGCTTTTCGGGATCGGTGCCCTGCATTGAAGCGCGCACAATTCTGTTGTCGTTTTGTGTCCACTGGGCCGCCACCTCGATGGCACTCGGCTCGCGGTCTCCAGCAGCCTCTGCACTGCCATTTAGGCCGCCTAACTCAAAACCCTGCAAATTCTTGCCCTGTGTGGGTCTTCCGTCATCAAGTCCCATCGCCGCAGTCTCCATGGAATGTTTCCCATATTTATATGCCCTGTCAGGCAGAATCTTAGACCCTGGCGCTGTATAGCCCAACTGGGGCAGCGTTGTGCCATTTTTCGCGTTCTGGAACAGCCTGCGAATCTGACCTTCTGAGCCTTCGGGTCTGGCTCTTTGTGCTATATGTTCAATGAGTGGTCTGTTTAGCTCCACGCAAACTCAGGAAATTCGTGTTGGACACTTCAGCTTGGAAATCGCGCACATTGAGGGTGGTGGCGCCTATGGTGGCATCACTGACGGCATCGCTGATTGCTCCAAGTTTTCTATTTCCGATTCCAGCTTATAGCTCTCCAGGTTTTCCTGAATCGACTGTTGATAGTCTGATTCGTCTGTCGCGCAATTTGATTGCCACTAATCACGCTGATTCTTCACCAAACCAACATTCTAATCAGCACTCAACGCTGCAAGGACCTCAACACAACCATACATCCATTGACGTCAATGCGACCGAGCAGGAAATCATTCAGACTGCATTGGATGGCAAGTTGTTCGAAGCTGAGCGGATGCTGGAACGTATCATTAGCGACGAGAAAGATAACGCAAAGAAAGTCGACTTGTATTACATGCTCGCCGCCTTGGAGAAAATGCAGGAAAAGAGCAGTGAAGCGCGTCGACATTTGGAGATGGTCTTGCATCACCAACCTCCCGCAATCGATAGCGCTGGGCAATTACGTCATGCTCTCCTGCTCAAGCGAATTGGTGATTGCTATTACGGCGAACGCAAATACAAAGATGCACTCACGAGCTACAATTCTGCGCTGATTATTTCCGCAGCTTTACCTACAAGCTCAAGAATTCTTGCCGATCTCTACGAGTCCGCAATGGGAATTTTAATTATCGAGAAACAGTATGCAGAGGCGCAAAGTTATGCAGAAAAGTTTCTTGCAGTCGCGAGAGAACGTGCTAAATCCGGGCTTTGGGATGACGCCGGCGTTTTGTTCTGGGCTCAGTTGCAGACTCTAAATCTTTACCGGCACATGAAGAATCCGCCTGATGAAGAGCCGATTCGCCAGCAAGTTTCTGCGTCCATAGACAATTTGATGAACTATCGTTTTGGGTTGGAGTCGCACGGAAAACTGCCACCACTTTCTGAGCGCAAAGAGATTTTCGAGAAGCACTACATCAGTGAATTCGCTCCGCAATCGGCAGCAGAATATATTTGGCTGGCTGGTGAGTTTCGTTTGCGTACCCTGCCGGTGATTGGTTGGCTTCCTACTCAGAAACCTGCACGAGCTGCGATTTTATGTGTTCATGGTCTGGGGTTGGACAACCAAGCTTTTACGCCATTTGGAATGCAAATGTCCTCCAAAGGCTACGCTGTTTACGCAATGGATGTGCGCGGATTCGGTGCGTGGCTGACAACACCTGGTCAGGAAGACCTGCGTTTGAACGAAGCAATCAACGATGTCGGCAGCATCCTTGGTTTGATTTCGCAGCGACACGGCGGTGTTCCAATCTACCTGCTTGGTGAGTCCATGGGCGGTGCCATTGCTCTGAGAGCGGGCGCTAAATACTCCAAAGATCTGCACGGTGTGATCTCGTCCGTTCCTTCAGCGGAAAGATTTCAGGCCAAGAAAATGGGTCTTACTGTTGCTGTTCACTTTTTGCGAAACCCCAATAAGCCCTTTAGAGTCGGCGATATGGTGGTTCAGCAAGCTTCAGCAATTCCACAAGTTCGCGAAGCATGGCACGGGGATCTGAAAGCAAAAATGGAAATGTCTCCCAAAGAGCTGATGAGATTCGCTGTCTTCATGCGCGAAACGAAATTCGCTTGCGCGAAGTTGAATGACTTACCTGTATTCTTCGTTCAAGGACTTAAAGATAGGCTGGTCAAGCCTAAGGGCACTTATGAATTGTTCGAGGCTGTTAGTTCTAAGGACAAAAACCTATTTATCATCGGTACTGAAGAGCATTTGATCTTTGAGACTTTCAAACAGTCTGGAATGCTTCTCGAATCTCTCACTGCTTGGATGGACAAACATTCTGTGGCAAAGGCTGATGAAACAATGAATGCGGCAGCACCTAATTCGTCTGCACCCAATCAGCCGAACCGGAAGTCTTTCGGGGGCGGCCCTGATGGGGCGGTTCAATGGGAGCCAGCGAGTTCTTCCGCGAAGCTTCAACCAGGCGCAGCCGGAATCGATGCGCCAATGGACGTTTCCTCCAAAAAGAGAAACTCAAGACACAAACACAAAAACCTGAAAACGTCCGCCGGACCTTAGTTTGTCGCTGAGCGAACTCGGTCTTCCGCTGGTACGGGCGTAATTGCTGCGCCAGTGGGCTTTCAGCGTCGTGCAATGAAAGTGAAACAACTCTCATTTAGCATTTCTACAACCCCACCCAGGATGCTAATCGATGGCACAACGTTTTGATCAGCCCCCCGCCCAATCTGAACCGCCAGTCAAATTCACGTTCAACGAGAAGAATCCATCGCAGTCTTACCTGTGCGAAGATAACTTCTGCAAGCAAGTCTCGCCTTCCGAATTCAAGGCTGGACACCCGCAGGAGTACGCGGATTACCTCAAGATGCATCCGGAATACAAACAGCGGATGGAAGAATTCGACAAAAGTAATCCAGCTATCCGTTCGCTTCCACTGACCGCCATTGATGGTTTAGTCGATAGAAAACCTGGTCCAAGAGTCAAACTGAGAGAGACGGACGGAGCGACCGGCGAAGCCGATGTCCGTATTCCGCTGGTTCTGGATCCACAACTAAAAGGAAAACGAGATGGTCTCGTTATTCCTTTGCTCAAGGACGGCGAGCTGCCTCTTCAATTGGAACCTCGCGACTCTTCAATTCGCCAACTGCCTCTTGATTCAACCAAATGGCAGTATCGCCTCGACCCCAACTCTCGTTCGCTCAAGCTTGATCCTTCGGGTAGACTCCAGTTCGATGAGGGTAACGAACTTCAATTCGATCCGAGCCGGCGCTTGCAGTTTGACAAGGATGGGCGCATTCAACTACGAGTTCGTCCTGACGGTAGTGACGTCCGCGGCTACAATCCCGATGATCCGTTGTCTCTGCTGAGAGGACCTCTCGACCGAGATGGCATGCAGGGGCGTTATGGCAGAGACTCATTCGAAAGAAGAAATCCGCTGGAGGATTTGCTCGATCCGTTTGGAAGAAACCGACGACTTGATGCTCTAGATCCGTTCGGCAGAAACAGGCAACAAGACCTGCTTGATCCATTTGGCAGACGGAATAGTCCTTTGGACGCGCTGCTCGATCCGTTTGGTCAGCGTCGTGGTGACTTGAACGGGCAGTACCTCAACATTCCGCCTCTTGATTCGCGTTTGCGCTTACCCGGGCAGCAACCTAACAATACTCCTTATCGTCTCGACAGCGATTTGAGTCCACAACAGTTGAATGACCTTTATCAGAAAGGTGGACTTAAGGCTTTGCCTCCTGCAGTTCGCGAACAGGTTTTGCAGCAGCTAATGACCGGTGAAGTTCAGGTTGTTCCGAAAGTTGAACCACCTCAACCTGTTGAACCAGTTGTTAAACCGTTAGAGAAGCAGCCAGAGAAGCAGCCGGTTACGCCGCCCGAGAAAGCTCCGGAAAAGCCAGTAGCCGAAGTGCCTGCTAAACCAGTCGATGGTCCTAAACCTCCAACAGACTTGGAGAAGCCGACCGACGCTTCACCTGACGCTAAAGACAAGACTGAACAACTTGATGCGTTCGGACAAGCGATCAAGGATACCGGCGCATTCACAATCGACAATTTCAGTCAGGCATACAAAGAAGCAGCCGCAGCTGGTTCCGGCGTAGCGATCATGGTGGTTGGACGCGGAATTCCAGGTAGCGAAGAAGCAATCAAGAATGTGAAAAAGTTGCAGGAGGAGAATCCTAAGCTGAAATTCCTCATTGTCGATCGCGACAAGGTTGACGCTGCAATCAAGGCTGATCCGAATAATGCCAAAATGCAGGAATGGAAAACTTGGATCGATAATAGCCTCAAAGCTTGCGGCGGCAGCGAGAAGAACACGGTTTTGACGAGTGTTCAATCACTCAAGGCTGATTCGAGCGGTTATCCTGCACCGGAAAAAGTGACGAGTTTCCACTGGAACTCCAACATCAATCAAGAGCTGGCAACCAAAGCTTCGCTTGCCAGTGATGCAACTGCCTCGCATGCCAAAGAATTCAGACTGTCGATGGATGCGACTAGTGCGAATGCTTTGAAGGATCAAATCAAAGCTGCACGTGAAGATGCGCTTGCTACACCAATCGACGGGTTTGCTGGACTGAAGGCGAGACAAGAGAAATTTGTCAAAGCCTTGCAGGCTGCTTCTCAAGCTAGACCTGATCTTCTTGCTCAGCGTAGAAAAGAAATTGATGCGCTGAAAGATGAGACCAAGCGCAAAGAAGAATTGGCAACTCTTTGGGAGCTTGAGAATGCGCCACGACTTTTACGCGCCGAGCTTGGTCTAGACATGGTACGCAGCGTAGCCGACATGGCGAAGCCCGAGAAGAAAGCTGCCATGATGGAAGCCGGTATGGATGTCTTGAAGGACGCATATAGAGCCGCGCCGGAACTCAAGGGTAACGCTGAATTCGCAGCTGCTCTCAAGGCAGCAGGCGTCAATGTTGATCAACTGATCAAAGACTCCGAGAAATCACCGCCAGTGTCCGCTGACCAGATTAAACAGAAACTCGAGAAAGCTTACACTGCAGGCGATCCTGTTCAAGTCACAGAAAAGAATACAGCGTACAGAGGAAATCTCACGCCCGAGATGCGTGCGTGCGTCAAAGGCGGATGCTGTTATAACAACAGCTGCATACGTGAGAAGTGCTGCACGCCTGGTGGCATCTGCCGCAACCTCTGCCGCCGCTGCCGTTAAACCGTACCGGCGATGCGTCGACTGATTTTGCTAGCTGACGCATGGTATTGGACCTTCCTGGCAGCGCAGGCGGCTGGCCCCATTCATAGTGCCGGAGAGGCTCCTCTTTCCGCTTCTTTGTTGATCTCCTGGAAGTGCTCCCAGGATTTGATTGTATTTTGCGGCGCCGGATGCGTTTTGTCATAAACAATCAAAACATTAGTGAGCGGGCGACCAGCCTTAATGATAATCGTGCCGTTATGCGCAAGTGCTCTTGATGCGCCACCATCAAGATTCATCGCTTCGTAGCAGCCAATCTTCTTCATCATTTCGGCTTCTTTCTCCAATGACAAACCATACAAGAAAGTCACCAAATAAATCTTGTCTTTGCTCTTTGGATAACCCATCGCTTGTCGGGGACCAATCGTCAATACATGCGAGTCCGTAAAACCCTCAATCTCCGGGTGAACCCAAACCTCCCCCTGCCGCAGCAATCGAGGACCGCATGTCAACGAAAACCAATGCTTGTCCCATTGCGGCTGACCCTCAGCTCTAGCAGTCACCATCTCTAATTTGTTATCAGCTCTAATACCGAGTGTGGTGCCATAGTTTTCCCAACGACTGTACTTGAGCATTTTTCCGTCCGAGACAAGATTACCCATCACGCGCTGTTCTTTGTCTTTGCTGAAAAATGTTCCGTTCATCAGCACCGCGCCTCGGTGCGAGGTAACGAATGAATCGAAAGTCTCCGCACCGTAGCTCACTTCCGCGCTGTTGGCTTGCGACGCATTATGCGGAAGAAGCACAGATAAGTATGTATCGTAATCGGTCAGATCGATGGTTGTTTGATAGAAGGAAATGCCACCAATGCTTTTCTTTTCGAATTTGACCGGGTTCTTTTTTCCGCGAACTTTCTTGTTCGGTTTTTGTGGTGGCGGAGTAAAGAATGGAGGCGGCACGGGCAACCCTACTTCAGCCAACTCCTCCTTGGTTGGAGGCGGTATCGTAAATCGAGGCGGCTCGGGCCATTGCTTTTGTTCTTGCGTTGTTTGCTGACCAGGATGTTCAATCGGCGATGGTCGCATTAAGTCCTTGAACTTCTCCTCAAGCGTACTGCAACCACTCATGAATATGAGCGAGCAAACCGAGACGCCGAAGTGAAAGCCTTTCCGCGAGGGGGATGAATGATTCACTGTACCAGCATTGTTCCAAAACCACATGTCTTGATCTTATCCAACCGCATTCTGAATATTCGTTTCCTCATCAAAGATTCATTATCTTGACAGCGGCATTCAGTTACAGCTTTTCCTGTCCATCAGTTATTATTGACCGGTTTCTACATCCTTGGGAAATTTCGCGTGGAATCGCTCGTTATTCGTCCGGCAGTTGCAAGTGACCTTCCAGTGCTGACCGAAATCTACAACTACTACATTCGCAACACGCAAATCGCGTTCGACACCGAGCCGATGACCATCCACGACTACAAACCCTGGTTCGAAAAATATTCGACGACCGGTCCTTATCGCATGTTTGTCGCCGAACTCGATGGTGAAGTAATAGGCAGTGCAGGAAGTAGGCAGTACCGAGACCATCCGGCATTTATCGAGACAGTGGAGTTTGGCATTTACTTGACTGGAAAGGCGCGCGGCAAGGGTGTTGGAAAAAAACTCTACGCCGCTCTGTTCGAGGCCCTGAAAGGTGAGAAGGTGCATTTGGTAGTTGCCGGGGTTGCACTTCCGAATCCCGCTTCTGTCGCACTACACAAATCTATGGGATTTTCGGAAGTCGGCGTGTTTGATGAATACGCGCAAAAGAACGGCAAATACATCAGCTCGATGTGGTTTCAAAAACGCGTTAATTGAGCAAGTTGGAGTAAGAACTGAACCTTCTCAGCTCCCCGCAGAACGTCTAAACATGCCAGCTGTAGGAGCGGCATTATTGCCGCCCGCGCGAAGGCGCATGCAATGTGCCCCTACGCCAACCGGTCGACGCTATGCATCGACCCTTCGGAAAACTGGGCGATCCTACTGTTTTTTCTGGAGTGTATCCAGTTTCTTTTTAACCGCATCGTCGGCTTTGTAGATCAGTGCTTCGGTGTATTCGACGATTGCACCGTGTACGTCATTTTTCTTCAGACACCCTTCGGCCAGTTTCACTCGCGCATCAAATGATTTTGGATCTACGCCCGTCGATTGTAGGTAAGAGTTCAAGTTGCCGCGGGCTACATCACAAGTAGGATCCCAATACAAAGCTTTGCGAAACAGTTCAATCGACTTCTCAGAGCTCGTGTCTTTCTCAATAGCCATGTTGTTAAATGCAATGGCAAGTCCCTCGCGAGCTCGTTCTTGCTTAGAATCTATCTTCAACGCCGCTTCGAATTCCGCAATTGCTTTTTCGAACTGATTATTTCCCGCTGCAACAGACCCTTCCTGCACATGTCGCTGGCACAGCACAGCCGGAGAAAGCGGACGTCCATATTCGTCTTTGTCTGGAAGTCTTTTCTCAGCAGTAGAATTGTCTGCGTAAAGTGCGTTGATAGTACGTACGTCACGAGGTGACAAACCTTGCTGAACTATCAGCGTGCTACTCATGATGTCGTCTTCATGCGGACTGTGTCCTTGAAGGCCCAGGGCATGACCGATTTCATGCAAACAAGTATTGAACAATCTATTCTTGCCGAGCGGACCGTCTTTCAGCGGGTCCAACGTAAGCAGTGAAATTTCCGCTGTTTCAATTCCGTTCGCCCCGAACGCTGTTTTCGCTACCCCTGCTTCTGCCGTCATCGCAGGCGCGTGCAAGTCATCCGTCCAGACCACCGACATTTGCGCAACGCCCGGATCTTGAATGAAAGCAAACTTGATCTTGCCGTTGGTTGCTTGAGTCCATTCGTCGAAGGCTTGTCTGAGGGATTCTTCGTATTCTGTTCGATAACCCGGAGTTGAAGTTCCGTCTTTCACATATACGGTAATCGGCTTATCAATTTTCCACTTCAGCAAATTGCTGCCAGCCACCGCTGCAAGATAATCATCGCCACTACTTTGCGCGTTTTTTCTTTGCAGAGCATTTTTTGCCTCGGACTCTAAAACCGAGATTAGCGCTCCATACTGCTGACTGCGCGGATCCTCGGGCTTCATCGCTTGGAATTTCTTGTACGCTTCGACCGCCTCAGTAGGGTGGTGCATACTTTGGAAAATCTTTCCACTTAAGAGAATTGCTTCTGCATTGTTCGGGTCATTGGTGAGTACAACTTTGATTTCATCAGCCGCGAAATGGTATCTGCCAAGTCGGTAAAGCGTGTCCGCGTGCAAACAACGAATACTGTCGTTGGCAAGATTGCCTCGCAACGCGGCAGCGAGTTTCGACTCGGCATCCGAGACTTTGCCGCCTTCGATCAAGGCTCTCGCTTCTGTGACGGTAGGGTCTTCTTTGGTTTTCTTCGCTTCTGCCTGAACTTTTATCTGACATCCGTAAGTCAAGCCGGATACGATCATGGCGCTTCCCAAGAATAATGAGATTAGCTCGCGAGTAGTCCGGCGCCGCCAAAGGTTGCAGTTGTTTCTCACGATTAAGGCTCCAAAAGAGGAGATCAAGATTGCTACTCACTTCGAGCGGAAACCCCGTTCTGCATAAACAGTACCCGGATTGCGGTCTATTTAGCCAGCTGGGTATATAGTATGGGGGTTTTGCCCATAAACTCTTTTGCGTCTTGAGTTGGTCTTTTGACAGTTTTTAGTGTTCATATTTATCAGAGAGTCTTACAGTTCATAAGGTGTCATGAGTCCAGGAGACCTTTGAAATTCGCTTGCTATCTGCTTTTAATTCCAACATTTTCTTGATTCTCTGTGTTCGCAGTTTAAATTCAAAGGTTTATAAATGAGTGCTGATGACGACAAAAAGCTTGCTGCCCAGTCCGCTGTTGATCTGGTTGAGGACGGTATGGTATTGGGTCTTGGAACTGGCTCGACGGCCGTCTTTGCTGTGCAATTGCTTGGCGAACGTGTCAAGAAAGGTCTGAAAATCAAAGGTGTGCCAACGTCGGATTCGACGGAAAAACTTGCCAGAAGCGTAGGAATTCCGATCGTAACCTTGGATGAGTTTCCTGCGTTGGATTTAGATATCGATGGTGCAGATGAAGTCGAACCTAGTCTGTGTTTAATTAAAGGCGGTGGTGGAGCGCTTCTTCGAGAGAAGATTGTTGCTTATGCATCAAAGAGAGTAGTGATCATTGTTGACGAGAAAAAGCTGGTCGAAAAACTTGGCAAGTTTCATCTGCCGATAGAAATAGTTCCGTTCTCTCGCGGGTTGGTTCAAGAGAAGGTTGACGAAATGGGCGCGAAGAGCGTTGTTCGAGTACGAGATGATCGAGTGTTTCGCACCGACGAAAATAACTTGATTCTCGATTGCGATTTTGGATTGATCGAAGATCCACGGGCTCTGGCGCAAAAGCTCTCTCTAATTCCGGGCATTGTCGAGCATGGGTTGTTTATTGATATGGTTGAACGCGTGATCATTGGCAATGACGGGAAAGTCAAAGAACTAACCAAGTAGTTTGATTGCACTAGTTTTTAGCAATGAATAAATCATATCCACAGTGGCCTTGCGCGCGGCGACGTGACGATTATTCTAGGCGACTTTTTCGTTGTTGAGCGCCTCGAATGAATCACCATAAATGTATTTGTGATTCCACTCCGGCACTCTGCGCAGGTAGTCTGTTATCTGTGCGAGCATCTGTTTGTTCTTTCGAACATCAAGGCGAAACACAATCGGCGTCCATTTTGGTCCCCAGATCTTGGAGATTAAGAATGTGCGCGCAGGCGTAAGTTTAAACGCGGAATCAACGATTACGCGAGTTTTGTCCTCTCCCAAACCCTGGAACCTGATATCAATCATTCGATCGACGGTCACCCAGAAGTTTCCTTTAACGCGCAACTGAATGCACTTTCCTTCCTCAAATGTCTCTATTTTTGACTTTGGCAGCTGAGTTGTCGCACCGAGGCAGAGTTCGAAAGCCTCTTCGAGCGGCATGTCCAAATCTTCGTATGCAATGAATGCACTGGCGCCATGATTCTTCAATCTTCGCCACCAAACGAAATGATGAACCATTGCCGAAATGAGTAACATTCCAACAATCGTTGTAGCGACGCCCAATTGAAATGTAAGTAATCGAGCAACTGAAACCCCTGTGCCTAACCCCACCAGCGTCGCCGGCAAGGTGAACACCATTGCATAAATTGTGGCGCCAAGGATTGGACGCAGGTAGTCCTGCGGCTGAATGTGCTCCGGATTGAGAATCGGGAAGTCGGCAACAGCGATTTCGTGGCTTTTTTCGGTCATTAAACCCACCCTGAGACTCAGTCTTTCATTTATATGCCCTTTTAATCTTCAGTTTTCTCGCCATAGCAGGCCCGTCGCTGGGGCGGGTTTGCTAAGCTGGTGAACTTTGGAGTCGCAGTGCTAAAGAAGGTCGGGCTAGCCTTAATAATCTTGTATCTGGGGTGTGGAGTTTTCATCAATACTCCCCTGTACACCTTTTGTGTTCTATCGCCCTCCAAAAAGGTCGAACCAGCGAGAGTTTCTCAATCGCATCATTAAGTGACCGTTCGATGGACGATCACACATTTCGCAATCATGTCGTGTAAGCACTGTTTTCTTTTGGAGAAGAAATACAGGAGGTAGCCGATGCCAAATGAAAAAGCTGAAGCGTATTTGCCCATGTGTCTCGATAGCGCTCTGGCAAGGCTGATACGATTTCCTCTTAAGTCAGTCACGATGAGTCCAAACAACATTTTTCCTGGTGTTGCTTGAAGCTTCGACCCTTCAAAAAAAGTGTGATATGCAATCGCGATCAGTACTCCAATTGCCAAACTTATAATCGTGATTTTGCCTGCAGGAAGTCGAATTTGAAGTTGCATGCATACTGCAAAGAATGCCATTCTCGCTAGGAGGATTATGATGCTGACGATTACGGCGTCAGTAAGCCAAGCTATTGAGCGCTTTTCTATGGTTGGATATCTTGGGTTTTTGCTAATGCTGAGCATTACTTTTGTGACTCAAATACGGATTTTGGCAAAAATGGTCCATCAAGACCAGGGTACTTTCCCCCTTCCGGCGGAAGAATGTTGGGTCCGGTCTCATTAGCCCAATGAACAAGCGATGCAACATAGCTGTTGCTTGTCCAGAAACCAGCATTACCTAATTTGAACGGTTTCACTATTGGGCTGTACATAAAATCGCCTTTGTTGATGTTTTTCATTCCGTTATGCGAGTGGGTGATCAGCCTCATTGCTGTTTCACTGCTTATGGACTGAATTTGTCCGAAGTCTTCCCACTTGCGTATGTTGAAGAGTGGCGAAGTGGGATGTGTCGGGTGAACATACGCTCTTAGAAAAACTGGAAACAATACCGGAATCTGATACACAAGTAAGGTGTCGTGCGCAAAGGTTGTATCCCAGCCACCATTCATGAACCAGGTTGCAGTTGGCTTTCCTCCCTCTAGCATTGTTACTTTCATACCAAGGTGATAAGAACCGAAGTCACCCCACCGCTGAAAACCAAGTGTGTAGGAAACCTGATTGTTTTGTTGTTCTACGGGTGAATTGGGCTTCGCAAGTGCTGGAGAACAATTACTCAATTGGAGAAAGAGCAAAACGAGAGGAGCGATTAGTAAATGAGACATATATCGAACAGCGAAAGCGTATGGATAGGTCACCGGTCAATCGATGCTTTCACTGACGACCAGAAAAACTGAATGTGCCCGAGACTTGAAAGCTTTCCTTGACCAATTCTTGATAAAAGCAAATGCAAATTTATGCCATTGAAAACTGTCAAGGAGCTAAAGTAGTCTGGCTCTTGAGCAGTGTGGGCGCTCTTCCAAGCCCTAGTGATTATCCGAAAGGCATGCCCTCATGAGCTTTTCAAATTTAGGTAAAAGGTTTTGCGCTAGCGAACAAAATGTCTTAAGCTGCTGCTGTAGCCAACCACCTTCTGCGGCGCACATAGCCAACATGGTTGTCATTAGAAATCAGGTATCTCTCAGTGTTATTAAAAAACAATCGTAGAAGTATCGTTTGTGCTTGTCTTGCTACATCGTTTTTCATTCACTCTAATTTAGTTTGTTTTGCAAGCGAGAGCACCGCGACCATAGCTGCCTCGCCTGGCACCGAAATTGCAAATAGCGCCGTTGACTTCGGTGAATTACCAATCGCCAATGATATGTTGGCTGCTGTAGAGAATGTTGAGAAGCCAGACTACGGCAGTAGCGAACTATTCGATGATAAGACTGACGGAAGTCCAAAGAGTGCCGATCAATCCTGTAGGGGCGACACCATCCGTCTCCCGGCGGGCGGCAATAATGCCGCCCCTACATCTGATGTAGCAAGCAAAAGCATAGGCTCTGACGCAACAAAATCTGACACCAAATCTGGTGCCGTTGCTTCTACTGCTGTGATGCACGACGTTGTTGCTGCGGAGTCGGCACCTGTAGCTCTGGAGTCACCACCTGTATCTGTGGAGTCGGCACCTGTAGCTCTGGAGTCACCACCTGTATCTGTGGAGTCGGCACCTGTAGCCGTGACATCTGAACCGGCTGAAGATTTGCGACCGACTGCAATTGCCCAATCCTTTGGTGACAAGGTAATCTTGCGCGGGGATGCCTCTGTTGCACCGAGTGAGGCGGCGCGTCAGATTGATGAGCTGACTAAACAAATCCTATTCAAAGAAATTGAACTTCAGCGATACAACTTGCATTACACAATGGAAGTTGCCAAACAAGGACGTTGGAAAGGCTGGCGGTATGCTATGTTCCAAGAGATCAATTCGGGCTTGGGTCTGGCTGGTTCTGTCATTTCGACTTCAAATCGCGGGCAAGCGCTTCACAATTCCAAGCGTGTCAATCTTCACACGCAGCTGGCCGCAAACTACATTCCGATGATTGGATCGATCATCGGAGCTAGCGCTGCTGCTGGGGAGTTTGGTATCAATACGTACCATGAAATGGTGGCGCGCTCAAAAGGTTTTTCGCCAACTGCAGCTGTCAAAAAGGTGCGAGGTCTGCAACAAGATATCGATTCTCTTTTGGATAAGCGTGAAGCTTTGATGCGAATCGAGGCATCAGAGCCGAGTCTTCATGAGTATGTCGCTGTAGACGAAGTTGAAGGGCGTATTTTGAAGGACATGCGCGATCAGTCATTGATGGAGTTTGAACGCTTCCACATCAGTGCGCGAAAGGTTCTTGGATTTCAACAGACTCAATATCTATTTGATGTGGCGAAGTACACAACAAATGCGATTGGCTGCAATTGGGCGTATTTGTCTCTCGCGAATCACCATCGCATATGGAACGGACGTGCCGGTGTCATGTTTGCGATTTCCGGTCAGTTGACTTGCTATGCGCCGATTCTTAGCAGACTTTTTGCGAAAGGCTACGGCGAATTTACAAAAATGGGCATGAAGGATATCAGCAAAGAAGCCAGAGAGACAAGCATATCCAAACTCTCTGCGGATCTTGCTGATTTGGACAAGATAATCAAGCAGCATAAAGAACACAATGCTGAAGTTGCGACAACTGTCGTTATGCAGGGTGACTACGAAGCTCACGAACGCGCGTTCACAAATGAGATTAGTTCTGCGCAGAAGAAATCAGATGCTGCAAAATTGACTGCAACACAGAATATTGGAGCCGGATTGTTTGTCGGTGGATTGAAGACTGCTTCAGGGGTTCTATTCCTTGTCCCTGGTTTTAACCCCAATTACAATAAGTCGGATGAGCGTTCATCGCGCGTCACCAACGACTTGCTATTTACGTCCGCAATCTTGGGGCTTCCTGCAGGTGTGTTCTCCATGCTCGATACTCTCCGAATTCAGGTTCGAGGGGAAATCAATCGGCACAAAGCCGCGAAGGAAGGAAAACTTCCGGGGCAACTGGCTATTGCTCGCTTGAAAGAACTCGACCAAATGGAACGTAAGTTGAAAGCGCTGTAACCCGAAACAGTCCATTCAACCGCCTGTGGTGGCACCAGGATGGAAAGCTTTTCAACAAGTCGTTGTTGATTAGAAGTGAACTTTTATTTGAACATCAACGCTTTCGAAATCATGGTTCCGGCAACAGCCCATACGCCGAGAACAATGATGGCGATACCGGCCAGAATCATAACGACCTTACCCCAATTGGACGGTGGATTTGGATCGTATGGATCGTCAGGCATGAGTTTGCACCTGTAGAGAATTGAACCGTGGGAGATTCCTGACAAGATTATAGACTGCTATGTTCTAAAAAATCAGGGGTCGCTTCTGCTTCCATTTCTCCTGCTGACGGACTTGGAACTCGTGGAACGCCAGAAGGGCGTGGCTCGGGACCACCACCTGCATCATCGTCAAGACCCTTTGGTTTACCGAATAGAATGGCGTCCGCAATTGCCCTGGTTACTAGCCTCACTGCTTGGATTGAATCGTCGTTGCCTGGAATCAGAAATTCGATTCCGTCGGGATCGCAATTGGTATCAATCAGGCAAATTACTGTTATTCCAACTTTCTTTGCTTCTGCAATTGCAAGAGACTCACGCCTTTGATCTATCACGAATAGAACATCCGGGCTACCTTTCAAATTCTTGAGTCCACCGAGTGACTTTTCAAGTTTGAAGAGTTCTCTGTTTAGCACAGCCAATTCTTTCTTGGGTCTTCTGTAGAAGTCTCCAGTATCGCGCATTTCTTCTAGTTCTCTGAGACGATTAATTCTCAGGCGCATAGTATCGAAATTTGTCAGCATGCCACCGAGCCAGCGACGATTTACATAGTGCACGCCGCAACGTTTCGCTTCTTCCTCTACGATGTCTGCGGCCTGTCGTTTCGTCCCTATAAAGACAATATTCTTCTTTTCTCTGGCTGCTACCGCCGCGAAGTCGCAGGCTCGTTGCAGTGCCATTTGAGTCTGCACTAAATCAATGATGTGCACGCCATTCCGTTCGCTGTGGATGAACGGGCGCATTTTGGGATTCCACCTATGCGTTGCATGTCCAAAGTGAAGTCCCACTTCTAGTAATCTCTTCAGAGCAACCACTTCCCAAAAGCATCCTCTCTCTTATTTGCCGTAGAAGTCAGCTTCGACGCGAACTTTCTTCAGTGTACTCGGAAGTGGCTCTTTGAGTGCGCAGTGCTCCAAAGCGGTGCGCGCTGCTTCTACGAATTGAAGACCTGCTGCTTGATCTTTCGTCTTGCCGAAGTATGCGGGCACCACTTTTATGTTGGTGAACTGTCGATCTTGATCGATCACAAAGGTTGCTCGTGCAATGACATCCGCGCTTTCCTTAACGGGCGATTTCCAATGTTTCCACAGTTCATCGCAAACTGCGATTCGAAATTTTGCAAGTTCCGGTGCTAATGGAAGTTTCTCCAAAATTCGCTCTTGAAAGCGTGTGTACACTCGTTCTCCAAAGCGAAAGTCTTTTTTCTTGGTCACGCTACCTATCGCATCGGCTAGTTCTTCTGATACATGTCCATCGATGTTGACCTGGCGCGCAACTCGCCACAGAGCTGCTTCGGCTTGGGGCGTGGTTTGCTTGGCAATTTGACAAAGCGCGCTGGAGAATGCCGTTCTGACAACGTGATCGTAGTTGATGAAACGACCATCCATTTCGTTGGAATGCACATTCAGGTATGCCCAAACAGCCAGCGTTGCGAGGTCAGAGACATTAGACATACTCCCAACGATTTCCCCGGAAACTTTGTCGAGCAGCTTTTGATGGTCCTGATAAGAGATATCTTTTTCGCTCGCCTGTGCAAGAGAGACAATTTGTTGTTCCACTGCGTGTAGCTTTACGTCTCCGTACGCATTGGCTTCGTCGTCGGCAAGGCAGGGCACTGTAAGACCTGTCACGGTCAAAATCGCAAGTGCGCCAGATTTGGCTAGAAGGCTTGAAACGGTCGTCATTGCGTATCTTTTCAACATTTTATTGGTTCCGAAATCGAGCACAATGATACCTCAAGCTGAGTACGGCGGTTTTTGGGCATAAATAGGTAGGTGCCAGCCGTAATAAGGTCTCCTGTGCTTCCTGTAGGGTGCGACCTTGGTCAACAGTTTATACAACGAAGAAGCTGCGGAAGATTCGGGGGATGAATCCCCGAAACAGCCTGTGTATCAAGGCGACACAACCCTTTGTCTTCCGGCGGAACCCCTTGAGTTGTTGAAGCCGGGAACTGTCCTTCTCGAGAAATTCAAAATCATCGAACTCCTTGGTCAGGGTGGCATGGGCAGCGTTTACCGGGTTGAACACTTGCTGATGAACCAGCAATTCGCCCTCAAGTGTCTCAATAAATTCCAAAAGGAGGATGCCGGCTGGAGGCGGTTTAAGAACGAAGCTAAAGCCGCCCACATGCTCGATCACGCCAATCTCATCAAAGTGTATGAGTTCGGGCTTCTGCCGGGCGGGCAGCCGTTTTTCCTGATGGAGTTGGTGGAAGGGGTTACGCTTGCCGATGAGATTGAGCGACTTGGGCATTTGCCGATTGAGCGCGTCATCAAGATCTTTATCCAGGTTGCGTTTGCAATCGGCTATGCGCACGACAGTCGCGTGGTTCACCGCGACCTAAAGCCGAGCAATATCATGCTTATAGAGCGTAAGTCCGAGCGCGACCCGGAAATAGTGAAGGTCGTTGACTTCGGTATTGCAAAATTGACAGGGGTGGATGAGTTTAACCAACAGACCCTGACCAAAACAGGTGAGATTTTCGGTAGCCCGTTGTACATGAGTCCGGAACAGTGCATGGGCATCGCCGTGGACCACCGCAGTGACCTCTACTCTCTGGGGTGTGTTTTGTATGAAGCGCTTACAAGCGCACCGCCGTTCATGGGCGAGTCTGCTCTTTCGACAATGATGAAGCATCAGTCTGAGATGCAGGCGCCTTTGAAGGAAGCGTCACTTGGAATGCACTTTCCTTCCGGGCTTGAAAAGATTGTTGGCAAACTACTAGAGAAAGATCCCCAGAATCGCTATCAGGCGGCGAGCCAGCTTGCGTCCGATCTTATTCATCTTGAGCGAACCTTGCATGATGCCGGAACCCAGGAACTTACGTCTGACAAACTTGAGGCGGCGCCGAAGTATACGCGCCAGGTGTTGACCAAAGAAGAGGAAGAATTCGCGAGGAAAGAAAAGGCACTGTTGATTGCGGGAGTCGCTGCGGTTGCGTTTACAGTTGGTGTGTTGTCCGACAACCTCGTGGGACATTTTAGTGGGCACCCGACAGCTAAGCATTCTTCCAAAATAGCTGCCTCCGCCTCGGCTTCCGATCCAAAAAAGTCAGATGGCAGTAATGATAGTTCGAAAGTCGACGGTACTTCTTCTGGTGATGAAGGGAAGAAGTTTTGGTCTCACTATAAAGGTGACAAGCGCGTATTCGAATTCCCCACCGACTCGTCAATGGGCAAAATAGTTGTTGCCAACGGCGAAAGTTATGACGCAAAGGGAATAGTTTCGGTGCCCAGAGAGTTGCCACTAGGAATAGTGGCAAATGAAAAGCTGGTGAAAAATCCAGATCTTCTGGACAAGTTCAAACCGGATGAAATCGCTGTTTTTGATTTTAACAAGAACAGAGATGCAAAACTGAAGGTTTTTGAGAAAGTTGGGAAGCTGACTGGCTTGAAGGGGCTCAACTTGTATGACACGGAGTTCGTCAATCGCGACCTTCACATCCTTTCCAACCTTAAGAACCTTTTGTACGTGAATTTTGCATTCACAGGCGTCACATGCGAGGAGGCATTAAAATATTTGCCGCTTAAGACAATCAACAGTCTGGATCTCACTTGCCTTAGAGATGGTAAGAATGCAGTCAAACGGATTCATGAGATGCCGCAATTGCGCCACATTTTGCTTGTTGATACTCGAATTGGCGACGATGATTTGAAGGAGTTAGCAAAGTCAGATCACCTGCGCATTTTAGACCTTGCATGGAATAAGATTACCGATAAAGGACTTGTACATCTCACCAAGCTAAAGAATCTGGAGTACCTGGATTTGAGTGAAACAAAAGTCACTCCGATGGCGTGGAGGACAATTGCGAAAATTCCGAATTTGCGCAAGGTGAAGATTGCTCACTACAAGAATACGCCTTGGTCTCCTGAGGAGAAAAATTACTTTGAAGCCCAGCTTTCAAAAGCCGCTCCGCGAATGTCAGTGAATTGGATTTATGAGGATAATTTGGACTACATTTGTGCTTCAACAGATCTGACTTGGTTGAACGAGGGGATGAGAGCACACGTTTGTCCCATCTTGTCTGTTCTGAAAGACGTGGAGATTATGGGACCGGCGGTTGATGCGATGACTCATTCAGCATCGAGTCAATAATTACGGAGTGAATCTAGTTATTGAAGTTTGACATTTACTTCGCAATCGGCGACTCAATGAGCATTGACTTTTACCCAGCGCAGGATGCGGAAGCCTCTGGTATTACGGTCCGCGAAGATATCGGTGCCGCAGCGCTTTTTCATCACAATGAGTCAGACATGTTTCCTGAATTCAGTGGAATGGATTTGGCGTCTTTTTTTCCTAAGATTCACTACAAGAATATTGCAGAAGACGGCAACACGTGTGGAGGTGTCATTAATAGGTTGGCCGCTATGGACCTGAGTACCAGTCCTGAAGTGTGCGCACTAATTACACTAACGGTAGGAGGCAATGATTTGCTTTCCGCATACAGAGCCAGCGTTGAGAAAGAGAAAGGCGTTTTACAAGAAGAGATTCTCCGAATTCAAACGGAGTATGATCACGTTGTATTCTTGGCAAAGAGCCTCTTCAACAACTATCGACTTATCCTGTCCACTGTGTTTGATCCAACTGATGGAACTGGAATCATGCCGATGTCCACGCCGATCTATAATGGCAGATTACCAATTGAATTTCTCGACCAGTTTAATGATCATATTCGAGCGCATTCGAATGATCCAACAGTCTCAGTAGCTGACGTTCATAAGCATTTCTTAGGTCATGGAGCAGAGTGTAATTCTGCAGACGAATTTTGGTACTGGAAAGCTAGTCCAATAGAACCTAGCTATAAGGGAGCCAGTGAGATTCGGCGTGTTTGGTTGGAGAGTGTAAAGAGTTTAGGTAGTGACAAATGAGAGTAATTGTCAGCGAGCCGTCGGCTTTCCCGAGATGATATGAAGGAATCTGCAGGAACATTGTTGTACAGAACCAGTAATGGTGTCATTGAAGTATTGCTCGTGCATGCTTCTGGTAACTACAACAAGAAGTCGAAATGGAGTATTCCAAAGGGTGTGCCTGATCCTGGCGAGAACATGGAGCAAGCTGCGCGGCGCGAGACTGTCGAGGAGACTGGTGTAAAAGCAGGTAAGCTTGAAAGCCTTGGCTATGTCGAATACACCAAGAGCCGGAAGCGTGTACATTGCTTTTGTGGACCGGCACCAGACGATGCAGCCCCGCATTGTGCTTCCTGGGAAGTTGATAAGGCTGAGTTTGTGGAACTGGAGAAAGCTAAAGACTTGATTCATCAAGATCAGAGTGAGTTCATCACGCGATTAGAATCAATGTTAGGCGACAAATAGCAGTTGAAGAAGGATTAGATTGGAGGTTTATGAACCTAAGAGATTTGAGCGTTGCAGCCGAAAGATGTTTCGCAAAGATGCTCGGGGTTTATGAACTCCAACCCGCGGAAACGACGGACCCTGAGTTCCTTGAACTTGGCAAAAGGTACGGCATCAAGTTTGTCACGGAAGACGAACTCGACTGCTCTGACTTCTCATATCAGCAAGCGTCGGATGTGCAGTATCGCCGTGCTAAAGACATAATTATCGAAGAGTTTTCCGTCTATCCAAAAGAAGCTATTGAGAAAACTAGAATTGAACAAGTGATCTTTTGTTCGAACCTTGTAGTGAGTAACAAGCGCGCGGGCGGAACATTGAAGGTCGGGCTGCATTATGTAGATACGCTTTTCATTGATTTGTCTGAGTTTCGCAATGAACTACACGGGCGGCGTACGCTGCACCACGAGTTGTATCACGCGATCGATTTCCGTGACACGTGGCATGGATATATTGATGCAGATTGGACAAGAATACAGGGTGACAGCTTCAAATACGAGTTTGATGCTGCCGCGGATATGCACCGATTGTTAGGACAAAATCCGCAGGACGCAATGCCCAGAGAGTTTGACGATCCATACAATAGAATGTCTGCGGAGGAGTCGGCGACGCCAGGTTTTATAACTGATTACGCGCGTTATTCTGTGGCTGAAGACAAGGCTGAAGTTTTTTGCCATATGATGGTTTCATACAAGAAGGTTATGGCTCGCGCAGCAAAAGATGGCGTTTTGAAGCGCAAGGTCGAGCGAATGAAAGAGATGCTTGTTGAGTACATTCCTGAGATGGACGAGAAATTCTGGAAAGAAAAAGTGGCGAAGCGGCGGATTGACATTCACTAAACGCCAATCGGATTCTTAAGACTTCATTTGAACTGTCTTCTTGCGAGTCGGTCTTAAGACGCTCTTAACCGGTATAGCCGGAGAATGGGAGCAACTAAGATGACAAACACAAGAAGAAGACAACTGAAGAATGAAGACTATCGTACCTGAAGATTGGGATGTACCCGTCCAGATTCGCGCTCGATTTGGTGACAGTGCCGGGCGGCAGAGAGCAATGATGGCGAATGGACATTTGCTTTTGGTGCTGCACGAACCACCTGGACCAAACGACAGAGATCGAGAAGCCCGGCTGATATGGCGCAGTCCGGACGGTTCTTGGAGATGGACCAGCGACGGAGCATCGACAAATTTGCTGAAGAAGCATATTGCGTTGTTCGCCTCCAGAGCGGAACAGTTGGAAAATCAATTGCAGAGCGCTAACTGTGCAGCGGACTACTTCGAGTTGCTTCAGGCGATTACGCCATTGCACAGAACTAGTAGAAACTTGCATGCGACACTTCAATCAGCCCGCGACATGCTTTCTGAAGATAAAGATGTGATTATCGCTCGCGATGCCGCCGGCGATCTCGAGCGAGCGTTTGAACTTCTGTACACCGACGCCAAAAACGGACTCGATTTTACGGCCGCGCAGAAAGCAGAGCTTCAATCTCAGCGCAGCTACGAAATGGCAATGTCCGCGCACCGGCTTAACCTGTTGGCGGCGTTATTCTTTCCCGTTACAGCTATATCTTCTATCTTCGGCATGAATTTTCCTTCTGGGCTGGAGGCAATTCCCGGGCAATGGCTGTTTTGGGGAATTCTCGGTGGTGGACTTTTGACAGGTGTTTTGTTAACTCAAGTAATCGCCCAGAAGCCTCAGCCTGTGGATGTTTCGATGCTAAGGCTCGCTGCCGGCAATCCAAAACCCAAGGTGAAAAACCGCAAAATCGCGAAGCCGAACGCTCGGAAAATTCCCGCGGTATAGCACTGGTGAACCCTATATCAAGGGAGTTACCGACGAAATTCAGTGTGGCATACCTGATTTACGAAATTCTAAATCTGGTGTGGGACATACTTCTGTGGGCAAAGCAGGTATGACATGGAAAGAGAGTGGGCTTCGAAAAAGCTCGTCTGCAATTTAGTAAAGAAGGAAAAGTATGAGCTGGCTGGCTACGTTGTGTTAGGCGAGAAGGTTGTCTTCGAGATGTATTCGAATTGGATCTCGGACACAGAAGCGAGAACACGCGAAACATCCGAAGACAACCGCAGGCGAGAGCTCGGTTACATCATAGAAATGGCAAAAGAAGAGATCAGAGAACACCGCAAGTGGCAAGAGGAGGTTCTCTCCAGCTTGCCACGTAAAGACGATGCCTTGGGGTTGACGGGGCCTTTGCGGTTGGCGTTTGCGGATGCGTCTGATGCGAGAAAAGCTCTTTTGCAGGAAGTCATGCTTGCCCATGGTAAGTTTATCGAACCGACTTGCGATGAATCCTTTGCTGGAGAACCTTTGCACGCATCTTCGTAATTCACCTCCTTGCATTTTTGTTGGCCGGAGCGCTGCCATCCTGGCGGCTGTTGCCGGCTAGATGTCGGCGCTCTGGCCCGCTCACTAAACTGTGACTCCTCCAATCAAGTTACTGATTCCTTGAGTGGCTCTTGCGCTTAACCGTTTAAAATCGGGGTGCCGTTTTCGTAGCCTGGTGGCTGGATTGGCGGTTTTGTTTCGACCGGTGGTTCTTCAGGTGGGGTGTCGGTGCCGGGGTTTGGGTTTTCTGCAGGGACTCGTGGTTTGAAGGGGGATTCCTTTATAGGCTCGCTAGGGTCATGAGGTGGTCTTCGTTTGGCTACTTCAGCCAAAGCATGTTTTATCTTTTCTATCTCTCTTGCTTGCCGTTCTTCCTCCGTTGGCAAATTGAATGCTTTTCCGAATGATCCTTCGGCTGCGACGTGCCGTTGTTGAACTTGGTCCATCGCATTCTTGATTCGTTCGCTGAACAGTTTGGCTTTGGGTGATTCCCCAGGTTCAAGATCAAAGGGGATTTTATCGCTAAGTCCTGCTGTTTCTGAGGAGCCTGGTAAGGTTTTCGGAAAACTGCCCGAATCAGGTGGCGAATAATGTCCGGTTCCTCGATTACGCGCATCGCCAGTGCCGGACGACGGCGCCCCCTCTACGACTCTCGGTTCGCCATTGGCAGGTCGTACGGCATAGGCGACTTTCGGTCCATCATTTGATTCCGAACTGCCTGACTCGTTTGCAGGCGGAACTGTCCTCGGCTCTTCACTTGGAACATCACTTGGCTCTTCACTTGGAGCATCACTTGGCGCTT
The DNA here is from genome assembly GCA_012965515.1 of Candidatus Melainabacteria bacterium. Lineage (GTDB taxonomy): Bacteria > Cyanobacteriota > Vampirovibrionia > Obscuribacterales > Obscuribacteraceae > QKMZ01. The sequence goes on along the minus strand of DTSE01000214.1, from coordinate 50,231 downwards.
CGTTTGGAGCTTCACTTGGCGCTTCGCTTGGAGCTTCACTTGGAGTAGTCTCTGCTTGAGCAACTCCGTTGGTAGTAGCGCTGTCCTCCAAAACCAAATTGCTTAGCCAATTGGGGTCTTCAACTTTGCGACTGCTTGTGGAATACATTCTGTCCGACAAAATTTCTGAGAATGCTTGTTGTGACCACGCATTTGCGACGGGCGATTCTCGCGATGATTCGAAACTGCCAAAATTGTTTTCGATAACGGACATGAGGTGCGTCCTCCATTAGAAGCGTGCGGAGCGCCTGAGCAGCGAGCCGTCAATTTGCTGATTAGTAAGGGGTTACTGGTGTCAAAGTCGACGCTCAAATACTAGCCGCCAATTCTGATCATTTCCTGAGGAAAAATCCAGAAACGTATGCTGGCATAGGCATCGGAGGATCGAATTGTTAAGCGACTAAAGCGCTATTGTTAAGCGACTTAAGGACCGCTCCTGTATGTGAATCACTGTGCCCACGGGCGATCTAATGTAAGGTCGACGCCATGCGTCGACCATACATTAGTGAATCTGAATTATTCAGATTTTGAGTGGCGTTTAGAGCTGAGCGTGATCGCTCTCGCTGTTTCACCGGGCTCGATCGGCAGACAGATTTGTGAAGCGTGTTGCTCTCCACAGACGATTTCGATCTGATCACTCATTTTGGCAAAAGGCGGTTGTTTAAAGTGATTCTTGTCTCGACCGGCGATCGAGAGGCGGACGCGATGTCCCTTCTTAAACTGATAGGAGATTGGGAACATCTCAAGATCTACTTCTCTAACTTCACCTGGTGAAAAGCGCTTGTAGTCTTCTTTGCGGAAGGTTCGCATGGGCGCGACTGTTTTGTACTTCGGTGAGTTCGCATCGCTGAGAGTGTTTCCGCACAGAATCTGTCCTTCTGTGACGTAATTCACAGAGCCGTTGGGAGAAACATCTTCGAGATAGACAAATAAACTGCAATCCTCACCATTCGGTTTTACAAACACTTTCACGATTGGATTGCCGCTGACGATCCAATTGTCCGGGAGTGGTGGCGTCTCAAAACAGATGTTGTGCTTATCTTCGCCGCGCCTATTCGAGTAGGGATCGAGCAACACATTTCCCAGCAAACAATCCCATCGCGAATTTTTTCCAGAGCCGCTTTTCTCGCTAATCTTGTAGAGCGCGCTTTGTTCGATAGGAGGTGCCTTATCATTCATTGATTTATCGGCAGACAAAAACAAAGTCTTCGGATCATTCTTTGGCGGCCATGTGTCGCTGCCATGCCAACGTTCTTCGCCCAACGTGTAGTAATGAACACGCGCGTCATTTGCCAGTGAGTTTTTATTCAACATATAGTGATCGAAGAATTTGAGCATCTCTCGATCGATACGAAAACGCGATAAGCCACCACGCGTAAATGGACTAATGTTGAAGAAGTCGTGCTCCCACGGTCCCAATATCAGCTTTGAGCCAGGAGAGGTGTAGTTGAGAAAACGATTGACGGCTGCACGCGAATTCGAGCCTTCGATCCAGCCCGAACTCATGTACACCGGAACTTGAGCTGCGTCAAACTCCTTCCAATAGTCGCTTGGGCTGCTGGGATCCACGCCAAGCTTTTCGAAGTGCTGACCGTATCGGTCGCGCAGAATTTGCCCAGACAGATCGCGAGTTTTGGTGGCAAGCAAATCTGTTGCAGTAAATGGAGAGTCGTCCCTGAAGTTCAATTTGTCCGCAGACAGTGCCGAGTTCTTCTTGTGTTCTGCAAGAGCTTGTTTCAGTAGGTGTTTGTCCTTATCCTGATCCACGGGCTTCATGTGACAAAGCAGCGGTCTCAGAAACTTCAAATTACGCGGCAGGATATTTGAGTCGAAATCCTTATTCAACTGCATCCAGTTGTCGATGAATGGCTGGAGTGGAAGACCGCCTGGACGTAGAACGTCAGCGTAGATATCGAACGGACTCGATAAGATCGCGGCGGCTTTCACACCCGGATGCTTGTTCATCAGCGCGAATTCAGCCATGTTTCCGGAATAAGAGTGGCCGATCAACCCGATGTCACCATTTGACCATGGCTGTTTCGCAATCCAGTCCATGATCTCTTTGCTATCGCGAACATCGAGTGGAGGCAACTCCCATGGGCGATCACCAAACGAGGCTCCCGCGCCGCGCGCGTCCGTGACTACCCAGACATATCCATGTGACAAAAACTCCGAGCGGTAGAGGCTGAGCGGCGTCCAATAGAGGAATTTCAAGTATGACTTGGGCTGAATCACGCGCCAATAACGACTTTGCTCGAACATCGTCGGAAGCTTTTCGCCGCTTTTGTAGGTATCCGGCAGATACACATCCACGGCGATTTTTGTACCATCGCTCATGGTCAAATACTGCGAGATTTGCTTGAACCGGCGGGATGTCTTTGGTGTTTTATAAACGCTTGGCGTTCCCTTAGCCTGGTCAGCCTTGGCTCTGACTAAGTTTCTGTGGGCGTCTGCCTCTTGCGGTACCAGGAGCGACAAACAGCCAAGCGAGATTAGGAACTTCGCCCAAGTGTTCCGCTGATTCGATTTTTTTTGCTTCGGCATCCAACCAGGTTTCCGGTGTATCAAAACTTCCAGTGAGAAGGCCTGCTGCAAATCTGTCACCTGCGCTGCCTTAACCCCTAGATTGATTCTACTTCTGATGCCCAATTGGGGCAATTAATTGGGTTTATACACCCGTGAATCGCCCCGGGCGGCATGTTTTTGAGCTTAATAACATTGAGGAAATGTAGAAAAGTGCGGTTTTCCTCACTGTTGGCGCCGCTGAACTCTATATAAGGTATAAGACTGGGGATAAGATGGGTTTATAACGGTTTTGCGCCTGGAGCTAACCTAATGCGTCGCTTGCTTTACGCAGCTTTGATAGGAGGAATCACTGGCTTTGCCATTTTGTTGCATGTGGCTGCAGAAAAGGCCTGTGGTTGGGGATTTCAAAATTTCCCGTTTCCCAATGTAATTCTTACTCCGGTGGCTGAGCACAAAGTCTTGGACCTGATGTTTTCAGCAAAAATTCTGCTCTATAGGCAAGAACTTGTGCAGTCCGGATTGGAGTATTTTGTCAGAGGTGCAGGTGCGGCAGTCCTACTCGTATCTCTGTTCGATGAGTGTTTCAAACAACTGAAGAAAGCTCTCCCTGGAAATCGTGTGCCGTGCTGGCTAAATAGATTGGTGGCGTTTCGCGTCAAAGATTATTGGAGAGTCTCTGCTGTTTTGGGCCTGGCTCTTTTGCTGCCGCTAAATTTGTTCATTCTTTGCTGGGCAAGACTGGATTTGTTTTTGTTTGAAGGTAGTTTAGATGCTACCTCCCTTGCAATCTTAGTGCCCTCAATAGTTCTACTCGGACTCATTACTGCTGCCGCTCACAAGAAGAAACTGTATTTATGGCAACTGGTGCCCTCCACCAGTGATGACTCACTTCGTTCCAATATTACGCGCTTTTCTACATTGGGTGTTCATCTTGCAATAAGCATTCTTGTCATTGTTCTTGCATGCACCTTCATGGCTATTACCTCTCAACACTGCGGTAAAATTACGTTCGCGCTGCAGAATAATGCATTGTCCTCTCCACTGATCTACAAGCAAGTTATTGGAGAAGAATCAATGATTGCGCTCAATTCCGCGCTTTACGCAGGAATAGTTCTATTCCTTCTTCAGTTTGTCTTGTACAAATGTGTTGCGCGCAAGTCGCTGGAATTCTGCACCTTGACTGCGACGTTTCACTCGTTCATTGTAGTTTGGGCGCTGTTTTACATGTTGCCCTTCATTCACCTTTTGGTGTTCAACATGCCTGTAGAGGGCATCATTGATCGCCTCCTTGCACGTGACGTATTTCGAATTTGTGTTGCTTTATCGACGATTCCCATTAGCCTGGCCGGACTTGCAATTGCCATTGCTCCGGGCCAATTTCAAAGCTTGGAAGTGCCACTTACGGGAGCTAAAACTAGTGATGATTTGACGCCTTCAAGCTGCGCTCAAAATTGAAGGGCGTGCCTGTGTGCTGAAAATTGATCAATTGCGGAAAGCCCAGGCATTGGGGTTATACCCAGCATGCTCACCGCTGTGTTTGAGCCGAAGACGTGTCCTCCATAATTTCTCCATATTGCTTTGATAACTTGGAATTGATGGCAGGCGAGGGCTTGCTTGTAACCGGACAGCAGCAACGGCGGAAGTGGTGGGCACGAAACTTTCACTTCCGCTCCTGCGGCTGTTGGGTTTGATTTTGGAGACTCAATATGCGATTCGTGTTTTCTCTTGCAGTCCTGCTCGGATACGCCATACTCGCCACGTTCACGTCGCTTCCGGCGTTGGCGGAATCCGATGGCATCGGCTGGATTCCGACGTGGCGGCAGGCAAAGTCGGAAGCGTCGAAAGAACGTAAGCCGATCTTGCTTGTTGCTGCTGCACCACAATGCGCTGGTGTTCCCGGCATCTGGTGACCAGGCAAGCAAGATATGGATGGGAGGTTCCTGTCCAAGCCAAATGTAATACAAGCTTCCAGGAGTTTCGTCTGCGTACGGATGATGACCTACGAGAGCGCCAGCGAAGCAGAGCTGCTTAAAACTTTGTGGCGTCCTGATGCACCGCTCGAGAATACAATCTTCGCGATTCTCGATCCTGAAGGCCGCTCGATAGTGCGCGGCGGTCGAAGCCCGCAAATGGTTTTCCGCGATGCGGACGATATGGCGGCGCGCATGAATGAAATCGCTCATTATTATGGTAGTAACGGCGTCGTTGTGCCTAAGGAATTACCGGCTGTCGATACCGTTCGACTGGCGATTGATGTGGCTGCGTGTGATAAGCGTCCGCTAGTGATCATTGTGGGCCAAAATGATCAAGAGAGAAAACAACTTGCTTCGCGATTAGCTCCAACTGCTTGGTCAGAACCTCTGATTGGAAAACTTGTGTACACCACGGGTGGTGTAGATGATTTAGGTTCAATCAAAAATTCAAGCCGGTCGAGCGGTTATGTTTTCGTTGCACCGGGTCTGTTTGGTACTGATGGAACCGCTATCAAACAGTTGGGAGCGAACGCTAGCCAGAATGAGCTTACTTCCGCTTCGAAACAGGCGTTGGCAATGTTTCACCCTCAGGAACTGAGTCACCATGATCATATGCGCGCAGGAAGGCAAAACGGAATTGAGTGGAAGACTGCGATTCCTGTGACTGATCCTCACTCGCTTCAAGCTCAGCAACGCGACACTCGTGGCGGAGAAATTGCGCAACGCGGACATCCAAATGGGGAACCTCCTGTCGACGCACCACCTCAAAATGGACCACCACAAGGAGGACCTTCACATCCCGGCTTGGATGGTGGACCGCCGCATTTTCCACCTCCTATGGGTTCGCCTCCGTGGGGCGGACCACGTATGGGCGGACACCCCCAGGGTTTCCCAAGCGGGCCACCTCCAAACGGGCCAGCTGCTGGTTCCGCCTACGGTCGAACGACTCCTTATTTTGGTCGCTATTCTGGCGAAGCACAATTTGGCTCACCAACCACGCGCAGGCAGCTCTACATTCGTGAATACAAATAGATTGGTCTGCTTGGTGTAAGATGCAAAGGGATGAGTCTGGAAGTCATCCTTTTCCCTAGATCTTGCTCGTCAATTCACCCAGTAGGTTTCGAACGCACGTCAACTATATTTGTCCTTATGGGCGTTGATGTATGAGTGCCTTCTCGAATGGACTATTCAGTTTTCCGCAAAGTCGATTTCTCGAGTGTTTACGAACTAATGTATGAGCTTCGAACTTACTACGAATTGTTGGAAGTCGATCCTGAAGCAGAATTAGGCGTAATTGAAAAGGCGTACGAGTCTCTTTCCGCCAAGTATCATCCAGAGAACAAAGAGACTGGATATCCCTATATGTACAATCAAGTTGCAGAGGCTTGGAGCAACTTGCGAACTCTCGAAAAGAGAGAAAGATACGATAAGTACCTGGCGAGGATAGTACATTCGCCGGATTAACCGGGCTTCGCTCATTATGCCCATACTGGCTAGGCTTTGCAGCGTTTGGAACTTTGAAAGATTCGATCTGTCTTCATTGAAAGACAGGAGAACCCGGCATGCCGGACAAATTCGAAATTGCCAGCTATTTGCGCGAGACAGGTTTGTTGCTCAGTGCCAAGGGCGAAAACCAATTTAAAGCACGCGCCTACCTCAGGGGCGCCAAAGCGATTGAAGCGTCGCAAGCGGACATCGGCAAACTCGTTCGAGAGCACACGCTCACGTCAATCCCAGGAATCGGCGAATCTCTGGCCAAGACCATTGAGGAGATTTACCAGTCCGGTGAGTCGAAATATCTGCATCGATTGAAGGACGAGGTGCCGGAAGGGACGGTCGAGCTGTCACGAATTCCAGGTCTGACTCTGGACAAGATTCGGAAGTTGACGGAAGCGCTAGGTATTCGCACGATTTCCGAATTGGAGCAAGCTTGCACTGAAGAGAAGGTGCGTCTTGTGCCCGGATTCGCGGCGCGCAGTGAGCGGGCGCTGCTCGGTAAGATTCAGCGAATGAAGACGCGTGCGTCTGCGATTCTTCTTGTGGATGCGTTGGAGACCGCAGAAGAAATTATCTCGTATATGCGTTCTTCAGTTCGAGGTCTGGAGATTGAGGTGACGGGAGATGTTCGGCGCTGGTATGAGGCGGTTGAGAAGATTCAATTCGTTGCAAAGCCAAGAGTAGTTTCCTCTGCGCTGGAGGCATTCAAGAAATTTCCTCTGGTTACCGAAGTCATCGAAAGCAGCGATGACTTCGCGGCTGTGAGGTTATTCAATGAGTTGAGAGTGGAACTTTTTATTGCAGAAAATTTCACGCTCAAGCTGCTGGAAACCACCGGTCCGGCCCATTTCTTGCATTTGCAAAAACTAGCTAAGCGCAAAGGACTTACTCTCAATAGCGATGTATTTAAAGCGAAGACTCGCCAGATAGAAGTTGTGTCTGAAACGGATGTCTACAAGAAGCTTGGACTTTCTTTTGTTCCGCCTGAATTGCGAGAAGACAATGGTGAAGTTCAACTCGCGCGAAAAGATGATTTCTCCGACTTGATTCACTATGACGACATTCAGGGAATGACTCATTGTCATAGCACTTATTCGGACGGCAGGCATTCAATTGAGCAGATGGCGCGCGCCGCCGAGCGCATGGGCATGAAATACATGACCATTACGGATCACTCGCCCACAGCGCACTATGCTGGAGGTTTAACTGTTGATCGTCTAAAGGAACAATGGGAAGAGATCGAACGCGTCCAGGAAAAGGTAAAAATCAAACTCTTGAGAGGCACCGAGTGCGACATACTTGCTGACGGTGAACTGGATTATCCTGACGAAATCTTGGAACAGTTTGATGTAATCATCGCGAGTATTCATTCTCGCTATAAGCAGGATGAGTCGAAGATGATGAAGCGTCTGCTCAATGGTTTGCGCAATCCACATTTTAAGATTTGGGGACATCCGCTTGGAAGGCTTGTCTTGAGGCGAGATCCTATTCCATGCGACGTTGAGAAAATCTTGGAAGCGATTCAGGACTCACCGGTTGCCATTGAGATAAATGGTGATCCATACCGATTAGATCTCGAACCAAAGTGGTCCAAGCTTGCCAGCGATTTGGGTTTCAACTTTGTGATTTCGACTGATGCGCATGCAACTTCCGATTTGCAGAATCTTCCGTTCGGAATTCATCAAGCAAGACGTGCTGGCATTCGCAGATCTCAAGTTTTGAACGCTCAAAGCTTTTCCAAGTTTAGAAACACAGTTAAACCAAATTAGACACCGAAGAAACCCCCATGGCAATAAAAGCATCAACAAAGTCAATGACTAAGGGACGCACGATAACACCCCTTGAGTCAACCACTAGTTCCTCCTCAAAATCTGCACGCCTCGACTACGACTACGCTCCGATGGAAGCCCAGTTGACCGACAAACTGCCGTCCGGAAATAAGTGGCAGTATGAGCCTAAGTGGGATGGATTTCGCTGTATTGCGTTTAGAGATGGAGAGGACATCGAATTGCGGTCCAAAAGCGGTCAGTCCTTGACCCGATACTTTCCTGAAGTTGTTAGCGCATTATCGACTTTGAAAGCAGATACCTTTGTGCTCGATGGAGAATTGGTGATTCGGGTCGGTGATGTATTTTCGTTTGATGATTTGTTGCAGCGAATCCACCCAGCGGAAAGTCGGGTTCGTAAGCTCTCTGCCGAAATCCCCGCCAATTATATTGTTTTCGATATTCTCAAGACTCAAGATGGAGAGAATATGACCGGAGAAAGCCTTCGCATCCGAAGACAAAAACTTGAAAAGTTTGCCCTCAAGTTTTTAAAGCAGAGAAAGGATATATCGCTGAGTCCTGTTGCTTACTCGCTGAACGATGCAAACAATTGGTTGAGCACGACTGGTTCTCTAATTGACGGTGTTATTGCCAAAGATCTTGATTTGCCCTATCAAACCGGCAACCGCAAAGGCATGATCAAAGTGAAGCGAATGCGCACTGCTGATTGCGTCGTTGGTGGTTTCAGGTATGGTACCAATTCTAAACTCGTCGGTTCGTTGTTGTTGGGCCTTTACGATGATGATGGGCGCTTGCACCATGTCGGTTTCACATCTTCGTTGTCCGCTGTGGAAAAGAGAGAACTAACCGGAAAACTTGAAAAACTGAAAGCGAAAGAGTCGTTTCAGGAAAACATACCGGGGGCACCAAGTCGCTGGAGTAACGAAAGAAGTACAGAGTGGGTGCCACTGAAATCCAAATTGGTGGTGGAAGTCCGCTACGATCATGTTACCGGTGGACGTTTCCGTCACGGCACTAAACTGCTGCGTTGGCGTCCAGACAAGAGTCCGAAGCAGTGCACTTTTGAGCAAATAGAGTAGAACTGGTCTTTTGAGTCCTTAGCGCAGGATCGCTATTTGCCTTTTGTGAAAACATCACGAAGAGTTGCATTTTTGTTCTTGCCGAACAAAATCAATGATGCAACGAAAATGGCAATGCCAACGCCAATCAGAGAAAATGCCGCCATTATGAACAGTTTGGAGAGTCCACCGACTTTGATCTTATTGGTGAGAGTTTTTCTATGCGCTTCGGCGTCCTGAGTTTTTCCAAGTGATTCTTCAACGTTGGATAGTTCCTGTAACGTCACACTTATAAGAGAATCATTACGACTCTCTTGCGCCAGTTTTAAGCACTTCTCTAGCTGTGTTTCCTCTGCTGCTAGGTTTTTCGCGCGCCGGTATTGCAGGGCTGTAGTGTGCGCGCTTTCCCACTGATTTGTGAAGTTGTTGTCCGCTCTTCGATTCATTGCCAGGCTGGACAGCAAAACTGCAAATATCGTGATCAACGTGAAAACTGTAGCGAGCACTACAGCAACACGCGGTTTTGCAGGTTTTCTCGGCTGTGCATGAACTGGTTTTTCGCCATCTCTTACAGCGTCGAGATCAGCTATGAGATCTGCGATCTTTTGGTAGCGCAAACTCGGATCTTTCTGAAGACAGCGATCGATGATAGCTTGCATGTCTTTGCTCACCGAATTGCCGAGAGCGGGTGGTTCTTCATTGATGTGAGCGAAGAGTATTTGAATTGCGCTTTCATTGTTGAATGGTGGTTGTCCGGTTAGCATCTCGAACAGAATGCAACCCAGCGCGTAAATGTCCGCTCGCTGATCTACTTTGTTGCCATGGCACTGTTCCGGGCTCATGTATTTGGGAGTCCCGAAAACTTCCCCGGTTTGGGTCAAATCCGGTCCCGAGTCATCTTCGCGAATCAGTTTTGCAATTCCGAAATCGACCAGCTTGGTCGTCTCGATGCCTGATTTATCCTTTGTGATGATAATGTTTGCCGGCTTGATATCGCGGTGTATAACTCCACTCTCATGAGCGTGCTGCAAACCAGCGCAAACGCCAAGGATCAACTCGATTGTGCGCGGCTGTGAAAAAGTTCTTTCCTGTCTGAGCAATTCACCGAGGCTGGTGCCTTCCACGTAGTCCATGACGAGATATGGAATTCCATCCTCGTTGATTCCGAATTCTCGTGTTGAGCAAATGCTTGAATGTTGTAGCCCGACAGCTGCTCTTGCTTCTTCTTGAAAGCGTTGTATTGCTTTTCCATCAAACTGACGACCGACGGCCAGAAACTTAATGGCAACGTCTCTTTTGAGAAGCTGATGCCGCGCCTTATATACCGTGCTCATTCCGCCTTGTCCGATTCTCGAAAGAATTTCGTAGTGACCGCCGATTACTTTGCCTATAAGATAGTCGCTATTGGCGCTATGCTGTATTTGACTTGTTTGAGGAGAACCTTGCGTCAATTCCCGAGTATGTTCGGACGCTTCTGAATTAGTCGCAGGATCCGCACCTTCTAATCGACTATTCGCTTGCAGACCTTCCCTGTCCTTTGGCTGGGACGGTGATTCGACAAGCTCGATTTCCTTGGCTATCTTTAGGTCTTTTTTGTCCACGCAGAGCCCCGAATAATCCTTCGCAAGTTTACCTCAAAAGGCAAACAGATTAAGGCTTCCGGGTGTCTTATACCCGTTGCGGCGCGTTTTAATATTCAAACTTTACGAGAAAAGTCCGAAACGGAAGGAACCGTACGGGAAACCGGCAGTCCTAACATTTAGTAGGATGGGAGCGGAATTTTCGCGATTTCTTCCGCGGACTGCTAGCCGAAGCCGAATCGCGTCACGCTAGTGGACCATCCAATTTACTAAGCAAATTTCTAATCTTTGATTTGTAAATGCGTTCCATGGTTCCTTTACGCCCTTCATTTCAGGCAAGCTAAGAGCGCGCGCGATGATGTGGTTTTTTGTGGTGTTTCGGAAAATCCTATGAACAGCGGTTTGTAAACGTCTACACAATTGCCTTACAATTCTCATCTTCGAAGGACTAGACGGAGAGCGCGCTTTCGCTATGATGGAAAAGTATGTTCCTAAACGCACGGCGAGGCTGTACTTTGTTGCGCTCTTCGAAAGGCACCGCCATCAGTGAATTTGCGCCCGGTCTCTTTCTGCTTCTGATGTTTGGTTTTTTCCCAATTGTAGACGCCGTCTGCATTGGAATCGACTACGGATCGGCACGCTACCTCAACGAGCTGCAGTTGCGTGAAGCACAGAAGCTGCCTCGCTCTAAAGTAATTGATACCAGCGGAACCGTCATTAAGACTATTCCAGATCAATGGCGCCGCACTTTATTGGGAGGACTAGCAAACTCCGATCAGAAAGTGATCACGAAAGTTGAATACATACCTGTCCCGTGGCAACCAGTTGGTGACAATCAGACTGTGAACTTTTGGTTCGTCAGCGTCTCTACAACGGTTTCTTTCAGACCCCCGCTACCTATTTTTATGTTCAATGGTGTTCCAGGACTTGGCGGTCCAATTACATTTTCAGTTGTTGGTCGACGTCCTGTTGAAAACAATCGCTTCTTAAACGAATAATGACAAACTAAAGAGTCAAATGATAAATAGAAGAATCAAGGGCAACGCCCTAATCGAGTCGATTGTCGGAGTCGGCATAGTTTTTGTTCCTCTGGTGCTGTTTGCAGCAGACCTGGCTGTGATGTTTCACGCCGCTCATGCAAATGAAGAGTTTGCTGAGCAGTTGGCTCGCCTCTGTTCTACTCTTCCTGATCAAGCAAATGCGATTCAGGCTTGCTCAGACGTAATTAGACAGTATCGTCTTCCTTCCAATATCTCGAAACTCGAATGCAGCAATCTGGTTTTCGATGCCGGTGCGCAAGAAGTTTCACTCACCACGTCAATGGTTGTTGCAATGCCTGTACCGTTTCCCGGTTACGAGCGTGTGACTGTTTCTGCCAATGTGAAACAGCCGATTGTTTCACTTCCGGTTCCGCGCTGAGGAAAAAGTCAATCATGCTACATAAAGGATCATTACGTAGAAACAACGGCAGCGCTTTTGCAATCGTTGCTGTGTGCGCGCTTCTCATCATTATTGCGATAGTCACGGGATTTCGCATGAGCGTTTTCCTGGGTGGGTCACAAGAGATGAAGAACTCGATTGATGCTGGTGCACTCAACGTTGCCAAACGCGTTTTCGAGCTGAAAACTAACCCTACAGGTTCGTCATCAAAACAAGGTCTTGGCTATGACGATGTTGCCGATTCCCAGCGCACGATCAGTTTGGCGAACATAAATAGAGTGTGGGGCAAGTCATTTCTGGTAAACGCTAACGCTGAGGCGATGAGTCAGCAAGGCTATGGCACAGGTGGCAACTCTCCGAAGGAAGCATTTCAGAATGCAAAGACTATAAACGATGAGCTCTACAAGATTCTCACCAATACTACTGCGTTGTCGGTTTACTTCAATAAGTTAGTATCAGGCAAGCCTGCCAAACTGCTTGGACGCGGCGGAAACGTTTCTTCCGGCGATACTGCGGAATGGGATTCTGCTGCGCTGTATCGAGGTGAAGAATCGAACATTGAAGTAAATGACCCGCAAACAATTCCTTCCGGTATTACAGCCAATTTGCATACCAAACAGAATCAAACGTACATGCAAGGCTACAATCCGTCCGAAGCCAATGGTAATTACTTTTGCTTTGTTACTTTTCATTCGAATGAAGCATCACATTTGGTATCTAACAACACATTTGATCAATGGAAAAATGTGACGGTGCCAAATAGCACCGTGCAGACACTACCTAATGCGTTCAAGGAGTCAGGGCATCTTACAGACCAGGTGCAGCTTGCCGCATCCGCTTCAGCTGTTGCTAATCCGATGCGGAGTTATGAGCTGACTATTCCTCATTCTTTTGTAGCAATTAGTTTGACATCGATTGCCACCATTCGATTGGATGACGGGCACGGTCATGTCACCAATTATCCGCCGAAGCCTTATTACTCGGACACCGGCACTCTGCAACCATTTAAGAGTGTTGATTTAGAGAATAAACGATATACATACCCTTACACATCGAGCAAATGGCTAGGTACATCCGGTTTGCTCAATGGTTATGTTTCGCTTGGAAATGAACTTCAGCCGGACAATTTGTGGCAGGCGATAAATGCACTGCCGGGCGATCACGCTGCGGCTATCAGTGTGATTTTGCAGCGAGTGAAGGAGTTTAAGCCCGGATACACTCAAGGCGAGTTGCAGAATCTACTGAAGTCACAACGCCTCCTCAATAACGGTGAGGATACCGTGACCTATTACATCTATCCGAAATACAGCACTCCCGATAATACCAATGCTCAAGTCGCGGTCGGTACGCGGGGGCAGTTGCCTAGCTGGCTCAATACCAATGCGACACCCGAAGGCTCATCCAAGACGATAGTGAAGGAGCAAACTCAGCGTGACAAACCCAATACTGCTTGGAGCACCATTAATGAGGGGCACTACGAGATTCCGATGACGCCCAAGCCTGACTGGCCAAGTTATTCAGCTGACGTCCATCGAACTGCGCTTTCCGGCTTTCTGACCTGGCAACCGGGAACCGGATGGAATCAATGTCTCGGTTTGCTGAGTATTAAGCGAAGGACTGATGTGATTTTCACTGGTTGGCCTTCCCGCGCGACTGATTACATGGACGAAATCTTTGGACCGGTGGAATAGAAATTATGATGAACACCCGAGGTATTGCTTTTGCATTTGTTGTGCCATTTGTTCTCGCATGTGTGGTATCACAGCCGGTTCTCGCAAACGAAGCACGGAGTGGCGTAGGATTCGGTGCTAATAATGTTGCAAGCAGCGTCATTCGAAATAGTGAAAGTTTTGGAGTAAACAATACCGCCGGAAATTTTGGAGTGAACAACGGCGGGGCGGTTGAGGATTCGCATTTAGGCGAGCCAAAAGAAAACAAACTAAGCAGCGGAATAGCTCTGTATCGCTGCCGGCAGTTTGCAAACGCTGCAAACGATTTGGGAGCGGCGCTGCCGTCAGAGTTTAACAACCCGCTCTTGCATTACTACTATGCAAACTGCATGGTGCACTTGAGACACAAAGAGTCTGCAATTCGCGAGTACCGTATTGCTTATGCCCTTCAGCCGACAGGAACAATTGGTGATTATTGCAGACTTTGTCTGGACCGATTTGGTATTGACGCTGAAGGGAAGAAGGCGGTGCAGCTGAAAACAACCCCGGCAAAGCATGGTTTGAAGAATGCTGCACCAGAGATTCCAGAACCACCAACCGCAGCGGAATTAGCAGCTTTGAAGGCGAATCCCAAGGATGGCTCGGAAAGCGCACTAGCTCGTGAGAAATCGGTTGAGAATTTACGTGATCTGATTCAACAGAAGAAACGTCCGAATGGTGCACCGCTCCCAAATGTGGTGGGAACCAACCTCTATGTTCGCAGTTACAAACCTGAAGCACCAAAGCAAGCACCGCAAGCAGTACCACAGAACAAACCATCGTTTCCGCTCAAAGGATTCAAGCTGTGGTGGTGGTAGAACTTATCACGCGTGCCTGGCATATTGCATGCGCCCCCTAAAAGTTTCCCCGCCAGTGAAAGAAGCCAGCTCATCAGAGCTGGCTTCTCTACCACCGAGGTAATTCGTCAAAACTAGCTACTTATCGAGATGGTCGAGAAGAATCGACTTTCGAATTGATTCCAGGATTTCTGCAGGCGCTTGCATCACTTTTGGACCTTTGTCTGCGATACTGTTTTTGATTATGTCCATTTGTCGCATTGCCGCGTTTTGTGCGGCTTGTCCGGCTTGGAACTCCAATCCCCTGACTGCCAGCTGTTGCATTCTTGCCGCTTCAGTTTCTACATTTCCGTCGACAGTCGACCGACCTCTGCTGCCTAAGTTGTGACCATAATCACGTGTGGTGGTTGCTGTGACACTATCAGCGGAAACGATAAGGCGATTTTCCATTTGCGGTACGCCGGCGCCTGAGAATCCTCCGCCTTTCGGATTGTCGAAGTTGGAAAGCATACTCAATGAGAGAGCGCCATCTTCACCTTCTTGAAGTTTCACCGTCGTGCTCGTCAAGCTTGTAAGCTCCCGAGCCATTGCGTGGAGTTTTGCTATCGCTTCCGGATTGCCTTGAGCATCCTTCAACATTTTCTGAATACCTGCGAAATCTGCGTTCAACAAACCTTGCAAGGCGGTCTGTGTTTCCGCGCTGATAGGCTGGTCGTCAGGGTTGAGCAAACCTTCGCCTTGTCCTGCAAGCCGTTCAAGTGTTTTGTTGGCATCAGCAATTGCTGCTGCTGCAGGAGCTTCTGTCGGAACATTTTCCGGATGCGGATTCATTGCTGTTGATTGAGTAGTAGGCGGCAGGTCATAGTAACCGTCCGAAGGACGTGGTGGAGTAGGCCTACCGTCTCTTGGGGGAATCTCCTTCGTCATGCCGCCTTTTTCCATGCTGGCGCTGTCGTTCGGAAGTTTCCTTTCTCCCGATTTTGTTTTCTGTGATGCGCCTTCCGTTAAAGAGTCGTAGAGTGCAAATCCTGCTCCAACAATGTCTGCAATGTTTCCGTTGCCTGTCATTCGCGCGATTATGTCAGCGGTTTGTGCGAACGTCAGCCCGTTTTGAGAGCCTGCATCATTCCCACGAACCAGAGAGTCCATTGAAATACCCGTGGACTTTTGCACACCGATATCACTTCCGGCGCTGTGGTCTGTTCCCGCAGGTGGGGTTGGTTGGCGGTCAGTTTCGCGTTGGGGATTTTGCATGAGTGGGTCCTCTCAGTGTGTAGAAACGCAGATGACAAAATCGGCAGTGTGCCTGTCGTCATGCAGTGGTGGTAGTTCGGTACTAATCGGAAAGTTCGATGCGGTATTTCAACCGCTCATGCCGTTAGAATAGGGCGTTAATGTTGCTCGAAGGTTGTCACCTGGAGAACATCACCAGGCTGGAGATTGCGGGCTTTTGGGAGACGACTGAAAGTGGTTCAAACCCCCTTCAAACTTAAGGCTGATACGCGAGCCAAGTTTTAAGGATAGGGGGCCCGCAGTAACGCAAGCCTTGGTCGCCAGGCTTAGCTTTTTGGTGCTTCCCTGCTGTCTGATGGTCGGCAAGCTCTAAAGCGGTTTTTTCCAAGCTCTAAACATCAACCACGATACTACAATAAAGCCTTGAACAGCGTAGGCACCGAATTTGGTTTGCATAGCATTCTCAAGTGACGGAATAGAAAACAATTGCAGCAGCTGAAACGCAAAAATGGAAAGTAACACTACCCATCGCACTTTCTGGTGCGAGGCTGGCGCACACCGAACTGCGAAACTAGTGGCCCAGGTGGTGCCTAAATAGGCTGTAACTGCTCCGCTAATCCAAAGAACATTGGTCACAAATGGTACAAATTTGAAAAATGATATCGCGCCGTGCAAGGCGGCACAAACGATATGCCCCAGTCCAAATCCTGCCAATGCCGCAAAAGGTGTGGCTATCCAGCGCAGTAAGACTCGGCTTATGCGTTTGACGAAAGGACCGGGCTTTGCTCTATGGTTTGGCAAGTGATGTCAGCTGTCGCGGAAAGTGCGGAATTAGATTCCATGTGGCAGCGCACAGTATAAACTATCTAAGTGACGAAACGCTGCTGGGGAGGCTTATCGATGCTGCTGAAATCTCAATGCACAAACGCTATGAACGACGCGGCTCAGGCTTTCTTGCTAAGTAAAAGAAGCTTCATTACTTCCGCTCATTCTCTGAAAGGTTTCTTTGCGGTTTGTCTAGTTGTGTTTTCACTTCTGGTCTGCACCGCAGCCGGTGCAAAACCCGCAGCTTATCCGAAGCCCGCAACCTCTACGAAATCTACTGCCGTTTCGAAATCCGCGCAGAGTGACTTCGATGCAATTGAGAAACGTTTTGCAGAATGGACTGAGGCATTCAATCGCCGAGATCTCGATGGGTCTTGCGCATTGTTTTCCAAAGATATTAAAGCCGACCATCAAGGTGTTCCTACCGAGAACTGGGAAACCATGCGCGCTCGATTTCAAAAGCTGTTCGCAGACAAATCACGCCAATACACATACCGCTTCAAACTGCTGAGAGTCTACCGTGCAGGCGATCTTGCTGTTGGACGAATCACCTGGTATTTAACTTTGAGCAAAGACGGCAAGAAAGTAATGGAAGAGGAAACGCAAAGCATGGATATTTTCAAGCCAAACAAGGATGGTGTTTGGGAAATGGTAGACTTCGTATCCTTTACCGAGCCTGATAAGGATGTACCGGCAAAATGAATGGGCAAGTGAAAGTTATCGTCATTGGTACCGGCGGTCATGCGAAAGTCGTGGCTGAAACTGTCTCAATAAGTGACTATTCCAGTAGTCCCAATTCGCGGCGTTTCTTTTTTGAAACACCTTCGAGAACCAAGTCATACGATTTTCTGATGTAGTCTTTTAACTGTTTGTCTGTCAGACCAGGCTTTTCGTAGTGCTGAATCCAGCTCAGTCCACGTGATGCTAAATATGGTGCTGGGCGCAGGCCTGGCTGCTCTTGCAGCACTTCAAATGCCCAGGGACTAACTTTGATTGTGTAGAACTCTTCTCCCTCGTCCAGTCCGCCGATTGCAAAAACCTTGTCGGCGACTTTCCATACATGACACCCGCCCCACTGATTTACGTAGGTGGTTGCTGGTAGGTCCCGGCAAAATTTGTCGAACTGCGCGAGTTTCAACGGGCTTCTCTCCGAAATTGGTAGTTCTATTTTACGGGAGGACCTGCTATCTAGTGCAATCAATTATGCTATAGCCAGACGGTAGTTCGAAAAGATTGGCAGGCAACGCCTTATCACTATACCTCAGCATCCTTGTGGAATATCTTCGGTGTGGTAATCCGCCCTTTTGAAGTACCAGAAGTTTAGTTTCCTTATCGTAATAACGTTTCTCGTCAAATTCACAGCCGTAAACACTGCAATCTCTACCATCAATTGTGGCGTCAGCTAATTGTTTGTAGCCAATTAGCCCAGGAAAACCGTGCAAAAAATGTTCCTCATCGAGCCAATAGGCTCCTTTTTCTTTAAGTGGATGAACATAGATTCTGCTCTCACTGGGATCGATAATGAACTCTAGGTTTTTGTTGCTGTCGTATAGAAATCGCAATTTGTTCCACTCGTGGATGAAGATTCCCGTGCCATTGCAAGAAACCAGTTGCCGTCTCTTCTCTTGTGTGTCGTCCGAACAGGCAATTTCGTATTCGGCTGCGAAGGCTCGACCTGAGTAAATTAGCGAATTGCTGTGAAAGATTGTTTTTGCAGGCATTACATGCCCGAGATCGTCAACAGCGGATGACACTATTGCAGCTATCGCGATAACTACAATGCACAGAACAAGACGAAACTTGCCTTCTTTTGAAAAATTGCTGGAGCACCGCGGAATATACGGGTCAAAGTATTTCATTTGCTTTCATTGTGCACAATCTGTCTATCTTGATTGTGTCCGCAAATGGCAAATTTGTGAATACGGTTTCTCTCACTACAATCGTTTTGACGTTCTGAGTCAAGATTGGTTTTATCGAAGAATTAGTTCCTGTGCCCGGTTTATCTGTCTGTTTATCAATCACTAACCATCTGTGCGGTCGGTTTCTTGATGATAGGCTGTTTTCGAGTCCAATTGATTACGCTCGATAGAAGCAAGGCTCCTGGAGAACCTTGCCCAGTCAAATGCCACGGGATCCGTACGATCGCTTGGTTGGATTTCTCCATGCCCGCAAACGCGAGTGATACCGTATCGGTCTTTCACATAGTCGACGAGTGCGACCAGTGAGGTGAGCTGCTTTTGAGTGTATTTCTGACTCCCGGTACGAACTATCTCGATTCCAATGCTGTTGTCGTTTTTGACCCCGCCCAGTGACGTTCTATCGTTGACGTGGATGGTTGCGTATGCCGGATCTGCGGTCTGGATAATGGTTCCATCGCGATCTACCAGATATTGTGCACCGGGGTGACGGGGACCGATGTTGTTCCAACTCCGCACTATCGTTCGGGCGCCTGCGGGACGTCCAGTTTCAGTGGAGTGTAGGACGAGGTTGCGAATCGCGCCTGAACGTTTTCGAATTCCTCCCTTCAATGGATAGTGCACAAAAACCTTAGCTCGCACCAGATCTTGTGGCGAATATCGCGCAGCGTTGCCGTTCTTGAAGTTTGCCGTGATGCGACGGCTGACAGCGGCAGAATACGGACTTTTCTTGGCTGCAACAGCATTCTTTGAGGCCGTATTCTTTTTGGCTATCTTTGTCGCAACAGTCCTCTTAACGATGGTTTTCGTCACCGTTCGTTTTTGGCTTCTTTTGATTGAGCTTTTCGAGCTAGAAGCGGCCGAAAAACTTGGGACTGGAAGAGAGATGTGTAGAAGAAAGATAAGTGAAACAATTGCCAGCCAGCGTGATTCCATGAATGCTCCCTTCGAATATCTGTACCAAGTGATACTAAAAACGGTGCACGTCCGCTTCAAAGCGAGCGACCGCTGCAAACTAAAATAGGCAGTTGAGTGCTCTAAAGCAGCTTAAAGCCAGCGGTTACGAACCCCGCTGTCATCAGCATTTAGATTCGGACTCTCCGTGCGCTAAAACACCTCAAGCCCGAGCCATCTCTTGGGCAATAGTATTAACTGACTATCCGACGAAATTTTTGTTCCGAAAAAAACGCACGTGCCTTAACTCGCCCCTAACCTCTTATTCACACGATACTTGCGAAATTGGTGTTTCGACCCGATTTATAAATCAATCTTTACGGGTTTTAGTGCGGTTTTACACAACTGCATGATCAGCACCCGATCGCTGAACAAGTGGCGTTTGAGAAAGCAGGTTCGGGTCGAAATCCCCCACTAACAGTGCATGATCTGGATACTATGATTTCTTTCAGTTGTTTTGTTCTTCCTTGTGCCAGGAGAATATCGGCTGCCGTTCTGCATTGCTTTGAATTACCGCCATCGAGCAATGTAGGGCGGCAGCAACTTCTAATGGAGTTGAGCTGACTCTTGTGTCCTCTGCCGTATGGTAAGAGGATGCACCTAGCACCAAAAAGTCAGTCGCCCACTCGTTCGCGACTTCAATGATGCCTTCCGACGGCAATTCGTGCCGCACGGGATTCGATTCGATGTTGTTTCCTAATGCCTGCGACAAGCGAGTTTCCAGGGTGTGCAGATGAGACTCAACAATTTTGTTGTGCTGTCCTTCTTTTGTGTATAAGGTGCCCACTCCTCTATGCCAGTGAGAAATTTCTACTTTATGCGGCGGTTCAGTCACCGAAATTAGCTTAAACCGAGTGTATTCTGGCCATCCAATCGAGCCGACCCAGTCAATCAACCCCTCAGCGGTTGACTTGAGATCAACTGCGATCAATACCCTTGAGGGAGGGCGAACAATTGCATTTATGTCATTCTCGGTTATCTTGCCTTCCTGCAAAAGGAGTTTGTGCAATTCTTGGTAGCGAATCACTTCCACAGAGCAGGGGGAATACTTGACCACATCTGCTGCAACACTGCTTATAGCGCAGCGATGACTTGAGAGTCTGTCGTGAGAGCCTAGAACAATGTAATCAGCGCACCATTCACAGGCAATCTCGCAAATTCGCTGAGCCACACTGCCTCTTTCCAGGCTCGACTTCGTATCTGGAAAAACCTGGGAGAATGAGTCCGTAAGTTCATTGAGCCACATGCGCATCTCATACGTGTATTCTTCTTGTTCTGCTGATAGTGCAGCGGCGTGTTGAATCTCATCTGCATACAGTAATGTGCTGAAGTCCTCTACAATTTTGAGCAGCAAAAACTTCGTATCTTTCTGCCACTTACGTGACATTACTGATTTGAGTGCTGCAACCGTGCACTCTTGATTATCAACTGGGATCAACACTCGGGCAACCATGGCTGTGACTCTCAAAAATTGTTTGTTTCGTGTTATTCAGTTCCGAATACTATGCGCAGCTGTTTTCTGAAGTATGTTTTTCCAGAATAGCTGTAGCGCGTCCAAACAATTCCTGCGCTTCATTGTCACGTTCATGTTTGTGGTAGAGAGAGCCCAGATTGTACATTGAAGTGGCTAGTTCTTCGCTCAGAGTTTCGGGAGCGTTCTCACAAATTTCAATTGCTTGTTTCAGTAAATCTTCTGCTTTTGTCCATTCTTCCGTCTTTGCATATATGCCGGCCAGGTCATTTAAGCAGCGCGATACAACAGCACTTTTCGGTCCTCTCACACGTTTGAGAACGGCGAGAATGTGCTGATATAGCTCTTTAGCTTCTTCATCTCTTCCTTCCTTCAAATATTCGTAAGCTATGCGGTTAAGATCCTCTTCTTCCGGAAAGTGAGCGATGCTTCCTTGGGTTTCTGTGTCGATTGCCAGGGCTTTTTCATATACGTTTTCAAATTCGGAATACTTGCGCTGCGCCGAAAGTGAACGTGCTAGATGTCTCAACACTTTTGCGAGTAACGGTGCAGGCACATTGGACCTCTCGGACTCAATAAGAAACTGCTTGAAGTTTTTCTCGGCAGCAGCATAATCGCTCTTTTCGAGGGCCAATTCGCCGAGCATTGATGCATACATCCAGTGTTGTTGAATTGTGTCGTAGTTTTCTTTCTTCTTGCTTCTAGCCGTCTTCGCCTCACCGCCTGAAGGATCGATCATGCGCTCGCGCAGCTGGCGGTGTTGCTCTTCTGTCCAGTATTCATGTTCTCCGCGCGGCATATCGGCCACAACCTCGGTTGGATGCTCGCCTGGATAGTAGTAGTGCCAGAAGTTTGCAGCATGATGCTCTAGACGCGATTGGCGCTTACCATCGGGATGGTGAGTATCCAAGAAGTCCGGGTGGGAGCCCTTTTGCCGAGTCTGCATGCGATCGTGCATGCTTTTCAATCTGCCGGTTTCTTCGCCGCTGTACAGCTTCGCGCGAATCTTATCGAGCAACTGCTGAATGTGTGACATTGATTTCTCCTCCCCCCTACAGCACTAATTGTGTAGTTAGAGGTGGATTTCGATATCGTCTAATCTGTCTAGACAGTGCGATTCGCTGCTCCTTCGAAAGGATGATAACGCGCTGGTTAGCGGGCAAATGGTATTGATTATCAGGGCTCAAGACCTAGCTTTTCGGCTGTATACATGAGGGTTTTGAACTCATTCTCAGGCAGAGTGCTTTTTGCCTCATCAATGAGTTTCTGCGCATTTGAGTTATTACCAGCTCTGTAAGCGGCGTTCACGAAGAAAGAATATGCTCTTCCTGTTCTCTCGTAGTAAGTTGCTAGTTTCAAAGCCTTTTTTGCAATAGATTGTTTGTTGAGTCCAATTGCGCATTCGTAGATGGCTGCACATTGTTGAATCGTCTGCTTTGCAATAGATTCGCTGAAGTCTGGGAAATCTAACATTTCAGGCATTGCCTTCTTCAGTATGCTATTCGGTGACAGTGTTGGACCGGCATACTGAGCAATTGCCTTAAGGAAGGTCGCTAATTCTGATGGTGAAAACTCGTCGTATCTCTTTCGCTCTATGAGTTCGTGCCAAATGATCCGCCTTACAATTGTGATTACTTCTTCGTTTTTGTTTGGCTCACTTTCGAGAGAATCGTAAAACTCAATCTGGCGATTGACGTCTGTGTACTGACATAGAGCTGTCCACTCCTCCCTTACAAGATCATCTGATTGACCCAAGCGTATGGATTGCTCGTGCGCTTCTCTAAAATTCAACAGTGCTCTGAGCGCCGGCTCGTAGACTTTTCCAAGTTCTGCCATGTCGCTCAGCACATATGAAAGTCTTGCTCCTATGAACGGCGACGTATCACGCCCTTCTTCGAAGAGCTTACTGTACGCAGTGAGTGCATCCTCGAATTTGCTTTCACGTGCCAACGCACGAGCATTTTCCAGCGCCGCACAATGCTTTTCCGAACCTGCTCCCCACGAGTCAGAAAGCTCTTTGATTTTTTCGCTCCAATTTTCTATCATTGCCTTTGCAGGGAACAATTTCTGCTACTTCAACGAACTTTTCTGAGCAAAATACGCTTTAGACAAAAACGGTCCGGAGAAACCTTGGTAGTAACCATCGGACGGAAACGATAGTCTGATGCCTTCTAAATTGGCTGCTTTTACAAGCGAAGCTACGATCGAATTAAAGACGTGGCAGAATAGACCATTATAGATTTTCTTGGCAGGTCTTGATTAGCAGAAGGTTAGAATCACGGGATGTCCGAAGAAAGCTGCTGGATTGAACTGATAGACATTCTTCGCTCGATAGCTAGCGGAGAGGAACTCGATCCCGTTATGAAGGTTCCAGAGCTTCATTCTTTCTAGAGCGATTGGACCGGCAACTGGCGGAATTGAAGGATTTTTACAAGCTGGGGTTGAAACAGACGTGCGAAGGCTTGTACGAGCGTCTTAAAGACCGCCATAAAAATGCCAGTTAATGTTCGCTGTCATGAATTCATTCTCTGTCCAGCGGGAACGTGAAGGTCTTCGAATCATATTTTAGAGTCGCAGTGTTTTCTTCAACCGAGAGTGTGCAGTCGGTTGAGCTCTTCTTGTGGTGAAGGTTCTTCTCGATGACTAAGCCGAAGGGCAATTGCTCCTGAACTGCAAGTATCAAGATGCATGGACTGAGGGCAGGTTCTATGCACCAATACATTACAAGGTTCTTGTTTTTGCGTATTTCGATGGATTCTACCGCTTGGTGAATGCAGTCTTTACCGCTTAGCAGTGTCTCAAAGTAGTAGTCCACATAACCTACGATAAAGATCCACAGTACGAAAATTCCAAGCAGTCCGAGTGAAGCACCAAACTTCACCCAGAACATTCCGCTCTTGTCCGACATCGAAGTTGCTTTCAGATAAAGATAACAACACCAAGTACCGCAGGTTGTTGCTGCCAGCACGATCCAAAAGAAACAACCTAACCAAACACTCTGAAAGTGCAAGGACGTTCCATACAGATCGCCTATGTAGAGAGGACTAAGAACGATTGTTGCAAGCCAAAGGGTGAGAGTGGCGAAGAAAAAAAGTTTGGTTTTTGAAGGTCGGTGCGAATCAAAACGCATGCTGCATCCCACATCTGATTTATCGACGGACAAAATCGACTGCACCGACAAAAGTATATTGTGAATATTCGTCTTTCTCGTTGGCGAAAATGTTCAGACGATATTTCCCCTTGCCCGGCAGAGGGCGCTCAAGTTTTGCATATTTACTTTTGGTGGCATAGCTGCCACTTCCAACCTTTTTGCCGTTCTGTTCGAGACCTACCATAAGCCAGTAAAGGTCTGGATTCTTCACGATAACGACGGCGTTGGAGTCTGTTTCGTTTATCGCCCTTGTTGGTCTAACCAAAGTCAGGTCGGCAGCTTGGAAGCTTGGATCTAACATCGGCTTGCGTAGAAAATCCCCCAAGGATATTGGTTCATCCAACAATTGCCATGTCACTTGATCCGGAAAATGACTTTGGATCATAACTTCGGGAGGTGTCAGCAGATACTCTGTCTTGTATTTCTTGGTAAATCCAGTTTCCCTTGTTACGCTGCCAGCATCCCAGCATACGTCGATCAAATACCAGCGCCCATTTATTCTCGCTGCATTCCAGGCATGACCACCACCTGCAAGCTTATCGCTGTTTTCAGCGTCGCGGGCGTCACCAACCACTACTACTACCTTCTCATTTATCGCACTTGCGAGTGCGGTTAGCAGATTTGCGTAACCTGCACACACTCCTTTTCGCGTCTCAAAGACCGTTCGGGCGCTCTGACTGGGGAAATTGCCGGAGTAAAGTGCCACTGTGTCATACGCGATTCTGTCTGCCACATAATCGTGCAAAGCCTTGATGCGCAAAACTGGATCTTTTTCCCTTTTGGCGATGTACTGCGCAACCGACTTTATGCTGGTTTCCACAGAAGCAGGCATTGTGGCAACCACAGGGTGCAGAGTCACACCCTTCCACGGCCACTTTTTGCTAAACCTCGATTCCGTTGCCGACTCTTGTTTATCCTTTTCGGCAATGTCTTTTTTGCTGGGCGGATCTTCCTTCTGTGCATCTTTATCAGCGATCGTCTCATTATTTTTATCAGTTGAATCGACCGTGTCAGTCTGGTTCGATTCTTGTGATTGTTCCTTTGGAACTTCTACTTCCTTTTGTTGATCAACATCTTGTTCATTAGTTTTAGCTACTTCCTGTTCGTGTTTTTCTTCCTCGCTCTCACGCTGCTGCGTCGCCTGGTTAGTACTATGAATTGCTTCAGAATCGATTTGAGATATGTATGGATTGCTCTTGGTGGCGCGATACAGCCATTCCAACCCACCGGCGGCTGCGAATAACATCCGGCGCGCACGCTCCGTTCGAGGATCTTTGACCTCATCGAGCATCCAATCCCCGCGGGTCGACAATGCTAGAAATGCAACTTGGGGATAGAAGGACAGCAGTCCGCAAACAAACGCCAAGCCCACGACAAAGGTTTTTAAGCTGAGTCTATCAAGTGTTGTTAGCCAAGGTTTGCTGTCAGGTTTTCGGTAGGCCCATGCATGCAATTCCCACAGTCCCGGGATAATCGGAAAGAGAAGTGCTCCTGCAGTCCACGCCATCCATGCAGGTCCGCCCAGGTAAGCTTCAAGTGATGAAGCAAGCCAAATACCTACTAACGGTGTTGCGTAGAATATGAAACCGAGCAGTAGTTTCGTCAGAAACCCGAAGACGCGTTTAAGCAAGTGCGTGTCCTACTATTTTGTTGAGATCGCGTTTCCCTTTATAAGATTGTAGTTCTTTCATGGAAGATGGGAGATGTGCACAAGCCGGTGGCTGGGCAAGAACTCGCTCTACAGATACGGCACAACGATTGCAGAGAACAACGGCCGCTTCTTCTCAAAGAGTGGCGGCATCTACATTAGTGAACTAGTCCTTCAGATGTCTTTTCTTCGCTAAATTGTACAAGCTTGTCCGCAATTTCCTGCTTTGAGTGTATCCAAAAGGTTATAGGAATGGACTGGTTGAAGCGGGCAAATCGTTTTAGCATTGCAGCGTTTACCTTATCGAGTGGTTGTCATGAGTAAAAGTTGGGCGATAATCCTACCTTTCCTGTTGGCGGGAGTTTTCACTGTTCCACCGGCATTTGGACAAACTGCTGACCTTGACCGTGAATCTGAAGCAGCGACTACATCCGAGCCAGTTACTGTCACTACCAAGACCGACACGTCCTCGGCGACGAGGCCTCTGGGCAGACCTCGCATTGGTTTGGCTCTCGGCGGTGGTGGTTCGCGCGGCGCTGCTCACGTTGGTGTTTTGAAAGTATTGAAGGAAGAAAATATTCCGATTGATTTGGTTGTTGGCACCAGTATTGGCTCTGTAGTTGGTGGATACTATGCCGCTGGAACGCCCATCAATCAAATTGAACAACTATTCATAAATGATAGGTTCACCAAAGAATTCACTCCGCTTCCTTATGTCAGAGTGGCAACCGAACCGCTCGAACTCATGCTGCGAGTCGTTGGATACAAGCCTTATGACGGGCTTTATCGTGGCTGGAAGTTCAAAGGCTATGTCAGAAAAACCCTTAGCGATAAAAACATCGAGCAGCTAAAGATGCCTTATGGTGCTGTTGTCACTGATGTAGTTACTGGCGAAAGTTGCAGGCTAACGTCTGGCGATATTGCAGTTGCAATGGCTGCAAGTACTGCTGTGCCTGGGTTGAAGAAACCTGTTCAGATTGGCCAACGCCTGTATTGTGATGGCGGATTGATCAACAACGTGCCGGTAAATCACGCACGCGAGATGGGCGCTGATTTTGTGATCGCCGTTGATATAGATGAAAAGCTAAAGGACATGCCGCTCGATAAGTTTCGAGGTTTAGGCTCGATGGCGCGGCAAGCGCTGAAAATTCAGTTGGCTACTTTTGATAGCCTGAATTCAAAGACTGCCGACGTCTACATTCATCCTGATACAACCGGCATCAGTCTTGTATCTTTCAAAAAGTCCGATGGTCAGACCGGCATAGATGCTGGTATTGCTGCTGCGCGTGCAGCGATGCCGGAATTGAAGAAGAAGTTGTCCACAATGGGCATTGCTCTAAAGCCTGGAAGCAATCCGCAGTAGTCGAGCCAATGTTTTGAGAAACGACCGCTAACTCTCATTTTAAGTAGCGGTCGTTTTTGCTAACGTATTTCCGAATTAGGTGTCATAATCGCCGGTCCATGGAGGGTAGAAGACCAAATCTCCCGGCTCCATTGAGGTTTGATCTCCATACTCCTCTGATGAACTGTCTAGCATGCCAAATTTGTGTCCATCGACGATGACATCGAATAGCTTAATCGCGATGTTTCCATAGTTGACTGAGTCAAGGCTCTCGATGTACGACATCATTACCTTTTCGGCTCTGTCTAAAACTCCAGCTTCACCATCTGCAGTAGCACCGATCTTTTCTGTTTTCGTCTCGATGTGATTACCTTCCGAATCAAAAGTATGCAAAATTGCATACCAAATCTTTCGCTCTTCCCATGCTTGCTCTGCATTTCCCTTGCTGAACACAGCTGCGACGCGGGCCCAAAACTGATTGCGTTTACCGAATAGAAAAGTAGCCTTGCCGTATTTTCCAATGTACTTTGAGTAACCGTAATTAGGATAGTGATTAACTGGGATTACCTTAGGCAGAGTTTTAGACACATAGGGCTCAAATGATTCCTCATTGTCTTCGTAAGGTAATTCGCGCTGTTCTTCCTGTGCCTTAATTAGCTGTTCATCTGTCGTTGGGAAATTTGAAAGCAATTCGTCGATTGAAACAAGAATTGAATTTGGCTTAAAGTCAGTTTTTTTCTCGATCTCAGTCGTCAACGAAGAAAGAGCGTCCCGAAATTCGCGCACAAATTGCTCCAGCTTTTGACAACCTTTGTTTTCCCGCGGAACTAATTTGATGTTGCTGACAAACTGTTTTGGAGTGCTGAATGGGAGAAATTTACTGACATACTCTATCTTTAGTTTTTTAGTCGTTTTGTAGAACGAACACTTAGGCTTGTTCGGTAGCGTGTTGTTATAGTCGTCCAGAAATGATGGTTGAAATCCAGGGATATCAGGCACTTCAGTAGCTCGAAATCTCACAGTTACATCTATTTCCAGGACATCATGCGAACCTGGTATTTCGTGCAAACGTAGCAGGTAGGGAATGAGTGACAGCAAATCATGTCCACCGCCACCACTAACAGTCCAATACATAAACGAAGCGTTCATATGGGCACCCAATGGTTACTTTTCTGAATTGGTCTCGATTATAGATTATCTCCTTGGTTGTTTTTTGCAACTCTCCTGTTACGCTAGGGGAGTAAACCGAAGCGAAATCAATTGACTACGAAAAATGACTGAAGACGAACAACTCATTGCCAACTTTGTTCCACTGCTCGGCCAGATGTTGGCATTAGGGGAAGAACAGAAAGGTAGTCACCTCACAGAAAGAGAGGTGATTGCCATTCGCGATAAAGCACCGTGCATAATGGTGCCGAGTGAGGTTGCTAAAGAATTAGAAGAGAAGCGTGGTTTCCGAGACGTAAATCCAGAAAATTGTTGGGCCGATTGGAATCAACTGCGAGTCGAATTTACCGGAAGGGGTTATCTTCCCAAGATAGTTATGTGTTTGCCCGCAACGCAGGCTTCCGTACCGAACCTTCAGGGGATTCTTGCAGAGGAAGAAACAGATTTTGAAATTAGTGATTACGATGCGGCGATGGTTGATGCTTTTGAGAAAGCCGATTTGGGTCGCGGTCCATCTCTGACAAAACTAGAGTTAGGAAGCATCGCTGAGCACTCGTCGATTGTCTATATTTTGAGTGATAACTTTCCGGCTCGATTTGCGGTTAATAGAGCCTATCATTTTTTGCGTGTGGGCAGTCGTTTGCTAGAAGCTGGTGCAATCGCTATGAAGTGCGAAAGCTCAGGTATTGCACACTCACGTCAGCGTTGGCTGGAACTTGCCGGGCAAGCAGAACGCGGAGCCGATGGCGAGTGGATTTTATTCTGGTCTGCCTTGTTCGATGCGTTCGTGCAGTTTCCTATAGTTTTAGAAGATGATTTTTATAGCTGCGGGATGCACTTGCTTGGAAAGCCAGACGTGATTGTGTCACGCGAGTTAATGCAACAGACAAGGAAGACGGAGTCAGCAACCGATTCTATCGTTTATTTATTTGAGGTGTTTTGCCTTTACCTCCTCGCTGAATGCGAAGATGGAACGTTCGCGTCTGGTTACACCTTTCAGCCAGATTTGGAATGGCCAAGCTTTCGAGTTGTTTGGGAAGAATGCACCGGCTACGATCAGGATGACCTTTTCTACAACCCTTATGGAAGGTGGCGATTTACATCTGTAGATGCCGCACTTGGTTAAACACTTATGACCGATATTAACGAATTACTCGAGCTAAAAATCTCCTTGGCTCAATCATCAGAGGCGATGAGAAAGATTCCGTTATGCAAGTTCCGCGGTTGCATGAGTTAATTATCCAGCTCGATTTGAATTCTGACTTGGAAGACGAAAACTGTAATCTGTTCTTGGAAATTGTCACGCGGCGGAATGCCTTGCAATGCAAAAACGACCGCCTGTTCAGAAGCGGTCGTTCTAGTTTATCGGCGATTGACCCTAAACCTGCGCGAATCCGCCGTCGACACAGAGATCAATTCCGGTCACGTAGCTCGAATCGTTCGATGCGAGGAAGAGAACTGCAGTAGCAATTTCTTCTGATTTACCGATGCGACCGAGCGGCACTTGATCGATAAACGATTGACGCATTTCGTCACTGATACCATCCAATGCTGCAGTATCGATTGGTCCTGGGCTGAGGAGGTTGACGCGTATTTTTCGTTCCTTCAAATCATTAGTCCAGGTGCGGACAAATGAGCGCAACGCTGCTTTGCTTGCGTTGTATACGCTGAAATTCGGAATTCCTTTGAGGTTTGCGACAGAACCGTTGATGATGATGGACGAACCATCTTTCAAAAGTGGAAGCGCCTTCTGAACAGTGAAGAGCGTGCCCTTCACGTTGAGATCGAATATTTTGTGGTAGTGCTCTTCCGTGATGCTTCCCAATGCTTGAAATTCACCGTATCCAGCACTCGCGAAAAGGATATCGATGTTTCCTTTTTCTGCTTTGACCGTCTCGAATAGCTTCTCCTGGTCTGCGAGATTTGCAGCGTCGCCCTGAATACCTTTTACGTTCTTGCCAATTGCTTTGACAGCTTCGTCCAGATGTCCTTGCCTGCGACCGGTGATGTAGACGTAAGCACCTTCTTCTACAAAAAGTTTTGCTGTCGCGAGTGCCATGCCTGACGTTGCGCCCGTGATGACCGCAACTTTGCCTGCTAGTTTTCCCATTAGTTGATTACTCTCCGCATTCCACTAGTTTGTTCGGAATATATTAGACCGGTCGGCTAGTTTGGTCAAGGGAAGAGTCAAGAAGTGTAATGCCGTATTAGTTCAATTGTTTATCTGACCTGCTTTTAGCCTGTTCGGCGCATGGAATGTTTGTTGAAACATGGACAGGATATATGTCGGTTGGTACGATTGAAGTTTGAGCCCGATACTATTTCACTATGAACAAGAAAGCGATCGCAAAGACGGCATTGTGTAAATCCAAAAAGGCTAAAGCTTATGGTTTGCCTTTCATAACGTTCCTCTTTCGAGCCAAGAGTGGCGATAAAAAGCCTCGGTGCTGAAGATGCAGAGATTTGTCCATCAATTGTTTTGGACATGTGCAGTTTGTTTGTGTCTATTTTTCTGCGCCACGGTACATTGCGACGCTCAAATTTCAAATGCGAAGGTCATTTGGGAAGACTATCATATGGGCGATGAATCCAGGGAATGTACTTGGGAAAATTTTCGGAAAGAGAAGAGACGTTCAAAGCTTGATTTAAGCTCCAAGATTTATCCCGGTTTCGAAAACGCAAAAGCTTACGAAACAACATACTTCGATAATCGGATGTACATTTACGGTGCTTACAAACACAGTAATATTGAAGGGCCGAATTCTGCTGTCGTCATTTGGTGGCTCCTTCGATATGCGGATCAGTTAGATCGTGGGCAAGCTACAAATTTCGGAGCAGTTCTCTCAGATGTGAACAGTCGAGTGCAGAGGTTTTCGATTGAAGAGCAAAATAAAGTTCTTACACTCCTGGCTACGTATCCGTCCGTGATGCTGCATACGGATAGAGAACTCAATGCGATTCCGCTTGTTTACACTGTTCTGGGATTATGTGACAAGCCTGGGATTGAAGTAGATAAGGACCTTGCAAATAGATTACGTTGCATCGAAAGAAATTTTTGTGGCAGTTGGGGGCAGGTAATTTCGGACTCGCGTCGCAATAAATGCGTTTTAGATGTCACCAAAAAGTCAGTAGAATTATTCGAAAAGCTAGATCCTAAGTCTAAACTGGCGGTGATTGCTCATGAACAACTTGCCCGAGTTTTTGGTGCCGAAAATCAAAAGGGCAATGAGAGTGGCGAATATCTAAAAGTGTTGCAGTTGAATTTGGAAGGTGTTCGGGGCGACTACCGACCAGGAACCGTATTGCGCATGCTTATGGAGCTATATATAAGCGAGCAGCAATATTCGGCGCTATGCCCGGCCTTCAAAAAATACTCTACTTTCCTTGCGAAGAGCGGCGAAGAATTTCGATGCGCGACGCTTTTACAGGATGTTCTCAGAGCCGGCGCTTACACTGCTGCAATCGACGTCTGTCCATTGATTTTTTCTAGTATGGATTTCGAAGAACCTGCGCCTCCACCTCCTCCTCGCCCAAATGAGTTGCAGCAAATCGGCTGCGGAATGGTTCCTAGGTGCTATTCTCAGCCTAGCTGGTATCTTTCTTGTTGGTTGAGAATAATGTGTGACGCTGGAGAAAAGAAGGAAGCACAAAAACTCTACAATCAATGTATTTCTGCGGCGCTTAATGCGAATAAGCAAAATACCAAAGAATTCAAACTGTCCGTCGATTGCGCGGACACTTATTCTCTCAGTAAGTCAGACGGAAAAGGGATGAGTTTTGAATCTACTAGCGGCTCGAGATCTATTTCAACAGTTGGTAGACGACGATGTCGTTGTCAACCAAACTGCGTCCTGGCGCATATTTGAGTGAGAGCCTCTCTTCGCCTTCGATGTTAACCACATATATTTGAGCGCTTTCGTCAAACAGTTTCCAATCGCCTGAAGTACCATTAGCGAACGCATGGCAACAATTTCGGGGAAAACCTTCTATTTCTGAAAATTAGGCACGTACTAATTACTGCAGCTCAAAATTGTCTCCTGGGTTGTTCACTGCAGGACTTCAGAGATTAGCGAGGGAATATAGGTTCTAATTGAAATTATGGGAGTCTAAACCTATTTATGCTCGAAGCTGAAAAAGACGCGCCGCTCGTCTCCGGCAGCTTGTGGAAGTCTATCTGGGTTATGTCTTGGCCGTTATTGGTAGCGACCGTTGCCACCTCGATAGTCGCGCTAGTGAATGTGCAAGTGGCGGGGCTGCTGGGTGCGGCATCGCAGGCTGCTGTCGGTGTCGCGGAGCAGATCATATTCATGTTCCAGGTGTTTTTGATGTCCGTAGGAGTCGGGACTACTGCAATCGTTTCCCGAGCTTACGGTGCGAAGGATGTTGCGGAGGCCGATTTCGCAACGGCGCAATCTCTTTCGCTCTCGATCCTCATCGGAGTTGCTTTGTCGGTTACAGCGATTCTGACTGCGCGCTGGATAATTCCGTTGTTAAGCGATGCTACTGATGTGAATGTTCAGAGCAGTCTCTACCTGACAGTGTATGCACTGTATTTGGTGCCATTCAGTTTGGTGTGTATTGCCAATGCGGCATTTAGGGCGATAGGTAATGCGCGCATTCCTCTGATAATCATTTGCATAGAAGTGGCAATCAATATCGCGGGTGACTATTTGACCGTCGTCTATAATTGGCCGGTCCCGGGTTTAGGAGTGCGAGGCATCGCTGCGTCCGCGGTCACCGGTGCTTTAGTTGCTGCTATTGCTGCCATTATTTTTGTGCGTCGGTCGCAACTGAAAGGCAGTATGAGTCAACTATTGCCACTATCCGCTTCGTTTATCAAGCGCATGATCAACATTGGAGTGCCGGCCGCGTTACAGCGTTTGAGCTGGGCTTTTAGCGTCTTTGGTTTGTTTTTCATACTTTCAAAAGTTGCGAATCCCACTGCCGCATTAGCGGCTTGGACAATCGGTATGCGTGTCGAAGCGCTGCTGTTCATGCCAGAACTCGCGTTGAGCATAGCCGTGAGTTCGATTGTCGGCCAAAACCTCGGTGCGGGGAAAGTTGACAGAGCTTTTCGTGCTGGATGGACAGTGTGCGGCATAGCCGTTTTGATGATGGGAACAGTATGCGTTGGTGAATTTATCTTTGCACGCCAGTTAGCGGAGATGATGTGCGCAGATGACCTTGCCACCGTTGAGGCCACGACGAGTTTTCTGCAGATAAACGCAATTGGCGCTGTTTTTCAAGGGATAAATGCTGTGATCAGCGGTGCACTACAAGGAGCCGGAGACACCAAAATCACTATGTGGATTTCGATTGTGTGCTATTGGATAATCCGTTTGCCATTGGCTTGGTTTTTGGTTGTGAGTTTGGGCATGGGTGCGAGCGGTGCCTGGATATCGATGGCTGCATCCGCGACGATTTCGGCTATTGCAATGTCGGTGCGATTCCAGACTGGCGGCTGGGTGCATCGAAGGGTTTAGAGCGAGCAGCAAGCATCCATACTATTTCGAGTGAACCGCAAGGTCTAGAACGAATCGTTAGACATCGTTAGAAACGCTGGCACCAGAAGATATCGCCACGAAAAACCTGATCAGAATTGGAATGGCGGTGCAAATTAGATAGAGTACGACAGCGTCGCTCCAACCTTTATTGACGACAGCATCCGCCGGATGCGATGGGTTGTAATAGACTGTTTCTTGCTTGCCGATATCTTGATCGACGCCATTTATCACAGTTCTACTGTGCCCTGGATGAAGAAAACTTCGACCACCCAGTCGCTTGGCAAAAATGTCTACGATGTTTTCGTTTGAGGTCGTGTAGATCTTCCTTTGGACTTCGTAAGTCATCGTTCTTTCATTAACATTGTTTTGCGTCACGACCGCTGCAGTTGGCGACCAATGGTTGGTTTCATTTGCCAAAGCGCACAGCGATATGCCGAAGAACAGGTACAAACCGATGTAGGCGAGAAAGAAAAAGTTGCGCATTATGGTTTTACTCTTCTCGAAATGCTAAGCACGTCCTTTTTGAGCCTAACCAATATTCAATTTCCGTGAAACCAGGTTGCTTAGCGATTACTTCTTGTCTGGATTCAGTTTTTAAGCTTTAGAAACCTATTCTCAAGGAAGGCATGATTGACGTCAAGGTAAACTTCGTACTGCTGTTTTGTGGAACAATTGACGAGAAACCTCAGGGAGACCCTTGTCTTGTACTCCAAACCAGCCATTCAGCGAGTAGTTCTGACCTCGTTTTTGTTCATTCTCGGATTGATTGTCAGCTTGCCGGCTTATGCCGGACTATTTGTTGAGGCTCTGCCGCAAAACGAACTTTTACGCGATGGCAACCTGCATATTTTCATGCTGGGCACCGGCAATCCTGAATCTGAAATGCAAAATATTAGAAGGCCATCTTGCGTTGCTGTCATTGTAGATGGCAAAGTATTCTTTTTCGATGCAGGAGAAGGTGCAGTTCAAAGTGCAGCAGGACTTGGTCTTCCATATGAACATGTATCCAAGATCTTCATGACGCACTGGCATTCCGACCACTTCGGAGGGCTTGGGCAGTTATTGAACGCATCCTGGCTTCACGGTCGAAAGCATGCTGTTCAAGTGTATGGTCCAAAAGGAACAGACCAGGTCTTGGATGGCATTAAGAGCGCCTACAAGTTGGACACAGGATTTCGAGTAGCGTCGTTGCAAGGAGTTCTAAATCCAAATTTTGCCTCTGCAACTCCACGTTCTATTGACGCAGCAGCTGACGGAACACTCGTTTATTCGGACAGCAAATTGAAGATTAGCTGTTTTCTCGTAAAGCATTCACCGGTCGTGCCTGCATTCGGGTATGCGATCAATTACAGTGGTGCCAAGATCGTGATTAGCGGTGATACCGCAGTAGTGAAATCGCTGGAAGAGCAGTCAAAAGATGCCGATCTTCTCATTAGCGAGTCATTCAGCAATCCATTGTCGAAGAAGGAAGTGACAAGTGATCAAGCAGCTCAAGTGGTTAAGGATTTAGCTACCTACCATGCAGACTCGCTCGAATTGGCGAAGATGGCGCAACGAGCAGGAGTGAAGCGTCTTGTATTGACGCATTTGGTTCCATGCATACCTACTACCGCTGAGGCAAAGCGTGCGTTCACCGAAGGAATGCCGGAGCTGTATTCAGGTCGTCTCACAGTCGCCGACGATGGGGATCATATTATCGTCAAACCGGCAGCGAACTCGGAAGCAAAAATAGAGTATATCCCGCATTCGCAGCCGAAAATACCTGTTTTCCCCAGACCAAAGAGCGAATCACCAGCCGGTTAAGAAGGCGCACCGCAAGCAGGATGTACAAACGGAAAATCAGATGAGAAAAATAGCTTTAGAAGAGCATTTCATGGCTCCCGGGTTCGATGAGTACGAAGGCGATGTCAAAAACATGATGAATCCCGAGGCTTACAGGGAATTCGCCCTTCGTCTTCCGGAATTCGCCGAACTTCGCCTCGAAACAATGGACCAAGCAGGAATTGATGTATGCGTGCTTTCTCAGACCTCTCCAGGGTTGCAGATAGAGACGGACGCACCAAAAGCGATACGCAAAGCGCAGGAAGTGAATGATTTTCTTGCGCTTGAGATTCAAAAACACCCAGGTCGTTTTGCCGGCTTCGCGCATCTAGCAATGCAAGATCCGAAAGAGGCAGTCAAAGAATTGGAAAGGTGCGTGAAACAGCTTGCGTTCAGAGGGGCATTGATTAATGGGCATACAAACGGCGTTTATCTGGACGATCAAAGCTACATACCGTTTTGGGAGACGCTAAATGAACTCGATGTTCCTTTGTATTTGCACCCGGCGAGCTCATTTGACGTGCCTCATATGTTTGCAGGTCACCCCGAGTTAATGGGACCCACTTGGGGCTGGACAGTTGAAACAGCCACCCACGCTTTGAGGCTAATAGTAAGCGGTTTGTTCGATCGGCTTCCCGGGCTGAAAGTAATCCTTGGGCATATGGGAGAGGCGTTGCCCTTTATGCTCTGGAGGTTTGACAGTCGCTGGGAAATCTCTAAACACTCGAAGAAACTCGATAAATCATTATCGCAATACGTAAGAGACAATTTCTTCATCACCACATCTGGTGCTTGTGACAATGCGCCTTTGATATGCAGCATCGAGGCGATAGGTGCAGATAACGTGCTTTTCTCAACGGACTATCCTTTTGAGTCAGCCCAGATTGCCGCAGACTTCATCGAGAAGGCATCAATTAGTGAAGATGTGAGAAAAAAGATTTGTTATCAGAATGCCTAGCGATTGTTGAAACTGTAACTGAAACTCTCCAATGCTGGGCATAAGATAGGATGGCAAAGGACTTAATTGTGCCTGCAAATTGAGAGGGTGGGTATTCTGGGCTTTTGCAGGCGCGACGGTGAACCGGGTGGCTTTCAACAAATGCGATTTCACATCACAGCTTGCTGTTTTGCATTTCTGACATCACTTCTGCTTTCTAGTGCCGCGTCAGAGTTAAGTTACGCACAACAAATTGATGCAGCTTACAAAATCTGGGTGAAGAGTCCGCCTTCCGCAGAGATTCCTCGCTCTGGTGATCCTCACGTGGAAGCAATGCAATTGCGAGCTACTCTTTTTATGGGGCAGGATGTGAGGCAGGAGACTAAGTTTAAACTCCTAAATCGGCTTGCCGAAATTGAGAAAAGTAGTGGAGGAAGCAGTGTAAAACTTGTTCCAATACTTTTGCAGCTTGCAGCTCTTCCAGGGCTTGATGACGGACTTCGAAATGTACAACGGGCAGTTTCCATAGCAAACGCAGCACCACTAACGCCCGACAAAAAGTCCGACAATATGGCGGCAGCCGAGTGGCTATACATCGCTGGCTCATCGGACACTTTCTTTGTAGTTGCGGGCGGAGCCAACTCCGGCTCGGCGATACTGACTGATGGTGTGCGAGAATCCATGCTGAAAGCATCGTTTAAGCTTGGTCTGAAAGTAGCAGGTCTCAACAGTGATGTTCTAGACACGCTCTTATCGCTCTGTGACACTTATCGCAAGCAGAGGCACAGTGACGAACTCATCGCTATCGGTCGTGCAACATTGAATGCACTTGCTGCTTCTACTGATTCAGAAAAAACACATTCAATGAAGAGGAAGTTTTTAAAGAACTACCAGCAAAATCTTACGGCGCTGCGAAATACTGAAGAACTTGCTTATCTCGACAGGCTTGCTTCTGATGAACGCAAAAAGGATAAGGTAGAGTTTCTACATTCGACATTGGAGCAGTTGCAAGATGCGGAGAAGCGCGCCGAAGTGGATCCTTACAGACTACTGAATGCGCGAGTGCGTTATGCGTCAGCCCTTCTCTCCAATGGTGACAAAGCAAAAGCGTTTGAGCAATACAGAGTGGCTCTCAAATCGTATCGCGATATGCCCGTATCAAACGTCGATAGAGATGTGACGCAAACCATTTGGAATGGTATTTTGTACGCTCTGAGAAATGTCGATACTAAAGCAGATGAGCTGATTATT
Source organism: Candidatus Melainabacteria bacterium (assembly GCA_012965515.1). Taxonomy (GTDB): domain Bacteria; phylum Cyanobacteriota; class Vampirovibrionia; order Obscuribacterales; family Obscuribacteraceae; genus QKMZ01. Next base: position 12,605 of record DTSE01000214.1, on the reverse strand, counting down.
TACGACTTGGTTGAAGCGCACCTCGAAAAGTACAATCGCGAAGTGAAGCGAAGAGGTTTAAGAAAGACTGAGCTCACCAGCTATCTCAACGAAGTCACTCGCTATTACATGGACAAGCATCGCAATGACTCGGCGATCGAATTTCTCTCTAAGACGCGCGACAGAGTTAAGAAACTTTGCCCCTCTGACTACGACACCTACAACGAAGTATGCGAAGACCTGCGTCAACTCTACGAAAGATTTGGTGACGTTGACCGAGCGAGTGAGGTCGCGCAGGAACAACTGGATTCATTGACTCAAAAGGATTCAACCGCTGCTGGGCACTTGCTTGGCGTTGCAGCTTTCTATGTTCGCATCGATAACTTTGAGAAAGCAAACTCGATAATCAATCAAGTTTTGGTGATCATGCAGAGTAATCCGGAGTCATTCAAGGCGAAACGTGGTCTATACCGCTTTCAACAAGTTGCACAAGAATATGATCGTAAAAGTCACCCGAAGGAAGCAGACATATGGATTCGAAAGTTGGTGGAAATCGTCAAGAAAAACAAATTCGCGTTTGAGAAAGACCTGTCCTGGGCGGACAATGCGGTGCGAGTTATAAGCAAGGAGTATTGTAGGGCGGGCGATTTCGAAAGCGCAGAAGCATTGGTGCTCTTTGCTCAGTCCTCATTTTCGAATGTTTTTGAAGAGATTGATTTTTCAAGGGATCTTGCCGAAGTTTACACAAAGCATGCGGCCAGTCTTCAGAAGGATGGTAAAGCGGGTCAAGCTCAAAAAGCACTTGCACAGTCTGATGATTGGTTTAACAGGTCACTTAAGACCTATAGCGAAGAGTCAGCAGCAAGGATGATAGAAAACCGCCAGAACGATCTGAGAAAGTATGGATTAATTGAACAGGGCACAAAATGACAAAATCTATCAGACATACATCACTTTTAGCTCTAACCACACTTGCGCTGATTGTTTGCGACGAAGCATTTGCGCAACAACGGATTCGGACTCAATTCTCGGACGGCAATGTTCCACCTGCTATTATTGCAAGACCGGCAGAGATGTTGCGACAGCCCAACCTGTTAGCACCTCCGACTCCTATGAATGGAGGTAGTCAGCGCTGTCGCGCCGACTACACTTTGCGCTTCTGTGTGCTAGCGACCCGAAACCTCACTCTTGACGGAAATATAAACACGGACTCAATCGGATCGCCAGGAAGTAGATCTCCGCGCAGCAACAAATGCTTGCTGGGATGCTATGGAAAGGCTGATGTAAGCCGTGGAAGGATAGAGCATGTTTATTCCGAACCAGATGGATTTAAATGGACGACAGGCGACATTGGTTTTTCCAGCGGCTCAACCCAGTACACCGCGCCTCATCCTGCCTTGCCACTGCTGCCGGTGCTCAGACCCTCACCATCAAAAAGGCTTGTCGCTAATCCGCAGGTTAGCGGTGGTTTTTCCGACGTGATACAACCGGCGCCCAATGAAATCTACGACATAAGTCTTATTGCCAAAAAGCTATCGCGAGGACACCGTGTTGATTTGAATCTAGGTGCCGGTGATTACATCTCAGGTGGCTTGAATGTCTCATCAATAAGGGTGCAACCAAATCAGAAGGTAAGGTTGTTCTTGACTGACAACGCTAATGTGGACGGCTATGCTTTTGTCTCAGGCGTCAACGGGAGGGTTGGCGTAGAAAGTTTTCGTGAAGGGAAAGCTGTCAATTTCCAGATCTGGTACAACGGACAAGGCACGATCAAGCTGGATCATAACACCACATTCTGCGGCATAATCTACGCGCCAAACGCACGAGTAGAAATGGGAGAAGGTAACTGTTCATTCGAAGGCGCAGTTATAGCGCGCGATATCAACTGCGAGGGCAATATACACTTCACTTACGACGAAGATCTCGCTCGAGTTGCCCTCGATAAATGAAACGGAATGGAATTGGCGGGAATTAAACACTCTCTATCTTGAAGGTCACGCTCGGATCAGGTGCGTTAGAGAGCTGATATGGAAAAGGACTTTGTCCGCTATGTTGTGGATTGGCGTCGCCTTAATTGGTCATCAATCAAGAGAACTGATGTTGTTTGGCTGCTTAATTGACCAAACGGTGGGTAAGTTGTAAGAGATCCGCTATTCGATGAGGAATCGCTAGAACGTGCAATTGAACTTAGAGTTTCCGCATAGTTATGAGATTGAGGTTGCCGCCGAACTCCCATGGAACGGTGCGAATGTACACTATGTAAGTGGCGCGAGAGAAGACGGACTTGTTGCAAAAGTTCGTCCGGAATCAGGGGACTCATGGTTCTGCGTAATCCCAGGCGATAAGATTTACTCGAGTCCGAATGAGAGATTCTTTTGCGTTATGGGTGATTATGATGTGTACATCGTAGATTCGATTGATCCAAAAAATATCATGACAGTACCGGTCAACTTTGTTCAACAGGTTCAGGTTGTGCTCGAAAAAGATCTGATGGTCTTTGCTGATTTCATGAGCATTTTTGCGGTTGGGCGTGATGGCATTCTCTGGCGAACAGACTACTCGCAGGACGGAGTAGAGTTTAGTTCAGTTAACGGCGATTCATTGCACGGACGAGTGGAGTGCTATTGCGATGCTCGATATCACGATTTTGCTATTGACCTGAATTGTGGAAAGTTGATTGGTGGACTTCCGCATCAATAGTGGACAATGTTACACAGGGTCAGGAAACAGGACAGCTCTTCACCCGAATGAATATCCAACCTTGTAATTTTCATGCCCGCGTACATTTGAGAGCCGTTGAGGAAATAAACCGAACCTAACTCGGGTACGACGCGGGCGGTTCCACTTCCTTTAAATTCTCTGGTCCATAGCGGAGAAGCCACAGAGAGTTGTCCTCACTGAAACTGGAGTTGATCTACGGATTCGCTCAAGGTTCTCTCGAAAGTGCGATGCATCATTGTTGTCGTATTTCTTGAGCCTTGTTGAACAATAACCGGGCTGCCTCGTTATGCCCATAAGCTTTCATCGCATTCCCGCAAAAATCCAGGTTTTGAGGTGTCGTAACATCGTCTGGATGTGGCTCGAAGAACTTGATTATCTTATTGGACAGGTGGCATGCAGCGAAATCATCGTCAACAGATTCAGAGATTTGCTGCAACAGCACTTCTAGCTGATAAGGCTCTCTAAATCTGTTACCCCATGTCGATAACGCCGCCTTTGCTGATCCACTATTGCCCTTTGCTAAATAAGCAAAACCCTGTAGAAACTCAATCATTGCCCAAGTGGTATTGCTTTGGATAAGATCTGGGATTGGCTTGGTCAATTCCCGAATAGCGTCATCATAGTGCCCCAGCCCTAAGTATGCTTCTGCCAGCACCCCTCGCCGATACCCAACATATGCACCGGTGCAGTGTGATCCTGGCACTCGGGGTATCTCGGGAAGGCTCATGATAACGAATTTGGCATCGTTATACATTCCCAGAGAACAAAGGCCTTCAGCGAAGTATTCTTCCCGGCTGGAAAAGTACTCCTCAAATTTGTATTTCCCATCAATACTCCCGGAAGGGAAAGACCTCTGTTGAAGTGGTCTTAGCGCAAGCGCGGTGCAGGCATATTCGGCTGCTAGCTTGTACTGTCCATTGTGCAGGCAATGGCTTACAGACATCAGGCAGTGTTCGTATCTAAGGCTGACGCCGGCGAGGTCTGCTAGCTGCTTTAGGTCCAGCTTCCTTAAGTGCTTTCGGCGGTCAACCATGTATGGCAACAGGACGAATCTTAGGGAACTATCGATACAGTCTTCAACTAAGCTACTGGACTTCGACTTTTGCAGCACAAGGCTTCGCAACGCCGCACTTGTACAGCGCTGGCTGATCAACTCGCTTAGAGCTTGCTTCTCCAATAGATATGGCAGACGCCAGCCAATCAGAAGTCCGAGCGTCATTGAGAATGTAATGATAACGAGCAGAACCCGGTTCATAGGCACAATTCCTCTATTATGATTATGCCCGAAAGCCGACAGAACGGGAATACGGTTTCTCTCAATGAGATCGCCTGAAAGTCGCCAAACTTCCAACTCTGGTTTTCTTGCGAACAACGTTAAGAGCAACTGTTGAATTCAACAGTGTGCTCATCGAAGCAATTGCCTAATCTAAGTTAGGCAATGGAGATTTGAGCATGCATAAAGCTATAGACACCGAATACGGTGGCATCTTGTATCGCAGTAGATTGGAAGCAATGTGGGCAGAGTTCTTTGACCAAAACCAGATTCGTCACAAATACGAGTTCATCAAAGTTGACTTGGGCACCGACAAATATACGCCGGACTTTTGGCTGCCGGAGTTTGGTTTGTGGGTCGAAATCAAGCCTTTTCGCCAATATCGTCCACATTCGAAGTGCTACAGACTGGCAATCGAAACTCGTCGCCACGTCCTACTAATACAAGGAAAACCAGAAAAACACGTAGTTGATCTCTTTGATCCTAATGTTCGAAAGAAATTTTCGTTTAGGACTGTTGTAAAAGAGGGTGAGGCGAAACCATCGAAGGAGTTCTTTGCTCTTAGAGAAGGTTTTGTCAGAGAGGACGGGTTGATTTTGACAAGTTCAACTACCGACGAAACGATCCACTTTGTGCGCGAACGTTAGTTATGAATGCGAAATCGTCCCGAACTGCGATCAGAGTAATATAAATTCAGTGCATTGTTAGGTAATGAAGAAGCGTGTTACCCCGAAGTCAAGGCAGCCAACCAAGGCAGATAAGCTTGTTCTGAATGCTAAGAGTATCGAAGATAAACTTCTAAAGTACGTGCTCAATCCCGAGCTAAAATCAAGTAATTGATGTGGTCTTGCCGAATGAGAGGAGAACTAGGAGAATAAAAACAGCTTGGATTAACGACGTCGGTACAAATCAAATACGCCTCATTTATTGCTACCCTGATTAGTAAATATGTTCAAACAGTATGACATCGTAAGAATAACGAAGCCGCAGACTGGTGAATGGGGCACTTTGCGAACTGGTACCAAAGGAACCATTATTGAGGTCTACAAGGTGGGACCGAAGGTTGGCTATGACGTTGAGTTCGTTACTTCGACCGGTAGGACGAAAGCCATTGTTACTTTGGGCGCCAAGGACATCGAACCTGCGACTGTGACGAAAGCTGCTGGACCGGTCGCGACAGCAAAAGTCGCTAAACCAGCCGCAGGAGCAAAAGTTGCGATGACGACAACTAGAAGTAAAGCCTCTGCATTAACATCTGCAAAGGGAATGGGCCCTAAGAAGCGCCCAGCTGCAGTGTCGAAGAAGAAGAGGTAGAGGATAAATCTACGAGTACTTGCAGGCAAATTCTATTCGTTGCATTTCTGTTCGGTTCGCTTGGTACAAAAGTCCTTGCAGAACCACATAACGCATCTCAAATTGAACGAAATCAAAGCACCTCGGTCTCTGGTGAAGAAAATTCGCTGGAAAAATTCCTTCCGCCACCAAAGAAAAAAGTGTCTGATTCGGAAATAGTATCAACTGAGGAAACCGATGAGCAATTGAGATTAGCTTGGGATCAATGGTTTCTCAGAGTTCGCACTGCAATTCACCAAAGCGTAGCAGATAAATGCAGAAAGACTGGAATACCAAAATCACAAGAATTGAGGACTGTTGTAGCTTTCAGGGTTGTTAAAGATCGTCAGGTGTTAAAAGCTGAAATTTTCGCCCAAAGTACCAATCGAGACTTTGATTCAATGGTCCTTGATGCAATCAGCAGTATGAATGGAAGTGAGTTGCTTAAGTTTCCAGATTCTTCCAACCGTGAGTTTATTGATATGACTTCCACGGAGACTTTTGGGTTTAAGGACGTTAGCAGGGTTCCACATGGAGGCGTGCGCAATCGCCCTTTCGTTGATGTCTGGGATGAATGGAAATCACGAATCAGTAAGCCGATCGAGTCCACGTTCTTAGCGCTCAGCAAGAGAGCCCGACTCACGTCACCGAAGCTAAAAGCCGTTGTTCGGTTCAAAGTCACGAGAGACCGTCAGTTGAAAGACATTGCAATAGTGGACCCTTCATCTAACAACGAGTTCAATCTTCTTGTTATTGAAAGCGTTCGGAGAGTAAATGGGAAAGAAGTGCTCAAATTTCCTGACGACATTGAACAGCCCTCTTTCGAAGTGGTTTTTACATTCGATAATCGGAGGTATGGACCTTCGCCCGGATATCGTGCTGTACCGCGAGAAAAGTATTTAGAGTATCCGGAATGTGAGGCTCCCTAAGCATTTGCTGCGCGTCAAATCACGGCAAAATGCTTGTTTTCCCGTTTTTTATCCAAAGTGGCATTGAAATTCCGATACCTCTCACTCTGTATGCGCTAACCACTTCTTCAGAATCAAATACTAGATCGATGTGGTAGGTGTTTTCTTCATCACCCCAGATACCGCGCGCATCAAATATGTAGATTTCGTCTCCATAAATCGTGTGCTTTCTTGGCGAACCAAAAAGTTCTTTTACTGTTGAAAGTGACAGACTGACCTAGCTCGAATTCATGAAGAAGAAGGGCATCCAGAGCTGGCGCGGTCAGCTCTTGTTGACTCATTAAAGGCCTGTGAGAGGAAGTTTGGAAAGACTCATCAGTACACGGCGCTGGCTAGACGCAACCTCGCTGCTATTCAGGATACGACTCGCTAAGACCGACGAAGATTGATACCAGCTGTCGCAATTGTTGTTCGCTCACTTTTCGCCTTGGAGCATTCGTTCCTTCAAATACCAGGGTGGCTCTCCATCGCTGTTGATAAGGTCATGCTGTTCACAATATGCAAGTACAACTCCGTGGAAAAAATTGGAAGTCAAACTCAGAAATTCTTCTATAGATTTTGCGACCTTTTCAATAGACTCGCTGTCGGGTCCGGCGATTGTAGGTTCTATGCCATAGGTCTGAAACCAGGCAATGTTCAAAAGCTGGTCAACCATATTGTTGCGAGTTAACACGCCGCCGTCATTTGAGCTTTGCATATGCCATCCAAGAACCACATCGTGGCCTGCCTGTTCATGTAAGTTGAGAAGGTCATTGAATGCTTTGTTAATAGGCGCATTATCATAGTGAGCCATTAGCTTATCTCTAATTGTTTTCGCGCTTTTCAAATGTTTCCAATGATCCTTTTCTGAAAGATACTCTTCCAGCAATCTCCATCGTTCATTAAGAGATTGTCTTTCTCGAATGACATTCCAAATTCCGTGATCCTTGTCGTTAATATGCTTGCGCAACGGATCTATCACTATGGTCAATGCCTCAGAAGCCACGGCAGCATTCCAACGAACAAAGTGCCAATGAAGTCCGTTATTAAGGACGTCCAAGTGAGCACTTGGCGGTCTAAAACTAACCAGAAAAGCGACTCCTGGAGAAAGGGTAATATCATTGGAAACACGCATCATCCGAAGAATAGTTGGCCAATCCTTCGTTTTGCGAAGTTTAAGCATATCAATGCCGGTAGAGTTAAAGACTTTGGAAATTGTTTCCGGACCATTTTCAGATTTCACTTTTTTTAGCTCCTCATGAGCGGGTACAGCATCGGCTCAATCACTAGCAGTCATCGCTCTGATGTCGGAATAAGTAAGTTAAGTGGTATTCGACCGAAACGCTTTTTCTTCAAGTCCCATTTGTGCGCTTGAGGTTCTGGAAAATTAGCACTACGTGGCTGTCTGCTGAGTACAAATGAATACGTAAAGCAGTTGAAAATGCTTACTTGAACTATGACAGCAGGGGCTGATGAATCGTCTGAATACTTCAGAACTGCGGAATGATCTCCAACATTTCCGCGTAACAAGCCAGCACCTTGCATAATGAAGAAAACGCCTGCAGGTTCCGTACCAGATTTTATGAATTCCCTAATTTCATCGAAGTCGGACATAAGTGGAACAGATGGCTCAGTCTTCTCACATATCAAAGCGAAATAGTTGAAAGCGATTTTTGCTAGCGCCCGTATCATTTCGGAAGAGGGTGCGTACTCTGTTATCAGGAGTGCTGATGGCTGCGTTTCTGATATCGATGCGAGAATATCAATTCCTTGAGCCTTTAGCGCCGATATCAGCTTTTGGTCATCTGCTTCTGAACCATTTGTACCAAAAGTAAATTGCTCTAAGTCGAGATCTTCCTTTTGCGCCAAACTATTGATTGTTGAAATGTCGCTCAACTTAATCTGAATTTTCTTTCCTTGCCTTCGAGAATAGACCAGCAAAAATGGCTCTATCTTTGTTGTTAGTATGCCTTGATCATCTTTGTGTATTACGTTCGCAGGGATGTACTCGTCCATTCCCGGAGGCTGCACGCCGAAACCTAATCCACCCTGCTTTAGTTCATTGAGCTTCGAGGTAGGTTTGATACCAGCCTTATATCGCTGAAAGCCTTCATATCCACTGCGCGTCAACTCGCGATCAATGGTGTTGCCAAAGTTGTTGGTATTGCATTCACCACATATTCTGCCAACAAGGGTCGGAGCGTCCGTAAATTCGCGCGGCAGAAGTGCGTCATGCATGACATGTTCTTTAGTGAAGTCAGATTTGAAGCCTTTTTTCTTTCGTAGAAGATGATTTTTTGGCTTTAAACAATAGAGACACTTTCGTATTTCATAAGGGCTTTGGTTCATAAAACAGCACCGAGAGTCTGCTAATTACTATCTGCTTCGTCTTTTCTTATGCGAGTTATTACATTAATGAGGATGTCTGTGCCATTCGGTCCAGCGGATTCAAAAACGATTGGAATTGGCACTTCTTCATCAGCTCTAAAAATCTTTCCGTTCTGACTCACATAGTATTTTTTGTCATTTGTGATGATTTGAAGCAAGTGTGTAAGCTTAAAGTCTACTTCCATGACACGTGTTCGTACTTGTCTTTGAAACACAACAGACAAGAGCCGAGTTTTTTCCAGTTGACCATTTCTATCCTGGATAAACATCTCATTTGAGCTATTGAAATTAAGAGTAATGTGCTCGCCAATGGGTGCATTCCGTGCAAGCAACTGTTCCATCGCTTGGTCCATCAGCTTTTGCAGATTGGTTTTCAAAATGTCATTTTTATCGTAAATAAGCCAGTCTTCGCAAACAACATGCGTGAGCCTGTCAAACGGCGCGGGATCGTAATCTGGCGCGAAACCTAACTGCACAACTTGTGCAACATGTTCGCGTAATTCGGCGTTGAATTTGATGGAATATTCGTCTGTGTCATCAAGCACGTACAGTCCAATATTATGCGCCTCCGCAATAGGAGTAATATTGCCCTTGTCAAAACCCTTTCTGGTGACAAACAAGCCTTGCACTCGCATCAGATCTTTCACAACGCCTACGAATGCCATTAGGCGCGGCTTGTCAACGGGCTTTTGAAAATCCTTGCACTCGATGACAATTTCTTGCTCCCGCCCAAGTAGCTAGTATTTCATATAGACGTCTATTTGATGCTCTGCGCCAGTCGGGCTTTTGAGGATTTTATTGTGCGTAATTTCGAGTGTTTTCCACCCTTCGAGTTTAGCCAGTTCCTCAAAGACGGTTTTGGTTAGAAGTTCGTAGGCTTTTGAAGATTGAGTCATCCACATACACTCGTTAAATTGCATATTTGCATTCAATTTGGCCGGCTCGCGCCACGAATTTGGCCGGCTCGCGCATTCAATTTGGCCGGGGCGCGCATTTAATTTGGCCGGCATTTGCATTTAATTTGGCCGCTTGAAAAGCGGCGTGGAAAACCAAGTATTTCTGGTTCAAAAGTGGACGAACCCAAGGCAAGAAGGGATTCTTCTCCTCGCTTTCAGCGCTCAGGAGAACTTAGATGCCCAGAGAGAGGACGTCCATGCAGGCACACAGAGAAATCATCAGGTTGGCATTTCTGCTGAATCTCAGCGCCAATGAGATTCACCGAATGACGAATGTCTCGCGGGGCTCCGTGCAGACATGTATCAAGCGCGCTACCGAACTTGGGCTGACCTGGCCTTTGCCGGAAGACCTGGATGATGCGCAACTGGAAAAGCTGCTCTACCCGCCAAAGCAGAAGACTAAAGAACGATACGTTCTACCAGACTACGAAAAAATTGAAACTGAGCTCGCAAAAAAGGGCGTGACTCTAAATTTGCTTTGGGACGAGTATCAAGAACAGCACCGGGAAGCTTCATACTGCTACGCGCATTTCTCCAAGCTCTTTCGCAAATGGCAAAGCAAGAAAGATGTTGTGATGCGGCAATCGCATGCGCCTGGAGACAAGCTGTTTCTTGATTTTGCAGGTCAGACGGTGCCAGTTGTTTGCAGAGAAACCGGAGAAGTAAATCAAGCCCAAATATTCGTCGCAACCATGGGTGCTAGCAATTACACGTATGCTGAAGCGTGCGAATCGCAGGAATTGAAAAACTGGCTCGGCGCCCATGTGCGCACATTTCGCTTCTTTGGAGGCGTGCCCAAAATACTTGTCCCAGACAATCTAAAAAGCGCAGTTTCGGAAGCAACACGTTTCGATCCGAGAATCAACAAAAGCTACCGACGACTTGCACAGCACTACGGCTGCGGTGTGGCGCCGGCAAGACCATATCGTCCGCGTGACAAAGCCAAAGTTGAAAAAGCTGTTCAGCTTGTTGAACAGTGGATTCTGGCGAGGCTACGGAATGTCACATTCTTTTCCATTCATGAGGTGAACCAATCTATCCAACGGCTCCTTGTCGAGCTGAACGACGAGCCATTTCAAAAAATGTCTGGATGCCGTCGTAGTCGCTTTGAAGAAATTGACAAACCCGCGCTTCGTCCACTACCAAGCCAGGAATTTGAGTTTGAGGAATGGTTGCTGAACGTTAAAGTACCGAAGGACTACCACGTAAGAGCTAACGAACACCATTACTCCGTGCCATACAGGCTGGCGGGAGAGCGAGTCGATATTCGCCTGACAGATTCAACAGTAGAAGTTTTTCACCAAAATGTTCGCATCGCGAGCCACATTCGAAGTTGGGCGAGCGGAGAGAAGACAACCGCAGATGAGCACATGACACCAGCGCATGCGGCGTACCAAGGAATGTCTGTTGAAAAATTTCTGCGCTGGGCTCGTCAGGTCGGACCATCAGCCGAGCAAGTAATTGCCACGATTCTTGCCTCAAAACCATACCCACAATTGAGCTACGACCAGTGCTTCGGAGTCCTTAGCTCGCAGGTAAAAATGCATGGTGACGAAAAGGTCGAGGCGGCTTGCAAACACGCGCTTTCTCTAGGTAACCCGAGTTACCGTCTCGTCAAAACTTTGTTGCAGTACGGGCTGGAAAACCTGCCGGAGCAACTATCGATCAATCTTGCCGGAATTACTCATCCGAATATTCGAGGTCCAGAACATTTCAGCTAAAGGAGAAACTCGATGCTAAATAACCCAACTATCGACAAACTAATTGACCTAAAACTAGTAGGCATGCTTAACGCATTCAAGCAGCAACAGGAGATGCCAGAACTCACAAAGCTTTCATTTGATGAACGTTTTGGTCTCCTAGTCGATGCAGAGCACAGCGATCGCGAAAGCGCAAAATTGGTGCAACGATTGAAAGTTGCAAAACTCAGACACTCCGCATCTCTGGAAGATATTGACTTTCAGCATGCACGCGGACTCGACCGAAAAATGGTTGGGCAACTCGCTACTTGCGAATGGATCAGAAAAGGATTAAACGTTTTAATTACCGGACCTACGGGTGTCGGTAAAACCTACCTTGCCTGCGCTTTTGCGCAAAAGTCTTGCCGTCTGGGATTTACCACCGCATATTTGCGCGCGCCAAGATTCTTTCAAGAACTGACTGTTGCACGGCTCAACGGCAGCTACACGCGATTGCTTTCAAAGTTGGCAAAATTCGACCTGCTTGTTCTCGATGACTTTGCGCTGGTGCCGGTCTCAGAAGAACAGTGCAGAGATCTTTTAGAAGTAACTGACGACAGATGCGGCAAGAGTTCGCTTGTGATCGCATCTCAATTGCCTGTCGAAAACTGGTATCAAACCTTCGAAAATGCAACTCTTGCCGATGCAATTCTCGACCGCGTGGTACATGAATCATATCGACTCGTTTTGCAAGGTGAATCACTGCGCAAAAAGAAAAAGAAGGAAGAGCAAGACGCAAAAGCGTAACGCACAAGCCCACTTCTCCACGTCAGCTTGGCAGGCGGCCAAATTAAATGCAAATCCGCTCAAAGAATGTCATTACAACCGGCCAAATTCACGGCGCGAGCCGGCCAAATTCAGGCAAATACGCATTAAATAACAAGCACTCCTATATACCACCCGCTTGGCGGAAAAAACGTCACAGTCAATACAGTTGAGAGCCCTTTTCGGGTTGATTTCAGCAGAATTGATGATCAACATTGAAACAAGCATTCGTTAGTAGCCATCAAGATTCACGCATGTGCATCAACGCGCCATATCGAAAGGCGCACAGGTGGGCAACAAATGCCAACGGGCACCTGTGAAAACGCATTTTGTGGAACCAAATGTGGCTAGTGATGCTGATTCACGACACGATTTTATAGGGGAATGCCTTTAAGCTGCTGCTGGGCCCGATTGTTTTGCATTGGGCGGTGTGCGTCCGGTGAAAGACGTGGTAGCGCTGGCGCCGGGGGTGTGGTTTCCTTGAGAACGTGTTAGAGAGACGTTT
>DTSE01000213.1 GCA_012965515.1 Candidatus Melainabacteria bacterium | reverse complement strand
GCTGAATTTGCCGTTGAGCATCAGCTCGTCCGCCATCACTACTTCGCGCTCGATTTTGATCTTGATCAGCTTTTTCTCTTTTGCTTGAGCGGGCTCAACGGACATGGCAAGCGAAACGCTTCCCGCCAGAGCCAAACACATTGCGATCAACTTTCTATTTTGCATATCTCCTCACAGTCCTAATGGCATTCCAGTATTCAATACTTTCTCCAGGTCTAAAAACGGCGTCTCGTACCACGGCGAGTATCGCCAGATTTTTGATCGAGCTTGTAGGCCTTCTCTTCCAACGACGCAATTTTCTTGTTTAGCTTCGCTACTTCTTTCTCAGGCAGAGCCGGCTCGAGAGCCATGTATGCCTTGAATTGTGTTGCCGAAAGGCGCATACCATCAGCAGTTTCGGGTCTGTCCTTCTCCAGGCAGATTGCATAACCAAGACGAGCATCAGAAACTTTCGGGTTCTGATAGCAGGCAGAACGATACTTATCGATAGCACTCTTCACTTGCTGGCGTTTTGCCAGGTCGTCAGCCAAAGTCAGATCTTGTCTTGCCACTTCTTTCTGCTTCGCGATCAGGTCCATGCCGCGCTTGGCTCTCTCAGCACCACCAGGAAATGCGGAAGCTTTTCGGTATGCTGCTTCTGCGCTCGGCAAGTCTTTGATCATCAATGCCAGGTCGGCGACTGCAAACGTTTGCTTGGCATCTGCTGCATTGCTGATGACTCGATTCATCTGCTCGTCTGACTCTTTGAATTTGTTCTGCGCTAAAAGTGCTTCTGCGTATGCGATACGCTCACCATCATTGGTCGGCGCACCAATCGAATTGAGATCGACTGTTTCACCGGACAACGAACGCAATTTCGCCTGAGCAAGACGCAACTCCATATCGTTGGGGTTCAAACGCACAGCTTGATCGAGCATGCGTTTCGCCGATTCGTACTCGTTGCTTACGAAAAACGCACCGGTAGCCTCTTTGTTTGCCTTCAGATAATAAGCTCTGGTCAAACCTTTGGCAGCGACCGCGTTGTTCGGATTTTGATCCATAACGGTCGTATATTCTTTGATGGCATCATCCAGTTTTTCAACTCTCAAAAGTTGGTCCGCAACACGCTCGCGCAGAGCCGCATTGTTGGGCATCATTTCCAAACCGGAACGCAATTCGGCAATTGAATGTTCGATGTCGCCACGAGCTTCGCGGATGTCCGCGATACCGAGGTATGCATCAGGATTTTCCGCTTTGATCCGAATTGATTCTTGGAATTCCTTGACCGCACCGACAGTGTTTCCTTGAGCCGCCAAAGTCTTACCCATGGAAAGGTGAACAGGGGCGCTGTTGCGATATTGATAAAGCGCTGTGTTCAACTCTTTGAGCGCTTCATCCAGCAAGCCCTGCCGTCTGTATGCTTCACCCAATGCGTAATGAGCCGTGGAGTTGCCGGAGTTGATCGCCACTGCTTCTTTTGCCGATTGGATCGCACCTGCGATATCGCCCTTGTCCAATTGAGCTTGCGCAAGTCCCGAGTATCCATCGGAGTAGTTGCTGTCCATATTGGTGGCATCGCGGAAAGCTTTGATAGCTTCGTCATAACGACCTTGCTCGCGCAAGATCATGCCGAGTGTCCAGTGCGCTTCCGGAAAGCGTGAATCGTAATTGATACTTTGCCTGGCTTCCGCTTCGGCTTGCTTCAAAAGAGCATCTTTTTGCTTGATGATTGTTTGCGAAGAAGACTGCAGGCGGTTAAAGAGAACCATCGCCTTTCCTGCGTGCGCCATCGGGTTGCTTGGATTCTTGGCGAGAGCCTTATCAAAATTGGCATTAGCTGCATCGAGTTTGAACAGTTTGCCCTGCGCCCAACCCGCACCGATCATTGCTGGCACACTACCAGGATTGCGACGCAATTGTTCGAGACAGCGCTCTTCAACGTCGGCGTACTTGCGATGATTGAGCATATCGTCAGTGCGCGGGTCACCGGTATAGACGAAGACTCCGCCACGCAACACAGTGCGCTTTGCCTCTGCCGGCGCTGAAGTCAACACTCCCGAGCCAAGGACAATGCCTATGCTGCTTGCCAAAAGCAAGGCGACTCGAGCTGCACGGAAAATTGATCGGTTGTGATTCATATCGCCCTCACCTTGCGAAGCCTCTCCGATAAACGGGAGAGGGATGAATACTAAAGAGACAGTCGGTGTGTGAATGTTATCGCCTTAACAACGCCATGTCATCCAGGTTTCTAAGCGCTAGAACTTTTCGCTACAAAAACACGCGGACACCAACCATATAAATAGGATGCGTTTTACATCCTTATATAAGGAATCTGCCCGGCAAAAATGCTCGGCTCACTTCACAACTGCAAATCTCACAATGAGAGCTTCGTATCCGTGCCGTAAAATAAATAGCCGCATCGATTTTGTCAGTATGAATTTCGCAGGGAGAGTGCTTGTGTCCGGTCATTCCAAGTGGGCAACAATCAAAAGACAGAAAGCTGTTGTCGATGCCAAACGTGGCGTCATGTACGCGAAGATGTCGCGCGAAATCATAGTGGCGGCCAAGCTCGGAGGCGGAGACCCGGCGGCAAACTTACGCCTGCGAAAGGCTATTGAAAGGGCAAAAGCAGAGGGCGTGCCCAACGACAATATTGCGCGCGCAGTGGAGAAGGGCTCCGGTGGCGGCGATGACAGCAATGTCGAAGAACTCACATACGAAGGCTACGGTCCAGGCGGGGTCGCCATCATGGTCAAATGCGCAACGGACAATAGAAACCGCACGGCCGGCGACATTCGAAGCTATTTCTCGAAGTACGGCGGCAACATGGGCGAAACAGGTTGCGTCGGTTGGATGTTCAAAGAACGTGGCGAAGTCGTTATAGATAAGGAAGGCAAATTCAACGAAGACGATCTGATCGACAAAGCGTTGAGCGCTGGAGCCGAGGACGTCGACAGCAGCGATGAGGCTTCAGCTGTGGTTATCTGTGATCCGCTCAAAGTCGATGATGTCAAAGCGGCGCTTGCCGAACACTTCAAAGTAACCTCAGCCGAGGTTACGATGAATCCAAGCAACACAATCGACGTGTCCGACGTAGAGATAGCAAAGCAGCTCATGAAGCTGCTCGACGTAATCGACAATCACGACGACGTCCAACACGTGTACGCGAACTTCGACATGGATGCTGATCTTTTGTCGGCAAGTGTTAGCTAGCGCTTCATTTTCAATTGATTGTAAAACGCGCGTAAAACAAGATTGATGCCGCGAGCAAAACCAGCCTGCAATGCGGTTTTCAGCACATCAGCTCAAACACGACTGCCGCTGCCAAAAGTGATTATCAGCTGCAACACCTCAGTCGAGAAGCTCATTCGGACTCGTTTTACATGCGCAAAACAATGTACCGCGTGTCCCTCTAACCGCTCATGAATAGCCGCAAGGTCGCAATTTCTTGACCGATAAAAGAGATAAATCAGTCTCTTTTTGACA
>DTSE01000212.1 GCA_012965515.1 Candidatus Melainabacteria bacterium | reverse complement strand
GCTTAGCCGGATTGCCCGTATCCATGATAGTCATCGGCGGGAGGCCAGTGGCTGTGCAAACCTCTTCCTTCTTCGCCGTTTGATTCGTTGACAGATCTGAATCGCAAGCTACCGCAGAACGTTCTTCGGGAGGAGCATCCTTCTGTTTGACTCTTGTGATTTCAGCAACTTCAGCGGTCATTGGTAAAGCCCCAGAGGCGGGAGCAAAAATCTGGTGATGGGAAGTCGGGGTCCCTATATTGATTGAGGACGTGTGAAGTCAGCGTGAACGATTTTCGCTTATAAGGAATAAATACCCTTTTTAGCGCAGTATTAAAACGTAAGTGTCCATCTAGCCTATGTTTGCGGACTTTTGACCGGCACAGGTCAAAAAGTCGGTTGGCATTTAATCTTTGGGACGAAACTGGAAATCACATCGGGAGCACATTTAATGAAATAGGCTCAAGGAAATAAACTCGCAAATAGAGTGAATCATTGGCGGACAAAACAATCCGAAGAGAACAAAACCGGCACCCACTGAAATTCGGGCAATTTCTTCCTTCTTTTCCTTTTGCTCCACAACGGAAGACACAATCATTGCCACGCCGAGAGCAAGCGATAGTATCTCCAACACCTTGCCCAAGACATTGTCGATCACCCGCAAATTATGGCGATTGTTCGCAATTGCAGTTTCAGAACGCCGCTCCATTGCCATGATAGGCAGGCGCTGGCGAACGTCGGCTTCGGCTTCTCTCTGCTGCTGAAGCGCGACTTCGACATCCCTCTGCTGAATGGCCGTTGCCGCTCGCTGACCGGCGCTGATTCTGGTGGCATCATCCTGCGCAGCCACGACCGGAGAAGTAACACAAAGACTCCAGATGAAAGCTGGAGTAGTGAGCAGCGCCAATTTGAAAATGGACAATTTGCGCATGTTTGAACTTTTCCCAGATAGCCTGGGGTGCCCAAACCCGTTAAGGGCAGGACAACGTCGCTGAGTCAGCATTGGTAGTAAGTGTCGGACACCCCGCAAAAGGCAGGGTGTCTGCAAGATATATCAGGACATGCCTAGTGTCAACTGCCAAGTTACCGGCGTGTGGCATCAGCCTCTTGCATGGGCGACGCCATGCAACGGCCGGCAGGCGGCATGTATGCCCAGCTACTGATACGAAGACACTTCTACGGATGGCGGTTCGTTTGATCGGCCGCGGCGCGAATCGTTGAATCGGTGCCGGCAATTGTTTCATCAACCGCACCATCGGATGGCTTGATGATGCTGGTGTGGATTGCGCGAGACAGCGTGCGAATCAATTCGTTGGCTCGGCGGTCATTGTGCGGTCGCTCAACTTGTACTGCCACGAGATAACGTTTGCCGTCTTTGGTGTGCACCAGTCCAACGTCACCGACCATTTTGCCGATGTCGCCGGTTTTGTGGAAAATGCGATCACCTGGATTCAAACCCTGCGGCAATAGTGTCTTGATGCGCGTGCGATGCATAATCGAATACATCCATTCGCGACTGGATTGCGAAATCAGTTCACCACGATCGATGCGCCCCATCATGTAACAAAGATCGTAGGGGCTCGTCGTGTTCGTACCTTCCAAATCGGCAAGGAGATTGTTCAGCCTGGTGTTCTTCAAACCCCAACCAGCGTACTGCTTGTTGAGTTTTTCCAATCCGCCCAAACGATCGATAAGCAAATTGGTTGCAGTGTTATCCGAAATGATAATCATCAATTCAGCGGCTTCTTTGACAGTTATTTTGGAATCGACCGGACGCCATTGCAAGTAGCCAGAGCCGCCAGTGATAAGGTCTTTGCTTATGGTCAACTTTTCAGTGAGACTAACTGTTTTGCGATCCAGTGCGGCCAACAAACTGACCAAGACCGGAACCTTGATCATACTTGCCGCCATAAACGGTTGACGGCCATTCATCTCGGCATAGCGCCCAGTTGCAGGTTCGACGACGAACAAGCCTGTGCGCAGCTTTTTCTTGTCGCTCAATTTTCCCAATTCGTCTTCGAGTGTCGTCATTCGACTGGTGAGAGGAAATGGCATTACCTCGACCACGGTCGTCACTTGCGGAACCGCATCAGTCTTGCCATGCGGGATAAGATTGGCCGTAATCAGCGATACGAACGCAGCCAAAAACATATACAAAAGCAATCGCTGCCCTGGTGGCAGTTTTTTCTTGCCCTTTACTTTTCTAACTATAAATTTGGGCGCCTTTGTTTGCGGCGCGACTGCTGTTGCTTGACTCATCAGGCTTACGACACTTGCTCCGTCTTTGGTATCACATAATCCGGTTCGAATTTGATACCACTATTTTAACGACAAGTTATCAATTTTGATTATTAGAGTTGGCAGTTTCTTGCAGAGAATTTCGCGGGGCAAAGAGATATAGCATGAGCAAGACCAGCGTGGCCAGGCTTACAGCGAATTTCGTCTCGGCAGAAATATCTGTGCGGGGAGAGATAAATCCTTCAATCGAACCTGCCACCAGCAGCAGAGGCACACAACCTCCAAAAAGTCCAGCCGCATCACGTGCCACCAGCTTGAAAGCGTCTATCCGCCTGTATTGGCCGGGAAACAGCAATGCGCGACCAATCAACAGTCCGGCACCGCCGCTGATAAATATGGCCGTCAGCTCCAAAACACCATGCCCGGCTATGAAGGCAACCGGCTTATCGAGCATGCCGTAAGCCTTGCACAGACCCAGGATTGTACCGATGTTTAGACCGTTGTTAATGAGTACAAATGCAGTCCCAAAACCAAATGTGATACCAAACACAAACGACAGAATGCACACGCGAATATTGTTGGTAGCGATCATGCTGGATGCCGTTTGGCTATATCCCTGCACCGAGTCAGTCCACATTTTTTTGTTCTCGATCATGTTCCACATCTCTTCGCTGACGAGAGGGTGATTTTTCATGATCTCGAGCTGAGCAAAGTGCGGGTCTTTTACAGTCGAACAATATGCGAGAACACCTGGTCCGGCAAAGAGAAGAAAAGAAACCACAATGTAGAGGATTTTCTCTTTGACCAAACGCGGAAAGGTCAGCCAGAGGAAGTTTCCGAGGTCCGCCCAGCGGTTTCTTCGAGTTTGATAAACTTGGTTGTGCGCCTTCACCACCAGATTATTGAGATAGACCTGCACATCCTGGCCCAGCTTGAGCGAACGCGCCCTTGACAGGTCAGCGGACGTCATCCGATAGAGACGCCCCAGCTCCTGAAGCTCCAATCGGTCCAGCTTATGCATACCAGCTTTCTCGATACGCTTGATGAGAGCTTCCAACTTCTCCCATGCCGGTTTTCGGGTTTTAAGCCAACGTTCGACGTTCATTCAAATAACGCATAATGGTCCACAATCACGGGTGACTTTTCGGTCATACTTTATTTAAGCGCAAACCGCAGCCTATTAGCCAATGCACAACCCAGACTACTCTATCTCTACCCCGGAAAATGTTGACCTACACCTGGAACTGGCAGGGCTTGGCAATCGCATTCTGGCAGGTTTGATCGATCAAACGATTTGCGTTTTCGTCATAGTAATCATGGGACTGGCAGCCTGGGGAGTCTTCACGCTCGTCTCGATGAGCCAGATGCCCGGACATGTAAAGGGCATCGCCTATGGGTTCATCATCATGGTGATGATTTTCGGCACGTTCATTATTCACTTCGGCTATCACATGTTCTTCGAGGGGACGTGGCAAGGTCAGACTCCCGGCAAACGCGTTGCGCAGATTCGGGTCATCGAGCAAAACGGACAGCCCGTGACATGGCCGGCAGTCATCATCCGCAATTTGGTCAGGGTGATCGATACTGGTCTGATTTTGATTGGCGTTCTGTCCATAATGATCGACAACAACGAGCGGCGCTTTGGAGATCTGGCAGCAGGTACGGTCGTCGTACGCGAACGCAATTCAGAACTTCTGACAACGGCAAAGGACGACCTCGAGCTGGACACAGCAAAACCATCCGATGCCGACATACTGGACATCGGGCGCATCACGCCTCAAGAATACGAAATCCTTGTTAGTTTTTTAAAACGGCGCAAGACCATGGGCAAGAAACAACGCCCAGTGGTGGCAGCAAAACTGATGGACCACTTCAAACAAAAACTCTCAGACGACAGCACCAAAAACGCCGAGGATTATTTGGAAGGCTTGTACCGAGCCTATCGCACCCGCGCACTGACATAGTGGGGTAAAGAATGTTCTGCAGTTTGAGAACTTCTCATTTCACCGTCTTTAATTCTCAGAACTGAGACTCGGTGTGATATTGTCCCATTGCCGAATCTTCCTGTTTTGAGCATGCCAAACTCGACCGACAAGAAATTGGAGCTTTCCTGCATAAAACGGCTCACAGACGAGCTGAGCAAAGCACTGTCCAAATCAAAACTGGCGAACAAGCGCATACCGACGCTGAAGGAAACCCGCTCTGTTATCGGGTCCGAGCGTTACGACGACCAATTCGAATTCGAACCGGGATTGCAATTGACCTGGTTATTCGCTTGCCTGGCAAGTCTTTCAAAGAGACAAATTCTGCCCAGCAACCTGGCAGATACTGCCCCAGGTGTGGCAATTGCGAGAATCTCTGATGAAGTATTCGGCGCCAGAACATTGAATGCTGACGATTGCCCGCTAGCAGTGTCTGTAGGCAAGTGGATTCTGCAGTTGGCAGAAACTTCGAACACCGAGCTTTTTGAAGAAGCGACGAGTTGTGCCATCGAGTGTTTACGCAAGTGGATGGGAATTCCTAAGAAAGACAAGCCGGAGGGCGCTTGCGCGCAAGCAGTGAGCGACGTACTCTTCTGCGGATGGGTTTACCAATTCTTAGTTCATCAAAGCGAAAAGCAGCTGAAGAAAAACGCAGGCGCCGATGTCCACTCGCCGTTCTACACAAAATGGTTTACACCCTCATGGATAGCCCAATTTCTTGTAGAGGAAGCAATCACAAAGCCGAACCAAACATTCGTCGATCCAGCCTGCGGAGCAGGACATATTCTGGTTCCAGCTTTCAAGAGAACGGTTGCTCTGCTGATAGATTCTGGGCTTTCAAAAACTCAGGCAGTTAAGACTGCGATTGAAAAACTAATTTTCGGACTGGAGATAGACGAGCAGTTATCCTCGTTGGCCAGGTTCGGACTGTATTTAGCATGCAGAGATATTGATGGCAAACTCTCGTTGCCAGAACCAAACGTCTTTACTATTGGCGATCTTGGCGGTTCGCTTCTTCTGAAAATGAATGGAAACGATGGCAGCAATGATCTTGTTTTGCCTGAGGAAGAAACCGCGCTTGCAGTTTCGTCACTGCCGAAAAAGTTTGACGCTCTTGCGGCGAACCCGCCCTACATGAGCATGCGCAAAATGCCTGCCGATATGTCGCTGTTCCTAAAGGAGCATTACCCGTTATCCAAATACGATCTTTATACTGCTTTTGTCGAACTCTCGATCCGCATGTTGAAACCGAGTGCTCGCGCCAGCTTGATCTGCCAGCAGAGCGTTCTTTCTATATCTCGATTCAAACCGCTAAGGGAATTTATCGAACTAGAAAGCAGTATCGAAACCATCGTGCAACTCGGCTCCGGAAGTTTTCCAACTAGAGCAGGCGAGAAGGTAAACAATGCAATCATCACCTTCTGCAAGAAGCAACAAACAGGCTCCAAGCCTGGCTCTGCACAACTGCAATTTGCACGAATCCTCTATCCAGAAGAGAAAAAACAAGCAGAAAATTTCGGAATCAGATCTGTTTTGGAAGTTCGAGATGTAGAAACAGTACCCTCGACTTCTTCAAAAAAACCGACTATCGCGCCTTGGTGCCCACCCGCTATCACAGAGCTTTTCGATAAGTATCCGCCCCTCCAGGACAGCAGCTCAGGCATTGTTGTCGTCAATGGCTTATTCACCTGCAACAACAAAATGTTCGTCCGCAAGTTCGACGAAGTACCGGAAGAAGAGCGGCATGAATACGTGCCTTACGATAAAGGCGGCGGCAAAAAGTGGTTTCACTCCACCCCATATTTATTGCACTGGCAAAAGCGTGGAGACGTAATACGAGAGTATCGCGTATCGCGCGGGCAATCGAGAAGTTTGCCGGGCGAAGACTATTACTTCAAGCCAGGCATCACATACTCATATATAGGAACGCAAGGGTTCAAAGCGCGGCTTCTCAGTCCGGATTCCATCTTTGACATTGCCAGCTCGTCGGTGTTTACACCAGAGCCGCTCAGAATGTACATGCTCGGTTTCATGAACTCATCACTGGTGCGCTACCTCATGGGTGTGTTGAATCCTACTATCAATTTTCAGATCGGTGACTTGCGACGAATACCTTATGCTCAGCCAGATTCAATGACGCAGTTTGAAGTTTCCAAGCTCGCCCAAGAAGCAGTTGAGCTGGCACGGCAAGTAGAAGGCATGGAAGGAAATCTAGTTGATATCAATTTTGTTGCTTGGGCGAAGTCGAAAGAACGTGTGATTCAGAGCGAGATTGACAGATTAGTTTTTGCCCTCTACAAAATCCCGCCTAAACTTCAAAAACAGATTCTGGACGATCCATGGGTAGTCCGAGGGCAGAAGAATGTGTTTGCAATGCCCGCAAACACAAGAAAGGGCGACTCCTGAGAGCCACCCTTACCTGAATTCCAAGATTGATCGACTAATTACTGTTTGACGAAAGTAATGTCGACCACAATCCCGTTGGATGTGTACGTCGGCCTGTTGACACGAGGACCCGTAACGGTCGTTGTCACCACGACCGGTGGCGGCGGACTGCCTCCTCCACAAGCAGTAAGCAACCCGAGAGCGGATGCGGAGGTCCCGGCAAGAAGCAGTGCTGCCGCCACCTGACGCATCACTTTGTTATTACGCTGAGTGCCTGCGACAAACAGTCCGGAAGGAACTGCCACCATCAACAAGAGTGCCACCAGTCCAGCGATATCCGAACTCGTATCAGCCCCGGCAATTGTAGTACCGGGCAAACCGGCACAAGCCTGCACAACGGGATCTTCCAGCGGCTCTCCGCCATGTCGTCCGCCGCGCATTCTTCCCGGCTGACGACTTTCATCAGTACCAATTACCTTGTACGAATTTCCATTCGAACTATTGAAGACATTACTGCTGTCTACTCGCCCCTGGAAGTGGCTTACTACCACATTGCGCGACGAAAGACCGGGCATCTGGACATAACGAATAGTTCCATCCGCATTCCACGTATAACAATTGACACCACCAACGGTATCGGTGATTCCAGGTGCAAAGGGAGTTTTCATGAAAGCCTTAATCGCTTTCAAACTCGGCTTTGTACCAGCACGACGAATCCAGTCATACATACCCATGCTGAACGCTTGAGAGACTGGCATGGAGCTACCAAATCCAGAAGCCGGAGCAGGGGTAATTGTGCCTCCACCTGGACTGTCGCCATTGATTGACGTTTTGATATCGAGCGATACAGTCGACAATTGTGGGTTTGTCATCATGCTTTCCGGCGTCGGAAGATCGGGAATCTTTCCAGGAAACGAACCCAATGTTATTGCACCGGGAGCCGGTCTGGGATCATGAACCGAGGCTGGCTGCGCACAAGCAACTGAGTGAATTATGTTGGCTCCACCCTGTCCAGCGGACACGACCATATGATCGGCTTCAGCTTTCACAATAGTCGGAATGAAATAGGGAACACTTCCGAGACTCGTCACGAAATTCTTCACGTCAACGAGCTTCACGTCCTTTCCGATACCAGCGAATACAAAACTCTTCCCACCATACGGAATGTCGTTGTAGGAGGTGTAATAGCCTTGCATAGCTTGAGTGCCGGAAGTATTTGGAGAGTCCGGCGGAATCTGGGTGCACGTAGCAGAAGGAGACGTGAGGGCTCCCAGCGTCAGCTTCATTGAGCCGTTAACCATGCGGGAGTTTCCGCCCGCGATGCGCACGACGTTCTGCTGATATGCTTCAACTGCTGCTTGATACGGGCTGACGACGTTGCCGTCGACATCACGTAAATTCGAACCGCCGCTGCCCGGCAGCATCGCTTGCTGCAAGTTTGCGACAAGAAAGTCTTTTGCAGCCATCGCGTTTGTGTAATCACTTTGAGCCAGCGTGGACATCGTGCTGTCGCCCAATTCGCTCGCGATGATCATGTCCAAGCGAATGGTGGCCAGCAGTGTATTGATGCCGACAACAGGCATCGAAAAACCATCTTCAGCTTTCGTGTTTGGCGTTGCCGGCGCAGCATCTGAAAGCGAGATAAATCCGAAATTCGGATCTTCAATTACTATGCGAGCCAAATCTCTTGCCGCTGCAAGAGCCGCTGCCTCAATCGCCGTCTTCTGTTCGGCATTGGAGCCGAGCATACGAACATAGCTCAGTGAGAATCCCAACAGAAGCATCAGGATACCCATCAGAATCGAAACGATTAGAACGAGCATGTTGCCGCGCTGTCCGCGCGTTCTACAACAACTCGTTTTTCGTCGTTTTAATCCACGACAAAATTCACAACCGCACAGCAGCATAGGAAAACTCCTCTTAGCCCAACGGAAGCACTTGGCGAAGCACACGGTGTGTTGCGAGGTCCGGCCTCACTAAGCGCGCATTATTAACTCTCAATAATAATTCTAGTAGGGCCACTCCAACCGGTCAAGAGCAGCTCGGCCGTCTAAAGGTTACACAGTACCGCCCGAAAACCTGGCCACAGCGCAATTTTATCTGCGGTCACTTACCACCTGAGATTAACTCTTCAAGCGGCGGCTTATAATTCGCGTCTTTCTGTGCTTCCTGGGTTCGCTTCTTCAAATGCGCAATAAGTCCGGCTGCGCCTTTCTTCGCCAGTCCACGCTTCAATCGCACAGATGTGCGCTCCAGCATATCTTTGTCCTTCACAGCCATACTTACCAACCGGAACCCTAGCGGTGTTCTGGTGAGGCGAAAAGATAAGGCAGTCTTCTGCCCATCCGAGTTCAGAAATCCACCAATCAAGGAATCTTCGCCCTGCTTTGATTGCGACGTCGCTGAAAATTGTGCGTTCTGAAAAACTCGGCGCCAGCGCGGGTAAAAACGAATTTCAATCAATCGACGAAATAGGCTAGTGACCTCTTTTTGCTCAACAGGGGAGAATTTTGGCCACCCCGCTTCTCCAAAAGCGCGCTTTGCCATCTCATCGACAGCCATTAGATTCGCCACTTCCTCAAAATTAGCCTTTGCAGAATTGTCCTTGTCCGTACGCGTTACAGCAGACAAAAAGGCTTCTACGACCTCCTTCTCGGAACTGTCTTTGCCAATCGACAAAACACTTCTCGCCGCACCTTTCTCTTTCGATAATGACGTTTTCGACGTCGCAGCAGGTGGCTTCGCCAAAGCTTCGAGAGCATGAGCTGAAGCAATCGACAGCCCTAAAGCTAGCACTATCACTCCTTTCGCACTGATTTTAAGTGGAGCAGACACCGGAGTTACCTCGAATAATAGCTTCAAGCGTGGAGGCGCATTGCATGCGTCCCTATCATTTTTACAGCGCAGCTTGTCTCTTGGTCAAAAGATAAGCCGCCATCAGCAGCCCAGAAATGCTCCATGCCAGCAACACGAAAACGTCCTGTCCATAGCGAGCCGGAGTATCCAAAAACACGCCCTTAAATGCGTCGGCAGCGTAGTAGAGGGGCATGCATCGAGCAATCAACTGCTCCCAGGCCGGCATCGCTTCCAACGGCACGATAATTCCGGAGACGAACATCAGCGCGACACCGAGAATAGATACAGTCATTGTGTAAACGCGAATAGTGCGCAACCAACAAGCGAAGGACAAACCTATCGATGCAAAACAAAAGACACTCAGCAGCGTAATTCCAATCAATCCAAGCGGATTGGTACCAAGAGTAAAGTGAACGAAAGGCGCAGTAAGAGTTAACGCCAGCCATAGAACTGCTGAGGCTTGCAGTGTAACAGTCAAAGTCTTCGCAATGATTGCCGAACGCAATCCATGCGGCGCGAGAATAATCTGCCGGTATGTCTTTTCCATCCACTCATAAATCCAAGAAAATCCAAGATTCATGGAAGCGAGAACATAACAGAGATAGGCTGTGAGACCGGGAGTTATGAAGTCACGCAATTCGTACTGAAAGTTGGACAGCGATGAGGTCTTGATCGCAGTCTCAATATTGCGATTTCCGGGACCGGTCAAGCCGCGCAAAAGTCCCATTGAAATTTGGTCATCGACAAACGGGTTGTGCCCCTCAGTGACAATTTCGACCGAGTCTTCAAGCGGGTCTTCATCAACTTTGGCATACGCGACAATCTTGCCGGCTATCAGATCGCGCTTTGCCAGATCGAGATTCTTGTACTCAATTACTTCAAAGCGCTCACTGGGAGCAAGTTTCCTTTTCAGATCGCTAA
Organism: Candidatus Melainabacteria bacterium; assembly: GCA_012965515.1. Lineage (GTDB taxonomy): Bacteria > Cyanobacteriota > Vampirovibrionia > Obscuribacterales > Obscuribacteraceae > QKMZ01. Next base: position 1,970 of record DTSE01000212.1, on the reverse strand, counting down.
CGTTACCGGGATCATATAGTCCGAAAGGAATGTGGCGAGCACCAGACAAAGTATCACCAACAACTGCAACGATCAGGATAGCCATGATCAAACTAGCAATCAGATACGCCGGACGGCGCACCCATTGCCGCAAATCCTTCCGCATAATGGCAGTGATCTGTTCCATCTAAATCTCCTTCGCAGCTGGAACAGGAGACTGATCCATTTTGGGAAGTGGAACAGTTTCATGCGAAAGAGCCAAATATATTTCTTCCAAACTCGGCTCGCTCGTGGAAACTCCGGTTATTGGAATATGCTCCGTCTCAATCCAGTCAGTCACCGCCCGTAGTGTCTCAGACAAATGACCTTCGCTGGTAAGGGCAATTGAAAATGTGTTTCGCAAATCGTCATAGCTGACTTCACCAAAGGCGAAATTGCGCAAGCGACTCAAGCTGGACTCAAGCTCTTCGGGATTAGGGCGGCGCGCCATTCTCACACAGATCGACTTCATATGATTCAGCTTGCCGCGCAGATCGTCAATCGTTCCTTCCGCAATCAACTTGCCGCGCACGATAATGCCAACCCGATCAGCCAAAAGTTCCGCCTCTTCCAAATAGTGAGTCGTGAGAAAAATCGTCACGCCCTCGTGTTTCAACCCCGTGAGAATCTCCCAAATGTGTTGGCGCGAGCCCGGGTCCAAACCCACAGTCGGTTCGTCCAAAAACAACACTCGCGGAGAACGCAGCAATGCACCTGCAATTGAAAGCTTTCGCTGCATGCCGCCAGAAAAATCGCCGACATAGTCGTCTCGACGCGATAGTAAATCCCACTGACTCAAATGCTGCTCAACTCTTTGTACGGCGCCTTCTTTAGGCAAACCGTACAATCGAGAGACAAACATCAGATTTTCGAACGCTGTGAGTTCTTGATACAGCGATACTTCCTGGGAAACTACCGCAAACTTCGACTTCGCCCTTTCCGGCTCCGCAATGCCATCAAAGCCCGAAATGCTGAACCTGCCGGACGTCGGCTTCAGCAAGGTGGTCAGCATGTTGATGGTTGTCGTTTTGCCGGCGCCGTTGTCGCCGAGGAGCGCGTAAAGCTCTCCAGGCTGCACTTCCAGGTCAAGATGATCGACGACGGTTCTCTTTCCAAAAACCTTCGTGAGCTGGGTTACCTTAATCGACGGCGCTTCACTCATCGCCTGCAATCTTAGCAGTTTCCCGCAGTTTAGGCGCCTAAAGAAAGGTCGGCGCGACGCCACTAACTAGATTCGACGGTTGCCAGATCGCTCGTTTGCCCTTAACTTGCATATATGAGCAAGTTTATTCCCCAATCTGCATCATTGAAATTCTTACTGCTTTGCGTTGCCTTTTGCACAATGGCAGGGATAACCTACGGCGTGCTCTGGTACAGACAATGCCCACTAACACAAGCAGGACTAAGCCTTCTGTCCTTTGGTCTGACAATCTTGCAGTTTACAGTTCTGTATATGATCTATTCCCTGGCAAAAGACACGCGGAAAGCCGCGAAACGCAGTCTTATTGTGGGCGCAATCGGTGGACTATTAAGCATGACGTTCATCTATGCAGGAGTTCAGCAGCAACATGGTGGCTGCCATTTACGTTTTTACCCAGAAGACGCTAGCAAATAGTTCAGCCTAGCAAACAGGTCCGGAGATGGGCAGTCCGCAGGCGCCCATGACGGAGTCGATGTGGGCGACTTTGAATACTTTGTAGACGCTCGGGGTCACGTTGGAAAACGTCACGGTTACGCCTTTCGATTGAGCACGGAGCAGCATTTCTTCGAGCCACTCGAGACCTTCAACCGAAATGAATGTGCAATCAGCGAAGTCCAACTTCAAATCGCCTTTGTCTGCAGCGAGCAGTTTGTCGACATCATCCAAACTCTTGACCAACGGACCAGGCAGGCGAAAGCTCACAGCGTCTTTGACTGCGGTGGTTTCCTTTTTCTTGCTCTTTTCCATCCAC
>DTSE01000211.1:8383-12367 GCA_012965515.1 Candidatus Melainabacteria bacterium | reverse complement strand
GGGCGGAGTGAAGACGAAGCGTCCGCCGATTTGCAAGCCCGAATCAAGTACTTAAAGCAGGTCTTGAATACTCGCTAGTCTCTTATTTGGTAGTGTATTGTGAAATCTGTTCGCGCAAGATCTATTGATGGTTAATTGAGTAATGGCCGAGCAAGAAAAGCCAAAAGTGGATGACAAGACACAAGAGCAATTGGCCCGGCTGGCTCTCGTGCAGCGTCAACTCACAGTTGTGGCGCTATCTTTTGCGGCGCTCTTCCTGTGTTGCCAAGTGGCGTCTTATTTTGCCGACATATTGCGGATTCTAGCTATCTCCATTTTGCTCTCGTACTTATTCATCAATGTTGTGGACTGGTTGGAGAAGTATGTGCATTCGCGGGCCGGCGCAATTTTTATCGTCTACCTTGTTTTAGGGATAACGGCTATTGTTGGTGCTGTTCTGGTTGTTCCGGCGATGATTTATCAGGTCGCCCAACTGGGAGAAACAATTTTTCAGCAAATTCCTCAGATTGTGGACAAGCTCGTAGCGGCTTTGCACCCACTCGAGGAAAAACTGCATGCAGCCAAAATCGAAGTAAAGGCGATGGATATTTTGTCCACTTTTGCCTCCAACTTGCCGAAACCTGATTCAACCCAAATTCTCGCTCGGATTCAGGACATGGCGTTCTCGACCATGACGATGTTCATGTATGGATTGAGCGTGCTGGTTGTGTCTTTCTATTTCTTGCTTGATGGACACCGAATTCGGGACTCGATTATCAAACTTTTTCCCAGGCGGATTCAAGATCGCTGCCATACCATGGCGCAGCAGATGGATAGCAGCTTGCAAGCATTCTTTCGCGGCCAGATAGTGCTTGGACTTCTATTCGGTGCTGTGATGATCGGCGTTTATTTTGCGTTGGGCATTCACTATGCTCTCATTTTGGGTGTCTTTCTTGCCGTTTGGGAAATAGTGCCTGTTATCGGCCCACCGATTGGATTCATTCCTGCGGCCATCGTTGTTGCGATTGATGGTATGGATACGATTCCTGTAAATCGCTTTGGACAGATTCTCATTTTGTTTGCAGTATTCAACGGACTTCAGTGGTTGAAAGACAATTTGGTGGCACCGCGATATATAGGTAATGTGATCGGGTTGCATCCGGTCATGATTTTTATTGCCATTATGATTGGTGCTCGATTGGACGGTATGTTGGGAATTATTTTCTCGCTGCCGGCAGCTTGTGTGGTCAACGTTCTCTTCAATAATTTGTATGTGCACAAAGAGACTGAAGATGCTGTAGCGGAAGGAAGTGCATCGCTTTTGCCCGAGCGTGTACGAGAGAGTGCTATGTCTGTTTCCAAAACTGTGGAATCAGAAGAGAGCGGTACGGATTCTTCTACTAAAGCGGAAACTGTTTCATAAAGTTGATTTTGAGCTAAGTGAATGTTTTCACTTCAGGCATCGCCTTTAGCGCTGCGGTTTTCATCCGCTTTACGGCTGGCGATGAGGCTCTTGCTTTGCTGATAGAGTTGTGGTATACATATGTATGGTATTGAAGAACGCATATTTATTCACGCAGCGCAGGACGGGGCGAGCCCGGCTTGTCCTGTATTTAGTCGTGGGCGGTTATCTAGCAAAAGAAAGTATCAAGAATGGGCAGCCAGGTTAGTGTTTTTGCGTTAAAGCAACAATTAGAGCAACTTTTTCCAGGGAAGTGGTTCTCTGCCGAAAAGAGGCATAAAGCGCTTTTGACTGGTGTTGCAGAGGTCGATGCAAAGCTGGTCAATGGACTTTTGCGCAGGCGTATTACTGAGTGGGCGGGAAGTATTTCTTCAGGAAAAACAACACTGCTACGTAAAGCCGTGGCAAATTGGTGCTCATCCGGTTTGCATGTCGCTTATATAGATCCATCTGGCCGTCTTTCAGCAGAAGATTGGGCTTTTGTTGGTGATGGTAATTTTGCATCAACTTCGGCACCCAGCCTTGTTACTTCCAAGGGCAAGTTTTGGGTTGTGCGCAATTTGAATGTAAATCCTGAATTGAATTCTATGTGGGCAGCTGAGCAATTATTGTTGTCTCAAGTTTTTGATGTGGTTATTTTCGACAGTGAAAATTTGCGCATCACAAGCCGCATGCATGCCCGCTTAAAGAGAGCTCTCGATAGATCGAAATCTGCATTGATTGTTCTTCGTGATAACAATCGTGTCAGTAATTCTGCTCTTAGTTGGGGGTTTCATACGCAGTTGAATTTTTCATGGGATTTGCCCATTGATTTACAAGAGGGATTATTCGGTTGTGCTGCATTTATCCCTGCAATCAAAGGTAATGTTCTCAGAGATGGACTCTCTCAAGCTATAGAGGTGAGGGGAAAATCAAATGTCTCGAATAGCCTGTTTACGCATTCCCCGATTCCCGATCGCCGCGCAGCTAAAGTATGATCCTACTTTGAAAAATAAGCCGCTGGTTCTTGTTACCGGCGGAGAAGGCAAAAAGACCCTCAATCAAAAAGTCTTAGCCTGTTCAACTCAAGCAAGTAAGGAATACATACAGCTTGGTATGCGGCTTTCCGAAGCTCGTGCCATATGTGGTGATTTGATTTCATTGCAGTATGACACCAAGTTGTACGAAGAAGCACAGACTGAAATTGCCAGGCACCTAATCAATTTGTCGCCACGTGTTTCGGCTGTAGAACCAGGAGTATTTTTGCTTGATGCTTCCGGGCTTTCTCACATGGGAGGCGAAATTCGGTTTGCAACAAATGCGCTCAAAATTCTGAGCAAACTCAGTTATGTTGAATCGAGAGTAGGTATTGCAGACAGTGCATTTGCAGCATCGATTGCTACACGTTTAAAAGCGCGCCGCTGGCATATGGTGCCTCAGGGCAAGGACAAAACTTTTATCGCTCCAATGCCTGTAGAGTATCTTTTTCTCGAACAAGAATCAGTCGATATATTGCGTGACCTGGGCATTAAGACAATTGGTGATTTTGCTAGTCTTTCAATTACGGCAGTTGCAGAGCGTTTTGGCGAACAGGGAAAGAAAGCACATGAACTTGCGCTTGGGTTGGACCACAGGCGTCCTACTTTGCCTCAGGTTTTCAAAGATCGACAGTGCTCGATGGAAGTTGGTGCACCAATTGAATCTTTGAATCAAACTCTATTTATTTTGAAGTCGCTGATCGACAGACTTTCTTCTGATCTGAAAAGAGACGGCTTATGCGCAGAAGAGCTGCTAATTAGTTTTTTCAATGAAAGCGATTTGTTCGACGAACGTCCGATTAAGCTCATTGCTCCAACAAACAGCGCCAAATTTCTCGTTGAAGTAATCAAACTTTCTCTTGAAACCACAAAACTTCAAAGAGAATTTACGGGAGTACGAGTTTCAATTCAGCGATATTGCGATGAAACATGGCAGCAGTCGCATCTTTCTATTTCTGCAACAACCAATGAGCAGCTTGAGTTAAATGAGCCATCGATGCTTCTTTTGCAGCGACTCACTACTCGTCTTGGTGAAGGAAAAGTTGTGCAGCCTCAAGCAAGTGACGGTTATGGTCTGACTGGCAGTGGCATGTGGACTCCTGTTATTGATACTAAAGCAAGAAGCATAGAGAGAACAGTTTCTTACAAACAAGCAGTAAATCCCGTCGATGTTGACTATATTTTGAAACGCGCAGGGGCCTCAGGTCTTGTGTCGAATCTGGTTTTGAAGAAGCCTCATGAGCCTGTCAGAGTGATGGTTGAAATGAAGGACGAACAGCCTGTTTCACTAGCTTATGCAGGCAATTGGTATCGCATTTCCTTGATTACTACCCCTGAGTGTTTGTCTGGTTTTTGGTGGGACAGATTGATCAGGAATTCTTACTACGTGGCCATGATTCAACCGTCTCAACGCTCGGAGATCAGCGAGAGCCTGGTCGTGCTCTTAGCCAAGGAGCATCTCAAGGATAGCTGGCAAATCGAGGGTGTCTATGACTGAAACTGCCAGCCTGTAACTGTTTCTCGGCC
>DTSE01000211.1:0-8346 GCA_012965515.1 Candidatus Melainabacteria bacterium | reverse complement strand
AAGGCCTCCATTCGTATAGATATATTTGGACTTAAGGGCTTTCATCCAAAAATGACTCTCCCAATCGAGCAATTAACTCCTGCTCGTGCATCTCTGCGCGATGAAATTAGCGAGCGTCTCTATCAAGATGCACGTCCAACCGGACGTTTCGACGCGCCTGGCTCTAACAACCTCGTTTTCGAGCCGCCACTGCAAGGTTTTCCTAAATCGGATTTGCTTTTAGCAAGATACGAAGTCCCTGTTGCCCCACGGGAAAAAGCATCACTTATTAACTCGGTCAACAAACTCGATGCAGAACGGCGTGAGCGCTTTCAAAATCGCATCGAAGCGTTCGAGACAAGAGCCCGGACCGAACGGCTCAGTCCTTCTCAAATTGAAGCGACTTATGGTCAGATTCGGCGCTTGATCGAAAGTCGCTCCGTTTCATTGTCCGAAGAGCAGAGGCTCAATATAGCTGAGCAAGTAATGTCATCGGCTGCCGATCCGACCACTATCGATCAGGGTGTGCACGATACTTGTGGTGCTGCCGTAATTGAAGTAAGAACGTACATGCGCCATCCGGAAAAGGCGATCAAGCTTGTGGCAGATGCTGCGCTCAACGGCGAAGTTCTCACGAGAAACAGAATTGCCTTACCGATAGACACTACGCCTCATGACACATCGAAGTTGGATGTGCCCAAATCGGGACAACGCAGTCACGCCAGCGAGCTTTTCCAGGTCGCGGCAATAAACTTGGTTCTTAACGACGGACTCGGTGCCAAGGAAGGCAGTCTTGCTTATCGCCAGAATGACAGAAGACCGGAAACCATAAATCTAGGTGAAATAGTTGTCGATTTTTCTGTACATCCTCCCAGGGAGAAGAAATTCGATGGACTGTATGTCTCCGATGTCTTGAGAATGAACAAGTTAGTGACAGGAGAGGACGAGCCGGACCTCGTCTTGTGGAAGACTGCAACCCGAGGCGGCAGGCAGTTTGGGACACCTTTTACTAACGAAACCGAGATGGAAAGAGCCCTTTTAGAAGCCAAACGAAATGGCAAACTTCCTGCCGTGATGTATGTTTATAGCGGCAATGATCCTCTCTGGCAGGATGCACCGAACAACAACGATGGTGGGCGCGGCGACGGGCACTACATCAACGTCACCAATATTACTCCCGGCAAGCCGCCCACGGTCGAAATCGACAGCACCTGGTGGAGACGAGCAGATCATTTGAAGAGCACTGGTAAGTCCATGAAAGTCTCTGACCTCTACGCATCTTCGTTACCTCCCAAGGAAGCGGAGTCTCTCTTGCGCGAGCAAATTGCTGCTGATGTGAAAGCCGGTAAGCCCGATGCAGCGCGGCAGATTGCTCTGGCACGTCAGGAATGGGTGAACGGAAAAATTGATACGGGCGGTCTGGAAAGTTCATTGCGCGAGCTTCTTCTTTACGCCGACATGCGCTGGCAAGCGGACCGCAAAGCCGGCAAGCTGGATGCTCAAGAACAAAGCCGTGCTCTATCCAAGGTTATGGAAGCGGTCGATCGTTTGCCTTACGCCAACAAAGTGAGAATGCTCGAGACCCTGAAGAACAAAGGAGTAATTGATGATCGCGAGTACGTCTCAGCCCTCGTTGCTACCTCAAACGAAATGAACGAACAGCGCATCATGATGACTTTTGCCGGTGAGCACGACCCGCAAGCTGAACTCGGCTTTAGGCGGGCACAGGATGAAATTTCCCGGCGTTTAGATACTTTGACCCCGGAAGTTCGCCGAGCTGTCGACGAACAGTTACGCAAGGGGCAAAACGCCGATAATACAGGGTTTTACGCCTCTCGCGCCAAGGAAAGACGCGATCGACGCAAATTATAAGGAATATACGCGGTTTTCCGGCTCTAGTTGAAACTTTCGGAAACTTCCTGGGTCTTGCAGAAAGGATAAACTTTTCATCCTCTTATCAGCTAGATGTCGGTCTATTGCTTGATATGCGGCTGTCAAGTCTGCTAATTTTGGATTTAACCGACTGCAGAGTAAAAAATGCCCAGGTTTGTGGACGCACTGCCAACCGATCGACAGCTTCTCAGCCTCTTTGTGCCGCTGGGAATATTGGCTCGCATTCTTCCCTGTTTATTCAACCCGGCCTGCTATGCGCGAATAGACATCGAAGAGTTCAAACAGATTTGCAATTATCTCGGTCCAAAGTCTTTGCCGCTAATTGTAGTTACTGCAATCTTTATCTCTCTTGCACTTACCATTGAGACAATTTTGGAGACTACTCGATATGGAGCGCAAGACAGTTCCGGCGCAGCAATTTCCATTGGTCTTCTGCGCGAGCTTGGCCCTCTCACCGTAAGCATATTCTGGGCCGCCAGAGTCACGGTCTTACTTTCCTACAATGCAAAACTCTATGTCGATGCTAACGGACACAAAGACTTCATTGAAGTGTTTGTATTCCCCAGATTTCTTGCCGGATTGATCATGGCGGTTCCGCTTGCCGCATATGGATTGGTTTTCGGCTTTGCTACAGCAGCAATGTATGCGCCAACAATTGGTGTCAGTTCGTGGCAGGAGTTTCTGGAAATTGCTCGAGTCTCTATTCACGAGAAAGACATCACTGTTTATTTCGTCAAATTGATTCTATTAAATCCGATAATCGCTGTCGTCGTAGGCAGTGCTTGCGGTCTCTACTCCAACGAGGACGGAGGCACTACCGCATCACATGCGGTATCCAAAATGTTCATCTATGCAGTAATTGCGAATTTCGTTTTCACTTACTTCATGTTCCCCATCTAATCAGGAAGGAATAGCGCGTCAATGTCAATCACTACCGATTCCAACTCGGCAATACGCGATGGGCGGATGGGCGTTTTCATGCTTATCTCGATTATCTTCTTGATGGGCTCATATCTTTGGTTCAAAGCCGTTTCGCCATGGAATCCACAACAAAGATTCTCCGTTCATTTCCACGAGATCGCTGCTCTCAATGACAATGCGCCGATTTTGGTGAACGGTGTACGCGTCGGGTCAGTGGAAAGCATTCACTTGAAAGGCAAAGATGCCGTGCATGTGCGAATGCAAATCAACAAATCGAAGATCACAATTCCTGAAGGCGCTACATTCAAGATTTTGAGCAATAACGTGGTCGGTGTGAAATACGTTGATATCTCTCTGCCAAAAAGTGATCCCAATAAGCCGCCGCCCAGACCGCTGGATGAGACGATGGAGATCGTGGGACAGGACCCTGGGCGTCCGGAAGTAATCATCGATGAGTTGACCGCTAGTTTGAGCAAGATCAGTTTTGAAAAACTAGAGAAAAAGGTGGCAAAGAATTTCGATGACATTGCTAATGCATCAGCAAACATTTCCAAAGCGTCAGAAAAATTCGGACCTGTTGCCGACAAGACGATGGCCATGGAAGACAAAGTCGGATACTTGGCCGATGAGGTAAGAACCACTTCCAAGCGAATCAACAAGATAATCGACAATCCGCAATTCGTTGCAGATTTGAAAGAGACTGCCAGACGGGCCCGTGATGTGGCGGCATCTATTGAAAGGACGATGAATCAAGTTGATAGTTTGCTCGCCGATCGAGACTTGCGCAACGACGTCAAGGAATCACTGGCGCGTCTAAACGATGCTACGAAACACGTTCAAAGTGGTTTGGAGACTTTTGAAAAATTAGCGCAGGACAAAGAAGTGCGCGGAGACTTGAAAGCGATTATGGTCGATGCACGTCATGCATTGGATAAAGTCGATAGTATGGTCAACAGCCCTGGTTTTGGTGATGATCTCAAAGGTACGCTGAAGAATACAAATGCAGCGCTGGAAAATATCAACACGGTTACGCTTCAGGTAAATCAGATTTTGAGTAAGAGGCATCCTCTCTTGCACATGATTTTTGGTGCGCCTGGCAAGTTGGATGTGAAAGCGCGATTGCATAAGAAACAAGAGAAGGAGCTTAAAGATAAAGACGGGGACATGAATGCTCACGACACTGTCTCGCCTCGCCCCAGAGAAGCCTCATCATCTCCGTCGTCGAATACACCAGTAGTGGATGAGATAAACAAGCCATCTCCGACCAACGACTGAGTTCTTTTTCGACATCTGCTGTATATTCTATTGCCAGCCATACGAAAGTATGGTATCGTGAGAGATCTAGAACAGTTATTGGACTAAGACAGCAGCAGTGACAGCGCTGTGGAGGGGTTAGAGATAACCTCAACTCCCCTATGGGGCTTCGGTTGAAGTCCTTAGACATCCGTGTCCGAGATTTTCTAGATTGGAAATCCCTGAAAAACTAGATCTATATTGTCGTGACTGCTGGATATCAAAGATATGCCGAGCTGCATTGTCATTCGTCCTTTTCATTTCTGGATGGTGCGTCCAATCCGGAAGAGTTGGTCATTCGTGCAAAAGAATTAGGGCTTGCAGCACTTGCAATAACAGATCATGACGATTTTGGTGGGATCGTCAGATTCGCTTACTCGGCAAGAGAGCTTGAATTTCCAGCAATCATTGGATGCGAGATTACGATTGAAGATGACTCACACCTGATCCTTTTAGTTGAAAGTGAGCAAGGATACCGAAATCTCAGTTATTTACTTACACAGGCACGAATGCAAAAGGCACGTGGAAAACCACGTGTGTCATATCAACATTTGCAAGAGCGTTCGGAAGGATTGATAGCACTTTCCGGATGCCCACATGGACGCATTCCTTCAGCGTTATTTCTAGATCGTATTGAAGAAGCAAAAGACATTGCCGGACAGCTCAAAGATATCTTTCAAGATCGTTTCTATCTAGAAGTTTGGAATCACTTTCTAAATCAAGAATCAGTTATTGCCAAAAAATTGCTCGAATTATCTGAAGCATTGTCGATACCATGGGTGGTCACGAACAACGTTCACTATGCGTCCCCGGAAGGTCGTATGGTTCATGATGTTCTCACCTGTATAAAACATGACGTTACTCTTGCCAATGCCGGTAGAAGATTGAGAGCGAATGGCAGTTTCTACCTAAAGTCTCCTGCCGAAATGGCTTATCTATGGCGGCATGATCTAACCGGAGTAAAGAATACACTGCGCATCGCAGAGCGATGTCAGTTTCGCTTGGGTGCATTCAAGCCTCCATTGCCTTATTACGAGTTGGAGCCAGGCACCACCCATAATGGCATTTTGGAAAAACTTGTTTGGGAAGGTGCAAAGGTCAGATATCCGGATTTGACGGAGAAGCATCTCAAGCAGATCAATTATGAATTGAGCATGATCACGAATTTGGGCTTGGCACCATATTTTCTGATTATGTGGGACATTGTCAATTTCGCCAGGCGAAATGGAATAGCAGTGCAGGGGCGCGGTTCCGCTGCTAATTCTGCTGTCTGTTATTGCTTGATGATTACAGCTGTTGATCCGATTGGCATGGATTTGCTTTTTGAACGTTTTCTTTCTGCTGGGCGTAACGAACCACCCGATATCGATGTTGATATTGCTCATCAAGAAAGAGAAAAGGTAATTCAATATGTTTATGAAAAGTACGGACGCGAACATGCTGCGATGGTGTGTGAAGTAATAACATATCGCGGTCGCTCTGCTGTTAGAGATGCTGCCAGAGTGCTGGGCTTCTCTCAGGAACAAGCTGATTCTCTGTCGGTTGAAGCTCGGCATATGGAAGCGCATGAAGCCGCTCTGAATTTGAGAGCAGGTGGTGCCGAGAGAGCAGGTCTTGATTTAAAGGATAAACGTGTTCTGCAATTGATTCGTGTTGTTGCCGGATTGCATCAATTGCCCAGACACAGATCTATTCATGTGGGTGGCTTTGTTCTCTGCGGAACTGCGCTCGGTGAAGTGGTGCCTATCGAGCCTGCGGCAATGGACGCTCGCACTGTTATCCAGTGGGATAAAGACGATATTGATTTGATGGGTTTGATCAAAATCGACTTGCTTGGGCTCGGTATGCTTACGCTCCTTCAAGAGGGCTTGAAACATGTGCATAAGTATCGAGGACTTGATATTGATATTGGGCGGCTGGATATGAGTGATCCGGCAATTTACGAGATGCTTACCAAAGCTGATACTGTCGGTGTTTTTCAAGTCGAGTCGCGCGCACAGATGAATATTCTTCCGCGCATAAAACCAAAATGTTTCTACGACATCATTGTTTCTATTGCTATTGTTCGCCCTGGTCCTATTCAAGGAAATATCGTTCATCCTTATTTGCGCCGCCGACGTGGTGATGAGCAAGTCACCTATCTCCATCCTACTTTAGAGCCGATTTTGAAACGAACTCTGGGAGTGCCGTTGTTTCAAGAACAAGGTATGAAGCTTGCTGTCGTTGCTGCGGGCTTTACTGCTGCACAAGCTGATCATTTAAGAAGAGTCATGAGTCACAAGCGATCGCTGGAAAGGATGGCGGCACTTTGTGATGATCTGGCAGAGGGAATGAAAAAGAACAATTTTTCTCCTGAAGCAATCGAAACGATCACTCATCAATTGAGAGCGTTTGCAAATTATGGATTTCCGGAAAGTCATGCTGCTTCATTTTCTCTTTTGGTATACGCTTCCGCTTATTTAAAGAGATATTTCCCCACTGAGTTTTACTGTGCGATTTTGAATGCCCAACCGATGGGTTTTTACAGTCCGGCAACACTGATTCGTGATGCCATAAACCATGGTGTTGAAGTGTTGACTGTAGACCTGGCTAAAAGCGATTGGGATTGCACTATTGAAGTGATAGAGCAAAAAGAAGGATTTGGTGCTTTTGGATTTGCCAATGCGAATAAGAAAAAAGATAAAGGTGATACCACTGCTGAGAAGAAAACTCAGAAATTGGCACTGCGTATTGGCCTGAGATTTGTTCATGGTCTGGGCAACAAATCAATGCAAACTTTAAAGTCCGTTTTTGCGGCTGGGGGCAAGTTTACGTCGCTCGAGGATGTTCTTCAACGAAGCGGATTAGGTCCAAGTGACTTGAAACAGCTTGCTCGTGCCGGTGCGTTTGAAAGTTTATATCCCGGTCGTCGCAAGGCATTATGGGAAGTGCTATCTCGGTTGAATAATCCTCCTGCTACACCATTGTTGGATCTTTTGGAGAAGAAGCCTGCCGAGGATGTTCCACCCATGTCCAGTCTTGAAGAAATCGTGGCTGATTTTAGAACTCTTGGGCTTTCTACAGGTGCCCATCCGATGTCGTTTTACAGAGAGTGGGCACAGAATTCCGGAATCAAATCTTGCCACGACCTCAGTGAGTCTGAGCACGGTAAAGTAATGTCTGTAGCAGGTGGTGTCATCTGTAGGCAGAGACCAGAAACCGCAAAAGGTTTTGTTTTCATTACATTGGAGGACGAGACAGGAGTCGCCAACATTATCGTCAATCCTAAAGTGTTTGCAGAATTTCGGCATTTGATAATGCGTACTTCGTTTATGTCTGTCAGGGGCAAATTGCAGCTCGAAGAAGGTGTGGCAAACATACTTGCTGAAAAGTTCGAGCGCCTTCCTCCCTTGCCTGGCAATCCGGTTCTGCCGGCCCGTGATTTCCACTAAAGTCCATGCAGTTCAGGCTCTTTGGTTCAATACCGGACCATTCCTTCTCCTAACACCGTCCCCGCTGGGCATTCGGGCTGTCCTCATAGGTTAAGAACCCGTAATCTTTGAAGGGGCTTGAAAACCCGGCGTATAGACGTAGCGCACGCCATGAGTGGCAGATTGTGCTATTACTTAAAAGAAAGTGGCTAGCCATAAGGGTCATCAAAGTTTATTCTTTAAGCTGTCTCTATTAAATTGGCCGGAAAGAGCGTTGGCGTCCGATGTCCGCAGATCTAAACAAGCGACCTACAGTTGACGAAAAGGACTATTGGGAGACCCTATATCGGGTCAAGCGTACGCCGTGGGAGCTCAACCAGATTTCCCCTCCGCTTAGAACCTTTCTGGATTCGCCCTACAAAGTCCCGCCCGGTCGAATTGCTGTTCCTGGATGCGGAACCGGTCACGACTGCATGCTGTTTGCCAGCCGCGGATTCGAAGTTACTGCAATCGACTTTGCACCTTCCGCGCTGCAAGCAACCACCGAGAAATTCATTCAAGCCGGAATTTTGAATTCTAAGGGCTTTGTGCTCGATAAAGATGTCTTCGACATGCACGATTACGATGGGCATTTCGATTACGTTTTAGATCACACTTTCTTCTGCTCGATCCACCCATCGCGTCGCAGGCAGTATGCCTATGTAGTGCGCGATCTCTTGAAACCGACAGGAAAATTGATTTCGCTATTCTGGCTTGTCGAGCGACGCGGCGGCGGCCAAGTCGCGGCTTGCCGCGCTGACCGATTTGGCGGATCAGGTGGTGGTCGATTTAGAGGAAAGCGAATTGCAGT
>DTSE01000210.1:376-3505 GCA_012965515.1 Candidatus Melainabacteria bacterium | reverse complement strand
CGACGACGGGGGATGGCGGTAATCCACTGTTGCGGGTGGATGGACCAGAAGTAGAGGACGGAGAAGAGCAGCAGATCGTAGATCGATTCATAGAGAAAGGTCGGGTGGAAGTATTGTTGTTCGTGAAATTCGAGCGGCCGGCTCTCCGGCGGGATATAGAGCTTGAGAGGAAAGTCGCTGTTAACTGGTCTTCCGAAAGCTTCCGAGTTGAAAAAGTTTCCCCACCGTCCGATTGCCTGTGCTAGTGGCAGCGAGGCCAACATCAGATCGGCTGTTCTCAAAAATGGAAGCTTTCTGACTTTGCAGTAGATGTAACCGGCAAGGATTCCTCCCAGCAATCCCCCGTGGATTGACAGTCCCCCGGTCCAGATCATGAAGGCTTGAATCGGGTCTTGCAGGAAACGCTTGTATTCCAAGAGTACATAGTAGATGCGTGCGCCGAGGACCCCACCGCCGAAACCCCAGAAGGCGGTGTTGAGCATCTCTTCGGTGTCCATCTCCCATTTTTTGCCGAGGCGCATTGCCAGTGCCGCTGCGGAGAAAAATCCGATTACGAACATGAGTCCGTACCAGCGAACAGTGACCGGTCCTATTTTGAATAAGATTGCACCGGGAGATTCTAAATTCAAAACAGGGTCTGCCTTTCTAGCCGTTAAGCGGGTGCCAGGATATGCAGCGGCGCCCGCGTCTATCCTACACGCTTGGAGCGCCGAATGGCGTCGCCCGTACAGTAGAAAGCCTGTGGTGACCTAATAAGGAGCCTGGCTGTTCGGATATCTATCGCCGTAGACATCCTTGGGAGCTTTACCGTTGCTCCGTTCTTGGTTTGCCGGCAATTTTCTGTCGTGTTGCTCGTCGTGCGGATCATCGCCGTGCGGATCGGGACCATGTGGGTCGGTGCCACCGTACTTTTGGGCGATTATGTACTGTCCTTGAATTTTGCACTTTGTCAGTGGGTTGATAGAAACGCTTTTCACATCAAGGGTTGGCGTATGAGAAATAGCGACGGACAGAAGGATATCCAACATGAGTCAACCTCCGGCAGGGTGGAGAAGTATTTTATGCCGTTTGACAACCCCAAAAGTATACATGAAAGGGGCAGGCTGAGCGCAGTTTTCCTTAAAACTAGAACAATGCCGCAACATTGTTTGTCAGCGGCTTTAGAATAAGCCATTGCACCAATTTTTGGAAGTTATATGGCAAAGACGAAAACGCGCTGGATCTGCCAGCAGTGTGGGTTTCAAGCAAACGGATTTTTAGGACGCTGCACAGAATGCGGGTCTTGGGGATCGCTTGTCGAAGAATTGGTCGGCGAAGCTGCCGGGGCTGCCGCGCAGACGGTTTTGAGCCGCTCACACGCTTCTTTTGGCAAGAGTGGGCGGGGGCAAGAGGGCGAGCGAGCGCCGGCTATGCCGCTTTCTGAAATCGAAGCATCCGACAGTCAGCGTATGCCGACGGGGCTTGCCGGTGTCGATGAAGTTCTCGGCGGCGGTCTGGTGCCAGGAAGCGTCGTCCTGCTTGCCGGAGACCCAGGTATTGGCAAGTCTACTCTTCTGCTGCAAGTGGCCAGACACCTGAGCAAAGGCAGCACCCTGCTCTATGTCGCCGGTGAGGAGTCCGCGCATCAAGTGCGCTTGAGGGCAGAACGTCTCGGTGTGTCGTCGAACAATATCCTGGTCGACGCCGGACAGAATGTCGTTTCCATCGCTCAAACGATGATGTCCGGCGGCGCACGCGTCACAATTGTCGACAGTATTCAGTCCGTTTTTCACCCGGAAGTGGAAAGCGCGCCGGGCTCTGTGAGCCAGGTTCGCGAGTCTGCGCAGGCATTGATTGCTGCCGCAAAAGAGCACGGAATTGCCACCATTCTTGTCGGACACGTCACCAAAGAAGGCGCCATTGCCGGTCCACGTGTTTTGGAACACATGGTGGACGTTGTAATTCATTTCGAAGGCGACCGCGCCAGAGAGCTGAGAATCTTGCGCGGAGTGAAAAATCGCTTTGGAGCTACACACGAAATAGCTGTTTTCTCCATGACAGATAAGGGCTTGCAGGAGGTCGACAACCCCAGCGCGCTCTTCCTTGGCGATCGACTGAACCACTTAGGCAAAAAACAATCTCCTCCCGGGACGGCGGTAATTGCCGGCGGAGAGGGGCGGCGCTCGCTTTTGCTGGAAGTTCAAGCGCTTGTTTCGAATACCGCGTTCTCGAATGCGCGCCGTGTAGCCAATGGATTTGACTACAATCGTTTGCTGCAGATCATCGCTGTCCTCGAAAAGAAAGCCGGTCTATTTCTGTCGCACTGCGATGTTTACGTAAACGTGGTGGGCGGAATGGAATTCACCGACCCCTCGGGCGATCTCGGTATCGCGGTCGCTATCGGAACTTCCTTGCTCGATAGGTCAATCGATCCAGGCTTGCTTTTCCTTGGAGAAATTGGACTGACTGGTGAGGTTCGTCCAGTTAAGGCTGTTCTACAGCGTTTGAAGGAAGCCCAAAAGCTCGGCTTCAAGCGCGCAATAGTTCCCAAAGCCAATTTGCCTTTGGACGGAAACCTCGACCCTATGGAGGTTGTAGGCGTTGAGACCTTGACCGATGCTCTCGCTCAGGCTATCCCTGGTTTTGAAACAGCCAAGAAACGAGCTCCAAGTGCGTCCGGCGAAAAGAAACAATACGGCGGCTCCGATGAAGCGATGAATACTGTCAAAAGCTTGCGCCTAGACTCGCCTACGCCCGGTAGAAGATCCAGTCCCGACATGAGTGAGCGTTTCGCTCTAAGTTTCCGGTGAAACGTAATTGCAAATCTGTGCGCTTCATCTCGAGTCCTTTGCAAAACGTGCAACGCCTCACTGCGCCTGGAAATCAGTAATGGACGGGAATTTCCTGGCTTGTAAACCTCTTCTTGCTTCTTAGCAAGTCCGATTATGTCGATGTTTTTTATGTTCAACTCATCCAGCGCTTCTACCGCGGCGTTGAGTTGCCCCTTTCCACCATCGATGATTATCAGGTCGGGAAAAGGCTTCTCTTCCTTTTGCAAACGCGAGTAGCGCCTGCCGACAACTTCTTTCATTGAAGCAAAATCGTTGGCAACGCCTTCCACACCGCGCACCTTAAAGCGCCTGTAATCCG
>DTSE01000210.1:0-366 GCA_012965515.1 Candidatus Melainabacteria bacterium | reverse complement strand
AAGCTAAATCTAAATTGAGTTCTTTTGCTTCAAAAAATAGCGTGGAGAAGAAAAATGGTTGGCTGCCCATCTTCGAAAACCACCATGCTGGCTACGTTATCCGTGCCTTGAATATTCGATATGTCGAAACACTCGATGCGCTTGGGTGGCTTGGAAGTGCCCAATTCTTCTTGCATGTGCGAGAGCAGTCGAATTACTTTTGCGTCCGCTTCTTGCTTTTCAGTAATCTCCTTTTCCAGCGCCAGTTCAGCATTTTTCTTAGCCATATCGATCATTTTTACCTTGCCGCCGCGCTGAGGTATACCGACTTTGACGGCATGCTTTGATTTTGCTTGAAGGACTTCAGCAAGGGCAGATTCATCATCG
>DTSE01000209.1 GCA_012965515.1 Candidatus Melainabacteria bacterium | reverse complement strand
AGATGTTGGATTTCCGATATCTGAAAATCCAAGATTTAAGATGATCACAATGATCATCTAAAATCCGATATCTGAAATCCCAATATCTGTCTGTGTACGGAGTCGAACGTGCAGCGGTCTGTGGCGAACATTCTTGCACGCCGAGCTCGACTTTTGAACGAATCGGCGACGGCGGGTTGCCCATCTGCCTTCAAGGATGTAAAGTATCGTTGAGGAGCCTACTCACGCGGGATATGGCAACTCCAGGCGTGGGAAGATTTAATAAGGCTGCAACGCACCCGCATACTTTGGAATCCTGATGCAATTATCAAACGACCTCAAAGTCTTTCTTTCAATTGGAATTGCAGGCGCAATTATTTGCGCGATTGCATACGGAGTTTATTCAGGTGACTGGAAGCAGTTCATAATCTGCGCTCCTTTTGCCATTGCGCTCGCGCCTGGATACCTGACTTTGCTGCCCCGCGGAGGCATGCGCCACGGCAATATCTGCGAATGCAAGAAGCGCGACAGCACTTGTGAGTTCCGCTTCTGGATTGAGCACTGCCAGAAGGTGTTTCTCTTCATGCCATTGGCTCTGGCGTCAGTGTTCTTGCAAGCATTCGTCAACAGTGATTTGCAGCGCGCAATTTTGGAAACATCTGCCGCAACGGCAGCCATGCTTTTCTACGGCGGAATCTGTGTCTATTCTTTCTATTTACTGACCCGCAATCGAACAACCGAACGAGAGTAGATTACTGAGGCTGGTCCAAATCTTCTGGGTTTGGAGTCCCTGTGTGGCGGCGCTTTTCCTTGGCTAGTTGAATTGCCGTTTTTGGCAACAATGCTTGAAGTGTGTTTAGCTGCTCAGGCTTCCAGAGTGATTCGTCAAGATAGAGAAAACGCAGTTTCTTCAGGCGACCAAGCTGCTTTATGCTGTTTGAAGTGACCGGGCAACCAATCACCGAAAGGCTTAGTAGCTGAGTAGGAAGCAACTTCATTTCCGCATCGCCAATTTGCGGATTTTTTGATAGGTCCAAATCGGTGAGTGTCCGAATGGAAGCTATACGCTCCAATTGGGAAACGTTCACATTGCAGTTGACCAAGCGGAGAGTTTTCAAAACTTTTGAACTGGTAAGGTTTTTGATAATGGGACCTGCGTCCTGCAGTGCGTAAACGCACAACTTCTCTAGCTGAAGCAGATTTGTCAATTTCGCAATCGCTTCTGCTTTGACGGTCGTACGGTCCAAATCCAGCACTTTCAGGTTAGGTAACTGGCTGATGTACTTCACGCCTTTTTCGGAGATTTCGGAATCCGCCACAAATAGATAATTTATTGACGTCAGGTGAGTGATAAATGGAAGAAACTCATCTGCGTCGGAAAGGTTGTCCGCAACCAAATTCATAAAAGTTCTGGCATTGGAAACATTGAGTGCGCAAATATCATCAGGGCGAAATCTCAAGAACAACTTAGGGTGTTTCTTGAAATTCAAAGTTGGTTTGAAGTAGATCCCCTCAAAATCATGCACTGTCCAAGGAGGCGCGGTCTGTGGAGTGCGGGGGGCGTGATATTCACCAATCTCGAAATTTGGAAAGTTGAAAACCCGAGTGTTGTTGGGCAGCAGCTCAGAGAAAGGCGTGGTTTTCTTCGCCTCCGCTTCAAATTGCAAATCAACTTTCTTTTCTGCCAATGACTCAGGCAGTGGAATCGTATCTTTGCCCTGATTGTATACAAAGATTGGAGGAAGATGCCTTTCCTCTTTATCAGGCTTAGCCTCTCTGGCAGGATTGACAGCAAAGATTTTTGATGGGATTTGCGGATTGGTATAGCCGAACAAAACACCTCCGGCAAAGAGACAGGTAGCAAGAAAGGTGTGCACCTGCTTGGACAACCGAACACCGCCTTGCTCAACGGCGGGAGGTGGCAAAGCCGTCATTGCCGCAGTGAGAACCTGATCAGAATCCAAACCCACAAGATCGGCAGTCAACAGTTCTGCAGATTGGTAGCGCGCGTTTATATCTTTAGTGAGCAGGCGACTTACTACTTGCTCGACACGCTTGGGATACTCGACGCCAAGTGAAGCCGCTTTCAAAGAAAGTGGTTCTTCAGTTTGATGTTTCATCATCGTTGCCAGCGCCGAATCACCCACAAGTGGCGGAGCTCCAGTTAGCGCTTCGAACATTACACAACCGAGCGAGTAGAGGTCCGTTCTGTGATCTACGCCGATACCGAGACACTGCTCCGGGCTCATGTACAAAGGACTGCCAAATATCTCTCCTGTGCGAGTGAGAGTTTGTTGATTGAAACTGTCTTGCCCCGTCAGTTTTGCAATGCCAAAGTCGACGAGTTTTATAAGGGAGTCTTCAGTCTTGCCGGAGTCTGCATTCGTGAGGATGATGTTGCTCGGCTTTATGTCTCGGTGCACAATTCCGTTGCTGTGCGCATAGCTGAGTGCGAAACCGACTTGGATGAACATCTTGATCGTCTGGTCGACAGGCAATCTTCCTTTTCTTTTCAACAGTTCTGCAAGTGTTTCACCCTCGACTAAATCCATGATGAAATACGGTTGTCCGTTGGGCAGCAAACCGAAGTCGTGTACCTTGATGAGATTTGGATGTTCGAGTTTATTCGTCGCTCTTGCTTCAATTTCAAATCGTCGCCAAGCCGCATCATTTGTCTGATTTTTATTTAGAAACTTAAGCGCGTATCGCCCGTGTAAAAATAAATGTTCTACTTCGTAGACACTGCCCATGCCACCACGTCCAAGCAGGCGTATGACTTTGTATCTGTCTAGAATTGTTTCGCCCGGACTAAACTCAAGTGCTGCATCCGTGCCTGGTGCATCGAAGTTGCCGTGATTCTTCGTAGTGCGAGAAGCGCCGATATCACTGTCGTGTGCTATAGGTCTTGTGGCGTCATTATCCATAGACGTCATCTTTGAATACCACCATCAAAGAAAGTTGTATTGGTTACACGCTTTTTGAGTGCTGTTATCTCAGCGTCCGTCCATCCCTTGCTGTCTAAGCGCAAAGTTCGGAGATTGCGGAGCCTGAGCAAATGTTTTGCGCACTTGCTCGTCACCGGACACTTTCTAATATCAAGGTCTGCAACCTGCGGAGGTAAAAAGGCCATGGCGTCGTCGTTGAGCTGTTCGTTGTCTGCAATTTCGAGAATTCTTAGTTCTTTCATGTTTGCCAGCATTTTTAGATCTGATATGTCTACGTCACAGCCAGTGAGTACAAGGGAGAAAATGTTCTTGGAGGTGTGGAGTTTTTGAATGACTGGCTTGATGTCTTTTAGGTTCACCATCTTCAAATGAGACAGCTTGTTGAGACATCTAAGTTTGGCAATATCAGTGCCTGGCAAATTTATTCTTGTTAAAAGTAAACGTTTGAGATTTGGCAGTTTGTCGAGCTGAGCCAATCCACCTGGCGTTATGATTGTGTCTCCCAAGTCAACCATTTGCAAGCGAGTCAAATGGCTGATGCCGTAGAGTGCGGTATTTGCGCTCGACATATCTTTCTCATTCAAATTCAAAATGTGTGCGTTGGACTGAAGATCTAGACCGACAAGATCGTCTGAGCGAAACTTTTTGAAGAGCTTCGGATGCTTTTGAAACTCTTCGGATGGAGCAAACGTTAGCCCTTCAAAATTTTGGAAGATCTGCTTTTCTTTAGCTGGCGGTCTGTGCCGCTTGCTGTAAATGAGATTTCCGATTTCATAATGTGGGAAGTTGAAAATCCTTTCTCCGGCCTTAGAACCAGGTTCTGAGAAAAAGCCTGGTTGCTTTTCGAGCTCGAGCATATTTTTCTCGGCTTCGGTTTTCGCGATCTCTACAGCGCGACTTTGCTCAGACGTGGGATTCCAAACATCGACCCAATCTTCTTTTGTCGCTGCAAGCTTTAGCGCACTCTCTTTAGTTGCAGGAGGGTGTGGAAAGATCCATCCCACTACAGTGCCGCCAAAAAACCAGCATGCGGCATAAAACAGCAGTACATAGGGGTTGTGTGTGTTGCGGCGCATGATGGGTTGCGGCTTTGGTCTGAGCGGTTCAAATATGCTTGCTTGTCCGGAATCAAGTCCGATCAAATCTGCCGTAAGATGCTGTGCTGACTGATAACGAAGCTGCGGATCTTTTTGAAGCAGCTGAGCTACGATTGCTTCCATCTTTGCTGGAAACTCAATGCCCATCGAGGCTTCTTTGAGGCTGACAGGCGTTTCGGATTGATGCTTCATCATGGTCGCTAAAGCGTTGTCACCCACCAGGGGTGGTGCGCCGGTGAGAGCTTCGAAAAAAACGCAACCGAGTGAATAGAGATCGCAGCGCTTGTCTATCGTCCCTCCCAGACATTGTTCTGGGCTCATGTATAGTGGACTGCCGAAGATTTCGCCTGTCTTCGTCAAGGTCTGTTGATTGAATTCATCTTGTCTGGTCAGTTTTGCTATGCCGAAATCAACCACTTTCACAAGAACACCTTGCGCGTCCTCTGTGTTCGTTGAAGCGATCATGATGTTGCTTGGCTTTACATCACGATGAATAACGCCATTTGAATGTGCATAACTTAGAGCGAATCCAACTTGAATAAAGATCTTGAGTGCTTTCTCTAAAGGAAGGCGTCCAATGTTCTTCAACATTTCCGACAGACTTTCGCCCTCGACTAGGTCCATGATGAAATAGGGTTGCCCATCTTCCAACAAACCTGAGTCATGAACTTTCACCAAATTCGGGTGGTCTAGTTTGTTGGCTGCGCGGGCTTCTGTTTCGAAGCGTCTCCAGGCTGCATCATCGGCTTGATGTTTGTGCAGAAACTTGAGCGCGTATTGTTTCTGCAGGTGCAAGTGTTCAACGCGATAAACGCTTCCCATGCCACCGCGTCCGAGAAGGTTTATGACCTTGTATTTTTCAAGAAGGACGCTGCCCGGTTCCAGTTCCAGATAAGCGTCAGAGGTTACCGGACCTGTCGAGCCCGCTTGTTTCGTTGTTTCAATGTCTCTGTCCATTCTATCTTCTGACATCAGCCTGCTGCGCTGCACTGGCTCTGAAACTTAACTGTCTTCTGCTTCTGCCTCAATATGCCACAGTTTGCACAAATGGAACAAGCCCACCTTTCGGCGGGCTTGTCCACGGTTCCTCGGTCATCACAAAACTTGCTCGGGCGAATTCCGCGTCGGAGACGGTAACACGGAACTCGGCTGGGCAAACTTTTACTGAGAGTAACGTGGGGCGAGTAATTCCTTTGTTCGTTTTCCGTTATTGATTTTGTTTTGTGCGGCGAGAACTT
This sequence comes from Candidatus Melainabacteria bacterium, assembly GCA_012965515.1. GTDB lineage: Bacteria > Cyanobacteriota > Vampirovibrionia > Obscuribacterales > Obscuribacteraceae > QKMZ01. Next base: position 7,150 of record DTSE01000209.1, on the reverse strand, counting down.
CCCGTACGTAGACATGTGTCATCGACCCATGAGCGCTTTCATCTTTGATTTTGAAATCGCTCTTCTTGAAGACGATTCCATGGTTTGAGAATGTGTCGGATCCAAGAACCGACTTTGAAGTTCCATGGTCAAAATAGAGATTGGTGCTGGAGAGTTTGTTTCGCTGAAGCGCTTGCTTGGTGCGATTGGCGAAACCGATGGTTTCTTCAGAAAGATGGTCGGTGTAGATGACTTGCAACTGCTTTCTGCCGTATGCGAGGTCAGTGATGTTGTCCTGCATCCAGCGGTCGAAAGCGAACGGATTGTACATGGAGTCGAGAACAGTCAAGCTGTTGACTTTGTCGTACAGTCCATTTTTATACATCTCCGACATTGCGGCTTTATAACCGCCGGAATGCGTAATGATCCCGATGCTGGAAATGTTGTTTATGGTCAAATTTCGAAGGGGCGGTGTTTTACTCATGATCTCGGTGAGCATCTTTCTGAAGAATTGTGGCTCATGGAATTTTGCATCATTAGGGCTTATTCGACTGTCCGGCTTGGTTTGCCATTCAGGTACGATCAGCACCGTGTTGCCATCTGCGCCGCTCATCTGTTTTGCCAGGGAGTTTTTGAATGCATCGCTGGCATTTGTTTCCAAACCATGGTTATAAACCACAAGCTTTATTGGTTTTTTAGGATCGAACACGTTGGACACAAAAACGACTGCATCAGCTGTTCTATGGCGACCCGTGTTGTTATCGAGACGAGAGAGTTCGAAAACTCGTCCATCTGAATTGTATGAATTGCGCACCGGATATGGCTGCGTTTTTTCAATTTTGGAAAACAGTCGATAGGCTTCTTCGTAGAACAAATTTCTTGTTAGTTCTAGGCTGCATTGCTGTGCGTCGAATCGCTGTGCTCTTTGTGCATCAAAGCTTTGGTGGCTTTGGTCAAAACTCTTGTACGTTTGTTCGTAAAAGTTTTTGTATGTTTGCACGTCGTAACTTTGATTCGTTCGTGCTTGTTCTATCGGTGTTTTAGAAACGAATGGATTGCTCATGGTTGTGGAATCCGTTACTTTCTGCGCTTGGAATGGCTGAGGTTGTCCGGCGGTGCCATGCCGCCGAGCGGATCATCTGTGTTGAGGATTTCGAAGTCCTTGCCGTTGCGTGAGCGCAATGCTGTAACTTTCTTGATGCCGTCCGGTCCTTGGGTGTAAAAACCTTTGCCGGTGTCCACGGTAACGGTTCCGTCGTCATTCACCTTCGCTACTGCTCTGCCTCTTTCGTCAACGAAAACGCCGCTGCCTGGCTTCGACTCACGAATGGGCTCTCTGACTGTGACTATGTTGGCATTCGTGATTTTGATTTCTCTTCCGTCATCCGTCTTGATTGTTCTTCCATTGCTGACTGAAACGTCGATGCCACCTGGATATCTTGCGTTGGTGGTTTTCGTTGCGCCTTCTACTTCAATATTGGCGGTGATGCCGGATTCCTTCATCTCTTTCGATGTAATGTCTTTGGCTTTGGGTGCGCTGTCGGCTGCTTTGTGAGCGCCGTCTTTAGCCTTTGGTGCTTCTTTGGCCTCTCTCTCTTTGCCTGCGCCGTCTGCGAATTCGAGTACTGGAAGGAGACCGTTGCCTACGAGATCTTCATTCATTTGGCGGTCGAATTGTGCCAGTGGTGCACTCTGACGAACCATTGCATAATCGCTCAGACTGCCCATTCCAACATTTTTGGCTTCGGCTGCTGCTGCGGATTCGTAAGCTTCAAAGTTTGCCATTGTCGTAATCCTTCGTTTAGACTCGGGGAAAATCTTGCGCCGATTGCGTCAAATGTTCTTGCGGAAACGCTCTTTGTTCGGGGCAGTGAGAACACTTTATTGCAGAGTTGTATCCAATCTGTTTATCTGCGAAATTTGTTAGAGCATTAACCCATTCAGAACGCGTAGCACCGCATTGGTTTCCTTTTCTTGGTGATATCAGTTCCGAATGGGTCAATTCGAATTCTCTGCCCCCAGATTCTTCCGAATTACGCAGCCTCTCTTCTGCGAATGCTCTGCTCTAACACTTGTGGAATTCTTACTTTCTTGGTTTGCCGAGGTCGCTCGGTTTCAAGCCACCCAACGGGCTGTCGGTATCGATTTCTTCGAATGTCTTGCCGTCGCGGCTTCTGATTGCAGAGACTTTCTTGACGCCTTGTCCGTCTTGTCTGATGAAGCCGCCGTCACCCGTGTCGATGGTTACGCTGCCATCTTCGTTTTTCTTGAGGACTTCTCTGCCTTTGGCATCAACCCAGACATCGCCTGATTTGTCTTTCGGGCGGATCTTGCCGTTGGGCTCGATAGTTACGGTTCCGTCGATGTGGACTACATTGCCACTTGGGCGGGTTACATCTTTGCCTTCGCCGACGTGGACCTTAACGCCGTCCTTTCTTTCAGTATGTGTTGTGTGAGTGCCGTCATCTTCCAATGTTCTTGAGGCTTTAATGCCTGCCTCTTTCAATTCCTTGGTGGTGAGGTCTTGCTTGAAAGGATTTTTCAATTCGATCGGTTCGTCATCGCCATTTGCGAGCATCAAGTCGAACTTCGGCAGTACGCCTGCATCTTCCAACTTATTGTTGGCTTGATTGTCGAACTTCAGTTGCATGTCCTGGCGTGTGATAGCGAAGTCGCCGAGAGCGCATGCGCCGTTGTCCTTGCATTCTACGGAGTTGAAAGATTCGTTGAATTCGTGTGCCATGATGATTTCTCCTTACGGCGCATAAAAGCTGACCTCGATACCTCGAGAGTCCTTTGTGATGTGAGCCGTTCGCTGGGGGTCAGTGAACACACAATACGGCGGAGTTGTATCCAACTTGTTTACTCCCGGAAACTTTTTCGCAAGCGCTAGATTAAACCCGGAAACGCCCACAGGCGCCTAGGACAATGTGGGGCCGCATAGCATGCGCCCGTTTGATATTCAGGTCGCATGCAATGCGACCCCACGCTTTAAGCTCCGACTCTAGGGATTCGGAACCAGAAGGTGCTGCCGCCGCCGGGCGTTTGCCGGACGCCTATAGTCCCGCCGTGCTGCTCAACGATGGCTTTGCAGATTGGAAGTCCCAGCCCGGTACCCTTACGGCGCTTTCCGCCGGCTGTCGGCGCTTGCTCGTACCGTTCGAAAATCTTCTCCTCAAAGCCTTGAGGGATTCCGTCCCCGTGGTCGATTATCTGGACTTCGCACTCTTCGCCGTCAACTTCTATATTTAGTTCGACCGTGCCGTCCTCTTCTGAATACTTCACGGCGTTTGACAGGAGATTCACGAATACTTGAATAAGACGATCGCAGTCGCCGAGAACCGTTACCGGTTTGCTCGTGACGTTTATTTTTACGTCGTGCTCTTCTGCGAATCCTTCTATGGTGTCCACCGAACGCTCGACGACTTCAGCAAGTTCAACATCCGCATAGGTCATGCTCAACTTTCCTGCTTCCATCTTCTCCATGTCGAGCAGATCGTTGATCAGCATGATCAAACGCGTGACGCCCGTCTTCGCGCTCTTTATTCGTTTTGACCCGCTTTCATTTAAATCACCATAAGAACCATTTGCAAGAAGGGCAAGCATCGCCTGCATGGCTGTTAACGGGGTGCGCAATTCGTGGCTGATCATTGCGACAAAATCTTGCTTCAATTGCTCGACGCGTTTTCTATCGGAAACATCGTGCGCTACGCAGAAATACAAATTCTCGGAATCCGACCAGCGCAGCGACCATTGCACATCAACGTGCTCACCTGAAGTAGTGAGGACGCGTGTTTCGACATTCGCCATCGTTCCGCTCTCGCTCTTGATGCGCTCCAAGGTTTCCCTGAAGTCTTGAATGTTTTCGCTCGAAATCAGCTCCGTATAGCTTTTGCCGATCAACTGTTCTTCCGAGTAACCCCAAGCCTGCTGGGCTGCGGGATTCACCGCTGCAAACATACCTTTGGGATCGAGTGAGCAAATCACGTCAACTGCGTAGTCGAGGATAAGCTTCTCTTTTCGTGTCGCTTCTGCGACTTCATTCGCCATTTTGTGGAAAAAACGATCGAGCATCGCAATCTCGTCTTCGCCTCTCAAGGTTGGCTTCAACGGTTCCTTTTTGCTCATGCGAACAGTGTTTTCGACAACCATCCCAAGGCGGCTGGTGGTGTTTTTGATAAACAAATAGGTCAAACCAAATCCGACAGCGATTGCCAAAAGTGCGCCGGCGATAAGGAAAATCTTTACCATCAGGCGGCTGCGCTCTTCTTCAGCCAGGGTCAGCTCGTTGCGCTTGGCCTCGTTTGACACAAGCTCATCCAGCTTCTCGCTGAAATGTGCTCCGGCAGCCATAAGCCGCTGATACATTACGGTTGCTTCGATGGCATGTATATCGCCTTCCTTTTGTATTCTGCCTGCGAATTGGCGCATCAACGACATGCCCTTGAATGCGCTCCCCTTCAAATCTTCCAGCAGCACAAGTTGTTCCGGCTCGCCATTGAGAAGTTCTTGCAGTTCTACAAAACTACCTTCAGTTTTGGTCAGTTGCATGTCGCATCTCTGCCGCGCTTTGTCGAGTTTGGTGTATTTATAGATCATCAATTGATTGGCGGCATTCTGATATTCCTTCACCAGAGAATTGGCGCGCGCCATAATTTTTTTCGAACGCTCGGACTCAGCGGCTTGCTGTTCCAATTGAGCAAAAACGACAAACAACGAAACCAAAACAACCAACATCAGCCCAATCGGCACGCCAACAAGAATCAATCCCTGTTGCGAAAGTCTCAAATGGCTGAAATTGAGCATATCCCTTGGCTGTTTGACCTTTATCCAGCTTACTTTTCGGTCCTTTTGGTCTGTTAATATGATAGCCCTGTCTAGTATCGGTTTTGTGTATGGCCAAAGTACTAATTGTCGAAGATGACAAACAGCTGTCCGCCCTTGTTGTCGACTGGCTGACGGGCGAAAAGTATGCCACCGAGGCGGTCTACAAAGGCACGGATGGGCTCGAGCGGCTAAAGTTCTACAAGTATGACGTTGTCATATTGGATTGGGACTTGCCAGGATTATCGGGCGTTGAAGTCTGCCGTCAGTTCCGGGATGAGGGTGGCACGACCCCTATACTCATGCTGACGGGCAAGAAAGAGATTACCGATAAGGCGGAAGGGCTGGACTCCGGCGCTGACGACTATTTGACCAAGCCTTTTGATGTTATTGAACTGTCGGCAAGGCTGCGCGCCCTATTGAGGCGGACGAACAATGTCACGAAAACAATTCTTACGGCCGGAAATCTGTCGCTTGATCCCACGAGCCGCAAAGTGACACTCAGTGGCAATGAAGTTGATCTGCAACCAAAGGAATATTCGCTTCTGGAATTTCTCCTCAGGCACCCAAACCAGCCATTCAATGCAGAAGCCATCATGGATCGCGTTTGGACCGCCAGCTCTGACGCGGCGCCGGACACAGTGCGCTTGCACGTCATGCGCTTGCGCAACAAGATAGACGAGCCGGGAAAGGAGTCAATAATCCGCACGATTCATCGCGTCGGATACATGCTGGTGCCACCAAAGGTATAGCGACATAATTTGGCTTGCATGCCAATTCTATCGCGTTAACTCGGTTGTCACGCCGATAAAATAGGTATGTCGATAACCTCCGGTCCACGCAATCGTGAAACTCCGACTCAAGTTTACAAGGCAAATTCTGCTGTTTGTCTGTATTCCGATTGTTGTGCAAATTGCGCTCGTATACCTCCTTGCATCCAATATCAAACAGTTGGAACAGTGCTACAACGGTGAGGCGCGCGCTGCCAATTACTTGGGTGAGAACGTCAAGTTTTTGGAGCTGCTGATTTCTTGTGCTGGTGTCCAGGCGATGTATCAGGTAAGTAGGGAGCCAAAGTACGAAGCTTCATATCGCAACAAGGTTCAGGCGGCAGTGCTTCAGAGCGAGATTCTGCGCGAAAAGGCAAAAGACTTCGCTGGTGATCGCAAAGAAGCGAAGGCCCTGGAAGAGTTGTTTTTGTCATTAAAACAAGCGTCTGCGCGCGCAACGCAAGCGACGCAGTCTCAGGATCAAATCGATCAGGCTGTTGCATTCATGGAGTTGCGCGGTGTTCTCAACAGAGTAAATGGTGTGACCGGAGATATGCTGAAACACATCACTGAAGCACGTCGAGACATCGCGCTCAGCAAGCTGGAGACGCACGGACGCATCTACGCGATCATTTACGCCACAATCGCAGCTAACGTGATTATTCTGATTCTATTCATTCTTAGATTTGATCGCACCACATCGCAGCGCTTTGTTCATCTGACTGAGAACGTTATGTCCCTTGGCGCTAACCAGCCATTGATACATAGAATCGAAGGTAAGGACGATATTGTCGAACTAGACAAAGTCATTCACAAAGTTTCGAATGTACTGCGCGAATCGCGGTTGAAAGAGCAAGCAATTGTAGAACAAGCCGTGGACGTCATTTGTGCGCTGGACGAGAAAGGCAAATTCCAACAAGTCAATCCGGCCGCAGAACGGCTCTGGAAATTCGAAAGCGATGAAATCTTAGGCAAGAGTCTGTTGAGTCTGGTTGCGCCGAACGAGAAAGAGCGCGTACAGCAGACTATATCTCAGGTGGTATCAAATGAAGGAATCACGACTTTCGAAACGAATGTAGTAACAAGCGATAATCAGCTCGTCGAGATGCAATGGAATACATTTTTCTCTCAGGAAATGAAACAGATTTTTTGTGTCGCACACGACGTAACGGAGCGGAAAAAACTCGAACGAATGAAAGCACAACTCGTCGAGATGATAAGTCATGACCTGCGCTCTCCAATGTCTGCATTGCAAATTACTCTGAACATACTATCGTCCGGTTCAATCGGTGAGCTGCCGGATGCTGCGAAACAGCGGATAGATAGGGCGGAGATGTCGCTTTCTCAGATGGTCGATTTGCTCGATGATTTTCTCGAGCTCGAGAAAATCGATTCGTCAGCTTACACCTTGGAGCGAGCTGAAATTAGCGCTCGCGATGTGGTGGAATTATCTTTCAGTTTGATCGGTGAATTGGCGAATAAGAAGAACATTGAGCTTGTGCAGAATATCAGTGACTTCTCTTTCAGCGCTGACAAGGCGCGTCTTGTGCGTGTCGTGACAAACTTATTGAGCAACG
>DTSE01000208.1 GCA_012965515.1 Candidatus Melainabacteria bacterium | reverse complement strand
TAGGCGGCACTCCGGTGTTGTTTTTAACCGGGCGAAGTACCGTTGATGAGAAGCTGACGGGACTGGACTCAGGCGCTGACGATTATTTGCCCAAGCCTTATGACATGCGCGAATTCAGAGCTCGTGTATCGGCATTGCTTAGGCGCCCGAAAGAGCTTTCCAGCGAAATCGTTCATTGGTCTGATATCGAACTCGACACCAAAGCATTTCGCTGCACGCGACGCGGTGAAGAAATAAGACTCTTGCCAAAAGAATTCGCACTGCTTGATTTTTTGATCCGCAATCGCAATCTCGTCTTCACACCTGATCAGCTTGTAGATAAGCTTTGGGCTGGCGACACTGAAGTTTCCGTAGACGCGATCAGACAATGCGTAAAACGCTTGCGCACGAAGATCGATGTTCCTGATAGGCCTTCTTACATCACCACCGTAGTTGGTGTCGGCTATAAAGTAGAATCCGAATAGAGTTCAAAACACGGGAGGCAAGAATGCCGCCCCTTGTGCAGCAGAGATAGGCATGCAGCGCGGAACGTCGTAGTGCGAGGTGTGCGAAGAGTAGGAGCGCCTTGCATGCGCCCGCATTTCACGTAGATAGCGTTAGCCTGGGAGCGCAGGCGGCTCGCCTGCATTCTTCGAGTGCGTAGTTTCTCTAAAATTTAGAAGGACCACATTGCTGTGGCCCTTCTTCCCTTGCGAGTAATTCCCTTTGTGGGGAACGGCAATTAGCCGATTCCCTATGTTTTATTTACGAAGCGAATGCGCTATTTGGGTGGAGCTTCTGCCATTTCGAACCGTACCAATCTTCAAGTCCGTTCTTGCCTTGCTGCTGTTCGAAAACTCCGTTGCGACTGACTGCTTTAAGAAGTGGATAAGTGTTGCCGTCGTCATTCGCCTGAAGGGATATTGCCTTCACACCGCCGCCATAATCATGAACATTGATACTTACGTTGTACTTGTTGCCATCCAGATCCGTCATTTCGAAACTGCTTTGTCCTTTGGCAAGCAGCGATTCAATCGCCTTCAATTGTTGCTGCGGGCTCGATGCGCCACGGGTCAGTAGTTCATTCAATTCATCTTGCGGTGTCTGTGCATTGATCACGCGATCGGCTTTGTACATTTCGCTAGGCTCAGCAACACGAGATGCTCTTGCTTTGTCACGCCATGCATTAATTTCGCCCATTTCGATCTGATCGTTGTCAAAATAGGCGCCCAAGAATTGGTCATCAGCATCATTGATTCCCCAGTATTGCTCGTTGGCATATTTAGCAGCCATTTTGGTCAAAGCATCGGATTCGGTATCATGCATGATGCCTTGAAGTTCGCCTTGACTGACAGACCCGTTGCCATCCTTATCAAGCCTGCCAAATTCGGAAATCACTAGCTGCGGCAACGTACCTGTTTGTTCAAGCATGTTGGTGACCTCGCCGATTTGTCCACCGGCATTCGCTTGCTCTAATAGACTTACAGCTTGCTGGCGAAAAGCATCGTCACCTTTGTGCTCGCTTGATTTATATACGGCGGAAGCGGCTTCTCTAATGTTTTCCATGAAAACGTCCTCAAGTTGTGCACCGTATTCGGTGCATTGGAACACGTAAGGGCAGGGGAGTTATCTGTGATTCGATTACCTGATTACCGGCAAGTGTTGTTGAAGCCTGGCGCAAGTATCGACTCGTTTACCTTATAGCAACCGTATGACATTCGTTTGACGGTCGTTAAAGGGGCGCTATTCAGAGTTTTGAAGATCGTGTAGCGCAGATGCAAGGGTCCATCGTTGATGATCCATGAAGGATCAGGTTTAGTAATTAGTGGGAAGTTCCCTTCCTCCTCCCCACACAATGCACAATAGTCGACGCGTATGACATTCGTTTGACGATTGGCTAGAAGGGTGGAGCACCGCCTTCCTGGCGCCTTTTCAAAGTGAAAAGAGCCAACTCCAACAATGTTGGCTTTGGCTCTTCCCGACCTCTCCGTTCAATCTCTGTCGGAAGCATTTTTCAGTTTTTCGACCGCGGTCACTGGTGCATCTCGGTGTCTTCCGTTTAGCGGTGCCGCTTCCAACACTTGCAATTTATACGAGCGACATGACATTCGTTTGACGAATCAAAAGAGATTCAAACGAGTTTCAAACGATGTGAAAACGAGCGGGAAGCGGAGGACGACAGATTCAGAAGCTAAACAGACCGGCGCGTCGGGGCTGTCGTCTGCGCTTGTTCGAACCTTGCCTTTAAATTCTCAAATGCCAAATAGAAGACTGGCGTTATATATAAGGTAACGAGCTGGGAAACCATTAGTCCGCCAAAAACCGCCAATCCAAGCGGTTGGCGCGATTCTCCACCGGCGCCCCAGCCTAAAGCGAGCGGCACGCTGCTCATAATCGCCGCCATCGTAGTCATCATAATAGGGCGGAAACGCACCAAGCACGCTTCATAGATAGCCTCGTGCGGCGACTTCCCGTGGTTGCGTTGGGCGTCAAGCGCAAAGTCGACCATCATAATGGCGTTTTTCTTGACGATACCGATAAGCAGGATAAGACCGAGGAAAGCATAGATATTCAAATCGATATGACAGATGTAGAGCGTAATCAGTGCGCCCAGACCAGCCGGAGGCAAGCCGCCGAGAATCGTGATTGGGTGCAGGAAGCTTTCATACAAAATTCCGAGAACTATATATATGACCACGATGGACAAAATCAGCATCGCCCACATTCCCTTCAGCGACGACTGAAAAGCCTCCGCACTGCCAAGGAAACGATAGCTGACCCCATCCGGCAGTATCTTCTTCGCGTTCGCCTCTACCACCTTCACTGCATCACCCAGAGACGCGCCAGGCTTGAGGTTGAAAGAAACAGTCGCAGCAGGCATCTGCCCCACGTGGTTTATGAGCAACGGGCCTACAGAAGGAACTAGCTTGGCTACGGCACTGAGGGGCACCAACTCTCCGGTCTTAGAACGCACATAGAGCAGAGGCAACGAACCGGGTTGAACTCTAAATTCCGGTTCCAATTCCACGATTACGCGGTACTGGTTACTCGGGGCGTAAATCGTGGAAACCATTCTGTTTCCATACGCACTGGAAAGCGCATCTTCAACCTGTTCCGCGGACAACCCCAGAGTCGCCGCCTTGTCTCTGTCCATGCGAACATCGATTTGCGGGCTGTTTATCTGCAAATCAGTATTCACATCCTGAAAGCCTGGTTGATCTCTCAAGAGTCTTTCCAAATCTTGCGTGCTCTTGTACAGCTGTTCCGTGTTTGAGCTCTGCAGTGACACTTGATACAAACTCTTAGTGAGCTGACCGCCAATGCGGATAGAGGGAGGATTTTGCAAAAATATTTTTATGCCGGGGACTTTCGCGAATTTCTTACGCAAGTCAGCAATGATTTCATCGGCCGATTGTTTTCTCTGAGCGCGCGGCTTCAGGTGCATAAAAATGCGCCCGGTGTTTCCCGCCACGTTGGGTCCGCCAGCACCAACCGACGACATAATGTCCTTCACGTTTGGATTGCTCATAGCGATT
>DTSE01000207.1 GCA_012965515.1 Candidatus Melainabacteria bacterium | reverse complement strand
TGAATATCAAGATCCAATTCCAGAGGATCAACTTCCTCCGAATGTCTTACCATTCAGAAAGCCTTACCAGCACTCAGATGAGTAATCGACATCGAATTCAGTGAGTTCTAATAGTAGTTCTTAGCGTGCTTCTGACTATCGAGATTTGTTCTGTTCGCACGATTAATACTAAAAAGAGTAGTATAGATGAGACAATGATAAAAGTGCGAGACTGTCCCAAAGCCCGTTGAAATTTTAGATGACCTCCTTAGACCGAGTTTCACAACCCGGGTACGTTTGCGTTTGCAGACTAACAAAAGACCCAAGGAGGTCATCATGTCGACATCATATCTCGATTCTGAACAGCGGGAAGCCATTCTGAACGCGCTCAATTTAGACCTGAAAGCAGTTGTTGCAGACGGCATTAGCGAGTATCTCGGCAATGGCGCCAAACTGCTGTTGGAGCTTTTGATGCAAGCAGAAGTAGAAACCTTGTGTGGCAAGTTGTACGAACGCTCAGAGCATCGGAGCAACGTCAGGTGGAGCACTGAAAACGGGACAGCGTGGGTTGATGGATCAAAACGTTCTGTGAGGCGGCCACGCGTTCGTGCTATTCGCTCTTTAAACGATTCCAGAGAGGTCCAGCTCGAAACGTACAAAGCAATGAACAGCAAAAATCTGATTGATGGTCCGCTCACTGCAACGATTTTGGCAGGTGTTTCCACGCGCAATTATCAAAAAATATTTGCTCGCGGGCTTGAGGCAAAAGGCATCAGCCGTAGCACTGTAAGTCGCAAAGCCATCGCTGCAACAAAACCAACAGTTGATCAATTTCGTAATCGAAAGATCGACAATTTAGACCTTGTAGTGCTGTTCTTCGATGGCGTTCGAATTGCAAATAGACAAATAATTGTATGTATTGGTGTAGACGGCGGAGGTCGAAAACACGTTCTAGCTCTGAGAAACGGAGCGACTGAGAATGATATCGTGTGCCGTGATCTGATCGACGATCTAAAAGAAAAGGGCTTGGATACAGAGAAAAAGTACCTCTTTGTCATTGATGGTTCAAAAGCATTGGTAAAAGCAATTCGTTCTGCCTTTGGACAGGAAGCCGCGATACAGCGCTGTCAGGAGCACAAAATTCGAAACGTGCAAGGATATATTCCGCGCAAATACTGGAAAGAAGTGCGAAACAAAATGACTGCTGCATACAACGAGCCTACTGAAAAGAAAGCATGGGAGCGGCTCACGGCAATTCGAAGCGAGTTGAGCCTAATCAGCGAAGGGGCAGTCACCTCACTCACTGAAGGACTGTACGAAACCCTAACACTTCATCGACTGGGCATTAAAGGTCAATTGCGAATTGCTTTGAGAACAACAAATGCGATTGAATCGGCCTTTTCATCGGTCAGAAGGTACATGCGAAATGCAACCAAATTCGGAAACGAAGCACAGATAGAGCTTTGGCTCACTCGAGGGTTGCTTGAAGCAGAAACACATTTTCGAATTCTGCGGGGCAATCGGCAACTCCCAACCCTGAAAAAGCGCTTAAAGGTCTACAAGACAAAGAAAAACATTTGAGGCTTACCTAGCCAAACAGGCTAACGGTTAGCGAGAAACAAATGCAGAGCACTGACTGACGCCAGTGCTCTGCATTGCGTCGTCGAAAACGCCGAATTCCAGTGAGTTAAAGGACAAAAAGTGCCAAAAAGTAGAAAAAGTGCCTGAGACGTCGCTGAAATTTCCCCTGCTAAGATCCTGTTGGTCAGGGCAGGTCAGGAAAAATCAACGACGCCCAGGACACTCCCAAAAGTGCCGAAAAAAAAGAGCGAACGCTCCGAGAAAACTCCCAGAGCGTCCGCGTCTCTATCGCCTCAGGTTCCGTAAAGGGCGATGAATGGCATCGCCCCTACGAAAGTCTTTACCAGTTGCGGAAACCGTTGAAGATACCGCTGAAGAATCCTCGAGGATTCACAACCGGCTCGGAATCGACCTTCACGAAAGACGTGAAAGGCACCGAATCCAGTTTCGCCAGATTCGCATTGCGAGCGGCGTTCGACTTGCATGCAGTCTGCGCGACCACAGCCAGCTTCTCTGCCTCGTTGATGAAGTGCTCAGCGCATTTCTCCAGGTCGATGGCGAGCTGCTGGCGGGTTGCGACGGCGTCCTTGAGTACGAGAGTCGACTCATAGGTGCCGAAGGGACGCTTGCCGCTGTTGCGCGGGGCAGTCTTGAGGTTGTGAGCCAGCATCAAATCGGCATACACCGAAAGATCCAGTCCATCCGGCAGCGTCACCGCAACCGATTCAGGCGCAGGGCTGTTTTCGTTCGCCATCTGTCTGGCAGCATCGGCAAGCTCCTTGGCGAGCAAAGTAGCGTTGCCGCTGATGATGAGAAGACCCATCGACTTCAAGCCGACGGTCTCAAGGCATGCCGATGTCTCCATCAGCACTTGAGCAAGGTCGCTGACACGCTTCAGAACGATAGCGCCACGACCGGGTTCAGTTGTATTCATTTGTCACTCCCACTGAACGGAGTTGGGAGCAAGAGATGAGTGGGTGTTCCGAAAAACACCCACCCAGTTTTGAGAATTGCCGAGACGCTCTTACTCTTGGCCGTCTTCGGTTTCGGACGATTGGTCCTTCTTCTTCTGCGGATACGCGAAGCGAACATAGTCCGCATCGGTAGGATCCGTGCCGAGAATTCTGTCGGCGAGTCCAGCCGCGACAGTCTCTTCGGCATCCAGCCAGTAGTCGGTCTTCTTCCAGCGCGCCTTGATCTGGCGCACCGTCAGCTTCGACTTGCTGGCGAGAATCTTCAGGAGTTTTTCCTGCAGGCGCGAAGTGAACTCGATGGAGTCCTCCATCTCGCTCACCTTGCCAGACGTACCCGCAGACACTTCATGCAGAAGCACGAAGGCATTGGGACCAATCAGGCGGCGGTCGCCGGCTTGCAGAAGAATCGAGCCCATCGACGCAGCGCGACCGAGAGCAACGACAGTCAGGTAGTGACCAGCGAGCTTCAGGATCGTCAGGTAGTCGAACAGTGCCAGACCCTCTTTGACCAGGCCACCAGGCGTGTTCAGAATCAGCGTGATGTTGGCTTTGGGAGCCAGGCGCGACCATTTAGCCAGCGTGTTGATGCAGTTGCTGACGCTCTTCTCGCTCACGCTTTCGAAGAAGTTGTAGACAAAAGCGCCGTCGGCAAATGCTTGGTCTGCGCGGCTGTAGAGATTGTCGAGATCCATCTCGCCCTTGGCGACATCGATTTCGAGTTTGCGCAGCTCCAAAGACTTGCGATATTCCTCCGGAGTTGGCGTTTTCTTGCCATCACCATTGGTGTCAGGAGCAGCAGTTTTCAGACTCTCGTCTTGCGCGGGAGTTTGATTGTTTTCCATGACTAGTCTCCTTCACAACCTCGAGCAAATGGGCTCCGGTTGCGATACTTGAGAGATTGGAGAAGGGGATTTAGAACGAAGTCAAAGAGCAGGTAAACAAAATGGGCAGAAAGAAGAAACTCTATGAAACTAGCAGTGGCTCTCTTTTT
>DTSE01000206.1:10780-33298 GCA_012965515.1 Candidatus Melainabacteria bacterium | reverse complement strand
ATGACCGCCATCATGGAAGGGGCGATGCCATGCATCGCCAGGCGGGCGGCAAGAATGCCGCCCCTACAATGATCTAGAAACAGCTTTCCTCCGAACCACCGTATCAATACAGTAAAAACCGTTCAGGTATTACGGGCTTAAGTCTGTAAATATGTGCTGTGGTGCCGGAATTTCAGGGGAAACCTCCAGTGAATAGGGTGATGTCAATTGTTGTTTGGTCGGTTGTCAGCCTCCTTGGCGCCGGCTCGCTGGGGGTTATCGCCTTTGCCAACGGCGAAAAGGTCAATGCCGTATTCCTGATCTCGGCAGCGGTTTGCACTTTCGCCGTTGCCTATCGGTTCTACAGCAAATTCATTGCCGAGAAAGTCTTTGCTCTCAACAACGACGCTGTCACCCCCGCCATCGCCATGGATGACGGAAAGGACTACGTGCCTACTCACAAGTGGGTGCTCTTCGGGCATCACTTTGCTGCAATCGCCGGCGCCGGGCCGCTGGTCGGACCGATTTTGGCAGCGCAATTCGGATATTTGCCGGGTACCATCTGGTTGATTGTTGGCGCTGTTCTGGCAGGTGCCGTGCAGGACTTTGTCATTCTGTGCGCTTCAATGCGCCGGAAAGGCAAGTCGCTTGGACAGATGGCTAAGGAAGAAATCAGTCCGCTTGCCGGAGTGGTGGCACTGACTGCCATTCTCCTGATTATGATGATTTTGATGGCGGTGCTTGCACTCGTCATTGTCAACGCCCTGAAAGGAAGTCCCTGGGGGGCGTTCACGCTGTTGATGACCATTCCTATTGCGATGATTGTGGGCGTCTACATGCGTTTTCTTCGCCCGGAAAAAATTCTCGAGGGTTCTCTGATTGGAGTGGTGCTGACTGTACTTGCGGTTGTTGCCGGTAAGCATGTCGCCGGCGATCCGAACCTGGCGCAATATTTCACTCTAAAAGGAGAGCACCTGTCTCTCTACATTATGGGATATGGTTTTTTCGCGTCTGTTCTTCCTGTTTGGGTATTGCTTGCACCACGCGACTACCTCTCGGCGTTCTTGAAGATCGGCATTATCCTTCTTCTTGCCGCTGGAATTCTTGTTCTTCATCCCGATCTCGAAATGCCTGCGCTGACGAAATTTGCTAATGGGCAAGGGCCGTTGTTTTACGGAAACATTTTTCCCTTTTGCTTTATTACGATCGCATGTGGTGCGGTGAGCGGTTTTCATTCATTGGTATCTTCCGGAACCACTCCAAAGATGATCGCGAAAGAACCTCACGCGCGCCCGATCGGATATGCCAGCATGCTGTGCGAATCTAGCGTGGCTATCATGGCGATTATTGCCGCTTGTGTTCTTGCGCCCGGTACCTATTTCGCAATCAACAGCCCGAAAGGCGTTGTCGGACAAGATGTGGTGCAGGCTGCTGCGACGATTACTTCATGGGGCTACGAAGTCACCCCGCAGACCATGGAAACACTGGCGAAAGACGTCGGTGAAGAAAGCCTTATGGGCCGCACGGGTGGCGGACCAACGCTTGCTGTGGGAATGGCCCATATCTTTTCCAAGGCGGTGTCATCTGTATCCGGTTCCGGCGCCTTAGATGTTTCATTCTGGTACCACTTTGCCATTATGTTCGAGGCCTTGTTCATTCTCACCTGTCTTGATGCGGGCACAAGAGTCGGGCGGTTTTTGCTGCAGGATTTCCTTGGCCTTTTGTGGAAACCTTTGGGTCAAACAAGCTGGTATCCATCGGTAATCTTGAGTTCTGCGCTGGTTGTCGGTGGATGGGGATACTTTCTCTATCAAGGTGTCATCGATCCGCTTGGCGGTATCAATAGTTTGTGGCCGCTCTTTGGCATTGCCAACCAATTGCTCGCGGTGGTGGCACTTGTTGTTGGTACTACCGTGATTATCAAAATGGGCAAGCCGAAGTACAGCTTTGTCACTCTTGTGCCGCTTGTGTGGCTGCTTTGTGTGACTTTTAGCGCCGGCTACTTGAAGATATTTAGCCCTGAACCAAAGCTCGGCTTCCTTGCGCACGCACAAACGCTAAAGGACAAGGTGGCACAAGGTAATTTGCCACCAGTGGAGGTGCACACTCAAAATGTCTTGATTTTCAACGACTATCTCGACGCCACCATGGGCGGAGTCTTCTTGCTCCTCGTCTTGATCATTCTCGTTGAGGCTCTGCGAAGCTGGTTTGGCAATCGCCAAGCAAGCTTTGTCTCGACCGGACCTGATGAGATTACCGGACAGACGAATATCGATGGTGCCGTAGCATTCAGTGGGGCGCCAGATATACCACCAGACGCACCTCCGATGCGGTGCTGCTAAAATTGACACCATGATCCCGGAACTCAAAGAATTAGTCGAAAACGAACTCAACTCTGGAGAAAAACTTCTCTGGTGTGCGCAGCCTGACGCTGACAAGTTCATTTCGTCGATCGTGCCTGCTTCCGTTGTTTGGCTGTCCGGTTTGTTTCTTTTCTGCGTAGGCGTAATGGGGCAGGCCGGTGATCGCCAGGGGCATGTCTTACCTGGGCTAATTGGTCTTCTGGTTTTAGTCGCTTTGATTGGCGTCCTTGAAATCATTTTTGTGCCGCTTCGCGCCCGCCAAACTGTATATGCGTTTACCGATCGCAGGGCTTTTATCCTCACCATTCGCAGCCGTTTTACGCATGACGAATCCGGGCGCACACACCTATACGGAAAGAATCTGATCAGCGAGCAGAAGAACACGCCCGGTCAGTTCTACTTATCCAATCTGCCTGCGCAATTGATTTTTGCCTTTCTTGCAATCGACGTTGCTATTTCGATTGTGCGTAGATTTGATATTTTCGTCGCGCTTGGTTTTCTTTTTGTCGTTGCCGGCTGGATCTTGCACTGGTATCAGGATTTGCGATTGCCTCTGGCGAAGTTTCGCGACACGCCGAAGATTACATATAGCGTTTCCGACTTGATAATTTCCATCGAAGACATCCCTTATTCAGAGATTTCCTCAACATCGATTAGAAAAGCGAAGGGCGATCGCGCCGACATCTTTCTTATGTCGAACACTCGCGGCGTACTTAGACTGAAGTGCACAACAGATGTCACAAAAGCGCTGGAAGTGTTTAACAAACACTACCCGACGAAGCCAGTCAACGACAGCACAGGGACAGCCAGTTAAGGCGTGCGTTTACAGCGAGAGCCGGCTGAGATTTTGTCTTAGAATTTTACTGAGAACTTAGTGATAGCTCTTAATCAAGCGACTAAACGATTCCGCTGAGCGTGGTGCGCCTGCTCGGCTGTAGAGAATCTTTCCAGCCGAATCAAGGAATACTAAGTGCGGAACATTCACGACGTTGTACTTTGCTTTCATATCCGGACTGGAGTCGAAGTCTACGTCTTCGAATGAGACATCGCGAAATTGTGGTTTCACTGATTCGTAAACCGGAGCGAAATTTTGACATACACCGCACCAAGGCGCTGTGAATTTCAGAATTTTTGAAACCTTCGCTCCGTTATGCGTGTTTGTCTGAGTGGAGGTAGAATTCGCTGAAGCAGAGCCGCTGCTGCTTGCAAATGGTGGTATGTAATCGCCCGCCATCGGTGTGCTGCTCCGCGCACCGGAGCCCGCAACGTACGATTTCGACGTGCCCATTCGACTCAGACCCTGCTGCGCCATCGCTTTCAGGCGCGCATCACCATTGGTTGCAACCCATTGATATTCGGATCTCGCCTTGTCGAATTGACCGAGTGCCTGACGAGAAAGCGCAAGATAGTAACGAATAAGAAGGTTGCTTGGATATGATGCTTTCAGTGATTCAAACTCACCTGCCGCCTGTCCGTATTTGCCCGCAGTGTAGTCAGCAACAGCCTTTTCGTATGAAGAGTTACCGGCCCAAGCCGGAGAAAACATAATCAAAACTGTCGCGGCTGGCGCCAATGTTTTTGACCAAAATTCTCTACTCATTGGCTCTCCTTTCCTGCGGAGGATATTTTTTCTTGCGCCAAAATGAGCGCGA
Organism: Candidatus Melainabacteria bacterium; assembly: GCA_012965515.1. Lineage (GTDB taxonomy): Bacteria > Cyanobacteriota > Vampirovibrionia > Obscuribacterales > Obscuribacteraceae > QKMZ01. Next base: position 29,304 of record DTSE01000206.1, on the reverse strand, counting down.
GAGCTGAATCTCGCGATCCCCGCAGCAAATTGCTATCGAGCTAGAAGGTATCTTCTCTGTCCGATTGTTTCCTCTAATGAAATCTGCTGATCGCTTGTGCGAATGACTCTTCGTCACCGAATGCGCCACCGCTGTAAAGCACGTTGTTTCCCCCATCGAGGAAGACGAGGTGGGGAATACCGGACACGCCGTACTTATTGCTGGTCTCTTTGTCTTTGTCGACATCGACTACTTGGAAGGACACATCACTGAATTTACGCTTGGTCGCCTCAAACACGGGGGCGAATCTTTTGCACGGCCCTCACCAATCAGCATAGAATTCTAGAATTTTTCTGACCTTTCCAGGCTGTGCACTTCTGCCGCCGCTCAATCGAGCCAAGCCTTGAGCAGCCAGTCCTTTCAAACTTGCATCACCGTACTGCGATACCCACTGATATTCAACTCGAGCCTTGTCCATTTGACCCATTGCTTGTCGGGAAAGTGCAAGGTAATAGTGAGTCAATGCATTGTTTGGATACTGCTTCTTTAGACTCTCGAACGCTGTTGCCGCTTGTCCGTACTTACCGGCGTTGTAATCAGCAACCGCTTGCATGTACAAGTTCGGCGCTGACATTGCAGGGAGCACTGTAAGTAGTAAGGCTACAAGCACACCAGCTACATGATTTCTTTTCATTCGGTCAATGCCTCGGCCGGTTAACTCAAGACTCTATTCTAAACCGAATGCTTGCCGCGCAGACTACGTTGTTCTTGTTTTCCTTAGCTCTAACACGTCCTGACGTATGCCATCCAAAACACTCTGAACTCTGCTATCCAGCGTGTAGACTGAATCCGCATCGGTTGAGATGCGCTTGATTTCGGCGCGCTTTTCGGTTCCCCACGAGTCAGCAACGATGCCGTCCTTTTGTCTCGGGAAGGTAAGCAGCTGCGCCAGCAAGCCCTTCACGTCGAGACCTTCGTCGTTATCAGTATCCAGCTCGTAAGTAGGGTTCATGAGAACATCGTTTGCTGGTGGTAAGTGCTGAGTGTCAGAGTTGTCGGATTTTGCCGGAAGGAGCCTGGCTCTGCGCATATCTACCACTGGCTCTGCCTCCTGAGCAGTTCCATTGGCCTGAGCGCGTAGCTCAAGCGCCTGCAGTATTTCAGACATTTTGTGATTCACCGAGGGGAAGAAGTATTTTTAGCCGTAGTGTGTTGTATACGGTGCTTTGGAAGTTTGGACAACTTTATGGATTAAAACTGCCCGAAACTTGCCCCTCCCCGGAATCGCTTACCCGGCGCCGCTCTTGGGTTCCTGTTCGGTTTGCCCGGCGAGGCTAGACCGGCTACAATCGAGCTTCTTCAGGGAGGCTGCTATGGCGATTTCTTTAGGTAAGAAAGGTGCTCTGTGCTGGTTTTCAGGTTTGCGCACGTTTGTACTGGCTGTAACCGTGCTTTCGCTTATGGCGCTCGGTCTTCCAGGCTTTGCCTGTACGGACTTTCGCCTTAATGCCGCCGACGGTTCCATAATCGTGGGGCGAAGTATGGAGTGGGGGATAGACTTGAAGTCCCAAATGACGAAGCATCCTCGGGGCGAAAAGGTGGAATCGCATGCCCCGGGCGGCAAACCGGGACTTTCTTGGAAAACGAAGCATGGGTATGTCGGCGTAAACAGCTATGGCGTGAACCTTTCGTTGGACGGGATGAATGAAGAGGGTTTTGCAGTTGAGCTTCTTTGGCTTCCTGGAAGCGTTTATCAGAGCATTGAACAAGGCGATGAGCCCAATGCTGTTTCCCTTCTCGACGTTGGCGCCTGGTTCTTGGGAAATTTTGCAACTGTCGAAGAAGCCAAAGCGGCGATCAAAAACATCAGAGTTTGGGCGCCTTCCTTGCCTGAGTGGGGCGGAGCGCCAACAGTGCACATTGCCTTGCACGATGTTGAGGGAAAGAGCGCAGTCATCGAATTTGTTGACGGAAACATGCACATCTTCGATAACCCGAACGGCGTTTTGACCAACGCTCCAACCTTTGATTGGCAGATAACCAACCTGCGAAATTACATCAATCTTTCTCCTTTTTCGCGTAAGGGTAAAACTTTTGGCGAGCTCGAATTAGAGCCGACCGGGCAAGGCACCGGACTATGCGGCATGCCTGGTGATATGTCGCCGCCATCGCGTTTTGTACATACAACCGCCTATGTTCATTTTTCAAAACAGGCTGCTGATGCTAAATCAGCTGTCTTGCTCGCCCAACACATATTGAACTCCGTAGACATACCTCTGGGTGTGATTCGCACCGCAGATAGTGGCAATGTTCATTGCGACTACACTCAGTGGATTGTAATCAAAGACTTGAAGAATAGGACGTTTCACTACCGCGCCTATTCTGATATTTCTTTGCATACGGTTCAGCTTAATCAACTTGATTTTTCAGAAGGTGCCAAGGCGAAGTCTTGCCCCATTGCCGGCGATACTTTCTATTGTGACGTGAGCAATTATCTGAAGTAGAGCCCGAAAGCCCCAGCCATTGGGAGGCGAGCGGAAAATTTTGCTAGGATATACTATTCTGTTGTTAGGGAATCATATATAGGAACCTATTGAGATTCATTTTTGCCTTACAGTCAGAGACCGAATCCAGGTCCGAGTAAAGATCAAAATCCAACCCAAAGTCCAACCCAAATAGTTGAGAAGATGAATAGCTGAATTACATGGATCTATCCTTTTTCACCCGACGTTATGTAGACCGTTCTAAAAACACGGGTTTCCAATTCGAATTTTTCTGCGACAGATGCAATAAAGGTCATCTGACCCCATTTCGCATTCACGCTTTGGGCGTGGTCACGTCCATATGGGATGCGACTGACTGGAAGAAAGAAAAAGAGAAAGAATTTGACTTCGACACGCTGAAAAAGGACGTCTCTAAGCTTTTCTTGAAAGGCAAGGCTTGGATTGAAGCTTACACAAATGCGGTCGAAGAGGCGCAGAAGTATTTTAAGCACTGCGCTCGCTGCTTGAAGTGGGTCTGCCCTAAAGAATGCTTCAATTCCCGTGCAAACCTCTGCCAGGGATGTGCTCCATTGACCGAAGCTGAAAAGGCTGCGCTGCAAGCCGAAGAAAGAAGGAAATCCTCGTCCAAGACCGCGGAACCCGCGGATGCTCCGCGTATCTGTCCGCATTGCGGAAAGAGTAATCCAGTTGCTACTTTTTGCGCCGACTGCGGTAAGAAGGTCGTGCAAGATATTTTCTGTTCCAGCTGCGGAGCCAAATGGTCAACGGAAAAGAAAATGAAGTATTGTCCCAGGTGCGGCGATGAAATGCCGGAACTAACATTTAGAACGAAGCCCACTGTCGTTAAGTCTGAGGCGGAGAAGCACGTCGATATGGCGGTTGACACCATCGTAGACTTGGGAAGTGAAGTTAAGAAAGTCGCGGAAGAATATAAGAAGGTTGCTGAAGATATCTTCGGTTTCACACCGAAAGGGAGAGAGTCAGCGAAGTCGACGCCACCACAGGCGAAGGCCCCTAAATCAGGGAGTTCGCATCCAGAAGCAAACAAATCTGATTCTCGGAATTCCAACGCTACGGAACCTGATAGAACGGTTGCTCACTCTGAAATGGAAAACGGCGAGAACACTGGTTCCGCAGAGGCAGAGGACACAAAAGGTCCGGGCGTAAAGAGTAAAACTCAGACGCGTAAGAAGACTAAAATTGCTAAATCTAAAAAGCAGATAAAAGGAAAGAAACCAGTTAGTGCAAAGAAGCCAGTTTCTGTTTCCAAGCCTGCACAAAAGAAAAACGCACCTGCGACTAAGAAGCCGAAACCTCAGCCAAAAGCGAAAGCGAAGAAAAAGTCGCGCCCAAAGACTTGAGGCTTTGTAATTCCTTTCCAAACTAAAGCGCCGGCACTCTACTGCTGGCGCTTTCTAGTTTTAGTTTGCGTTTCAGAATTAGCCCTTGATCGCTCGTAGCAGTGCGCGAGGTAGACCTTCCTGCGCCAGCACATTGAAAGGTTCCACTCCGACAATGTCGAAGCGTGCGCCTTTACTGACCAAGCGTGTGTCCAGCTTGTTCAATTTCTTCTCGCCTTCTTCATCATTGCCGATCTGCAAGAATTTGATTTTGATCTCGTTGGGGTTTTTCATCATTTGTGTGGCTTGAATGATGACGTCGCGAAGGTCGTGCTCGTCCTGTGGTTTACCATCTGTAATCACAGCGATGATGAGAGGTCGTGCTTTGCCCGTTGCGCGGCGCTGGAAATATTGAGTTAGCTGATCGTGCATCGGCGGGGCAAGTTTTGTGCCGATGAAAAGCCCGTTGCGAGCGTTGGCAATTATCGAGGGCATTTGTTGTAGCCTGACATTTTGGTACACGTCATACTGACTCGAGAAAACAACGAGCGTGAATCCAAATTTTGGCAGGCGCATGGTTTGTCTCGTCAGATCCATACTTTGCGACATGCACCATCTCCACTTTGAGATTTTCTCTTGTGCCATTGGGAAATAGTCTTTCTCGCCCATTGAGCTGGAGCGATCTTGCATGATCACTATGTCGTGTGTTGATAGTTGTTTTAGCTCTTGATCGGAGAGGTCTCCACGCAGCCTGGTTGTTGTGACGTTTGGAGTGAAACGCATTTGACCGATTCCAGCATTCATTGGCTGAAAATTGGAATCATCTACACCAGATTGAAGACCGTCTCTGTCTTCCAGTCCCGATTGCAGCGGTCCACGCTCTCTGGCGTTGCCGTCCAATCGACCCCTACCAGCACTTCCATTCATAGGGGTTCGAGGTGTTCCGGCGAATTGTTCCGGATCAACTAGTGAACCTTCTTCTCGTACCTCGATCTGCCCATTCAAAGGTATCCGCCTGGTCCCTGCCGTGGGGTGATTAGTGCTGTCGTAGATGCCTTGCTGATACGCTTGATCGCGGTTGACGCGATAGCTGTTTTTGGCTTCACCTTCGAGGTTGATTGGAAGACAGCTTAAGAGAAGAAGGGCGATTAAGTAGGGGCGCAAAGTCGTTCACCTCGTTGTGAAATACGAACGATATTGATCGAAAGCCTTTGACTTGGCTTGTCGAAACATGAGACGAACGGTGTTGGCGCCACGCTCGCTTTGACCGCTATTTCCAATATAACGTTTGGAACACAGTATTGGGCGCTCTTTCGGAAAATCCAGTCTGTTTTTTACGCAGTGTGACGATGCATTTGTATGGATATTTGGCTCTTTCCCTCTGTCGAGTGATGTAGGATTCTGTAAACGTGCTCTGCAAAAACGCTTGCGGTCGGTAGATTTTCGGTAACGCGTGGAACTTTTGCTCTGTTTTCGTGTCCTTACAGCAGTAAAGAGAGTGTGGGTCATCTGAGGACCGAAACTATGATTCTTGAACCTACAAACGTGAGAAAGCCAAAACTGTCATCGGTTTGGTTGGACAGGATCAAAGAAGAATACCCGGAAGAGAAGGCTGAAGCTGAAGAAGAGTTCTTTACTGCTTTTGAGTGGAAATTGGCTCATAAGCGCAGACTTCGCAGGATGCAATCTCAGGGACACGTAGAAAGAGCGGTTAGCAATCTGTTTGAAAATCTCGGATTGAGAGATGCCGCGTAGCCGAATGTATTTGTTGAAGCGATAGAAACGAGAAACGAGAGAAGCGGAAGCTGCATGCTTCCGCTTCTTTTTTCTCTTGCTTTCTAACTGTTGCACCCTCCCGTCGACGGTCTTAACAGGTCTTCCCCTCTTGGTTCTTCTTTTCGGGTTGAGATTCATTTTCCTGACGACCCTTTTCTTGTTGTTGTTCATCGTCTAGTTTCTTATTTTGTTTGTCGAAGTTTTTATCCTTCTGCTCCTTTTGTTCCTGGCCTTCTTGGTTCAGTTTTTTGTCATCAGCCATAGTTCATCTCCTTTGCTTTACCATTTGGTTTCATTCAGAAAGACCGGAATGAGGTACGTCGGTTCCGAAAGCAAGTGGGAGAAATTCTTTGATGGAAATTGGTTTTGGATGTCAGTGAAAAACCACACAGGGTGACGCAATTGCGTCACCCTGTAGGTCGGCCTAAAAATTCAACTGAGAACAAAACTTCACGTAAATCGCGGAGCGAGAGTGGAAGTTCGCTGGGATTCTAGATGGTCCCGATTGCCTGTTTGAGACGAGACTTCAAATCAGAATAGATTTCGTTAGCCGAAGGTGGTGTTTCGGGGCGCCCGAGATTGGCAGCCACACGATACATCGAATTGCTCAAGCCAAAGAAGAATGGATGAAATCCGTATTTGATCATTTCGTCGTAGGCTTGGGTAGCGCCCCAGTTTTGCTGGGTTAAACGATAGATTGCCACCATTGTGCCGCAACGATCTTGACCCTGCCGGCAGTGCATATAGACAGGTCCGTTTTTGGGGTCATTGACGATTCTAAGGAACTTCTCAATGTCTTCATCCTTGACGGTTTTGAAGACACTAAGTGGGATGCTTACAGATTTCATGCCCATCGATTCGACCAGATCTTTTTCATTGGCAATGTCTTTCTTACCATCTCTCAAATTGATTACAGTCTTTACACCTGCGGCCTTGAGAGCTTCGAATCCTTGTCGTGATGGCTGTGCACCGCGCAGGAGGAAGGGAGTTACCACACCAAAGTTAGGGACAACTTGAGTGAGCACCTGCGCTGTTGCAGATGTATTGGTTGTCGCAAGAGGAGAGACTAACTGTTGAGAGTTTGCAAATGCTGGAAGCTGACCGAGAAAAATAGAAGAGGAGACCAATAAGGACGCCACAAATCCAAAGCATCTTTGTGCCATTTGAAGATACCCGCCGTGAGAAACGCAACTGAATTTTATCCTAGCATTGGAACTCGAAACCCGCTCGGCTTGTTGGTTCGAGCTGTGCTTGTGTAAATTGATGTTTCAATTTCGTATTTGTATTTTTGCGCTGGGAACCGTGGATATATGCACGCAGTCTACGTTTTGCTGTGCTGTTTGTATTCAAATTGCTGCAAACGCTTTCGAGAGATTCATCGCAACGCATCAATTGTGTGGAACCTGGCACCCGGTTTTGCGTCTTTTTGGCACCCGGTTACGAAGGAAAGCGTTACTGATTTGTGGTGTAACCTTCGTTCTGGCTGATGGATAGAGCGTTTTCGATGCTTTTTGCTATTCCTGGCTCGTGAGTCTCGTGTTCTCTAGTGAAATCCAGCACAATTAGCTGTTTTACAAAGGATTTACTCAGTTGTATATTTTTCTTCGCCCGACGTTGAAATCGATACGGACAATTCTATCGGTAATGACTTTGCTTGTCTGCACCTGTGTTTTGACCGGCTGCGATGTGCACAAGGAAACTGATGTAGTTTACAGAGGACCAGCGCCAACAAAGAAAATGCTGGACCGATTGAAGTTGATGGGAATTAAGAGCGTTGTTTCGGTGCGAAATAATCCCACAGAAAAGAAGCAGGCTTATGCTGAAAAAATCGGCTTGAAATGGTTCGCGGTAAAGACATCAGTGATGCATTCGCCGAAAGAGCAAGATATTCGCAGGTTTCTCAGCATCGTCAACGACCCGAACAATCAGCCCGTCTATGTATGTTGCATGGGTGGAATCGACCGCTCACGGTTTTACATAACTGCATATAGAATCGCTGTTCTAGGAGCCGACCCTGAAAATGCTGTAGCGAACATGGACGGTTCTACCTGGCATAAATTGTGGCCCGGTTTTCGCTATTACGTCGACATTCTCAAAGCGGGTGCTAAGGACAAATACGGCTGGAAGCCATGGATGACGCCTGAAACAATCAACGCCAGCCAGCAAGAGGTAGAGCCATCACACGAAAAAAAGTCGATGGTGACGGCACCCAGTGAAACTTCGGCTTTCGAGGGTATGCCAAGCAGGTAAAATATTCGAGATGCTTCTCGTATATAGACCGCACATGCATGTCACTGCCCCCTATACCGATTCGCAAAATTATTCATGTTGATATGGATGCTTTCTTCGCATCCGTAGAGCAGCGCGACAATCCCGACTTGCGTGGAAAACCTCTGGCAGTCGGCGGCAGTCCGTCACAAAGAGGCGTTGTGGCGGCAGCCAGTTACGAGGCTAGGAAATTCGGTGTTCATTCGGCGATGCCCTCGAGAACAGCGGTGCAACGCTGCCCACATTTGATTTTGGTTCGTCCCCGGTTTGATGTTTATCGTGAAGTCTCTGACCAGATTCACGAGATTTTCAATCGATATACAGACCTGGTTGAGCCGCTTTCATTGGACGAGGCATACCTCGATGTCACCGAGAACAAGCTGGGAATGCCGTCTGCTACTTTGATAGCCAAAGAAATTAAGGAAGCGATCTTTCAAGAAACGAGATTGACGGCTTCGGCGGGCGTATCAATCAACAAGTTTCTCGCTAAGACCGCATCTGGTATCAACAAGCCGGATGGTTTGACTTTGATCACTCCTGATAAGGCTGAAGCATTTATTGAAAAACTACCGATAGAAGATTTCTATGGCATCGGTAAAGTCACTGCTCAAAAAATGCATAGCTACGGCATCTACAACGGTGCCGATTTGAAGAAGCTGAGCGAGGTAGACCTGATCAAGAAGTTTGGAAAAACAGGCAGTTATTATTTTCGAATCGTGCGAGCATACGACGACAGACCCGTCGTGGCAAATAGAATTCCGAAGTCAATTGGCGCAGAGGAGAGTTTTGCGGAGGATTTGGCGGATCGGTATTCTATGGTGGCAGCGCTCGAAGAACTGGCTGAGACTGTAGAGCGGCGTCTGGATAGTAACGGAACCGGCGGTAGAACTGTAACGCTGAAAGTAAAATACGGCGACTATCAGCAAGTAACTCGCAGCAAAACGTTAAACGAATCAATCAAAAGCTCTCATGAAATAATGAAGGTCGTCACCACATTGATGTCGGCTACTGAAATTGAGCAGCGCAATGTTCGATTGCTCGGTGTGCAAGTTTCCAGTCTCGATTGCGACCGCGACGAACAAGAGTACGTGCAACTCACTATCGAGTTTGCGTAAGATTATCCAGCGTCGCGCAGTCCGAAGTCTTCGTCGTAATTGAGTTGGTGCGTCACATCCATTGATTCTAAGAGTCCTGGCATGGGCTTGCGCAGCGGTTGTTCTGCGATCGGAACTTCCGCTCGTTGCTGCGGTACAAGAACAGTCACAGCCTTTGGCATGATCGTGACGCGCATCGGTGTGACTCCGCATTCTTCACCGTCGATCATAACTGGCGCTTGTGAGACACGCGCCGGATCTGGAATCTTCTTTCCGGCAAGAAAGTTGCGCGCTTTCTTGGCAAGAAGCTGAAATTCAGAGCGAACTCCACGTCTCGGCAAGGCTTCTACGACTGCTTCCTTACAGCGCAGAATGCATTCCGGCGCTTTTTCATCGACACTTCCTGCAACAAAGCGAAATCCAAGATTTATGTAGTCACCAAAGTTTATTGGGTCCACGATATGTAATTCTAGAAAGCCATCGCTGAGATTCGCCAGATCACTGCGTTTTCCCATACCCAGGTCTTCGACGTTGGCAAGGAAAATTCCTGATGCTTGCACTTTGAATGTCATTCCACCTGTCGTGATTCTGAAGACACGCGGCGGTAAAGCTATCGTTTGAATCATGGCGCTGACATAGGCGAGCAACCTGAAGCGGGTCTTCAGCTCGCGCGGTGGTCGCATAAACGCATCGGAAATCGGCCCAACACCAGCCATTCCAGCGAAGTATTCGCCGTTCATCATTGCCATATCAATTTGAACCGGGCGACCATGAACTATGTAATCAAAGGCGTTCTCCAGTGGGTTGGCGAGAATACTTTCTCTTACGACCCCGAGGTTGCGGGCAAGCACATTGCCCGTGCCGAGTGGAAAGATCGCACACGGTATGTCGGACTTTGCTCTTGCCAGTGCTGCTAACGCAAATCGAACAGTACCATCGCCGCCTGCTGCGATGACGAGATCCAGTGGCGGTTTGAACAGGGGGACGAGGTGCTCCGGTCCTGTTTCCGCCGTGGTGGGATAAAACGAGACGAGGTACTCATCGTGTTGATTGAGCTTCTCTACGAGCTTGCCGATCCAAATCTCAGTCTGCACTTGAGATTTCGCGGCTGGATTGTAAATAACGAGTGCATGTTTTGGCATGTTTGTGTACCCTGGTGGACTCCGGGATAGAGCGATCGGTGCAGGCAAAAGTTCCCGGAATCCGCCACAAATGGCGAGTTGGCGACACTTTTGCCATTAAAAAGGCGGGGTTTTGAGGTGTAAAACGTCAAATAGACCCTTGAATCCCTTGATTTCCCCCTCCATCTCAATATTCGCGGCTGATGCCGCCCTTTAGACGAAAGCCAGAAACTGCCGCTCCATTTGCCTATATAAGGAATTCTGGAACTTACAACGCGGTACTGCGTCCTCCCGGCAGAGCCTTAACGGAGGAGACCAGGATGTCCGCAAAAGCGTCGGGCGATACCATAGATAAGGAAAATGCCGGAAGCGATTCGGTGTATTCGAAAGGCGACAAGCACGCCGAATCCGAGAATCTTTTTGAGCGCACCTTTGCCCCCTCCAAAATTTTTCATTTCAATGCGATTGCTTTCATCGTTGGGTTTGCAGTCCTACTAGGGCTAATTGCCTTTACGTCAATTCAGTTTCTCAAATCTCATGATGCCAACACGGTTGAATTGAGCGGTCGCATCGAAGCACCAGAAACGCATATTTCTGCTGTTGCTAACACTCGTGTGAAGAATGTCTTGGTAAACGAAGGTGATGCGGTCAAAAAGGGACAGCTGCTCATTGAGCTTGACACTGGTGTCATACAAGCCAAGGTCGGCAATGTCCAACAATATATTTCCCAGGCCTCCCGTGCCAGCCGACAAGCCGATCTTCATGCTGCTGCTATGGAACGTCAAGTTGCTGAAGCCCGCAAGAAGTCCAGCGGCTTTTGGACACGAGTATTCACCAGCCCAAAAGGCAGAGCGAAGGAAGGCGAGAAGCTTCGGGGGCAGATGTTGCAAGCACGCATGATGCAAATGCAAGCGCGCGCTGCTGTTGCGAAGGCTCAGGCAATGTCTTCTGCTGCGAAGGAAGCGAAAACTAATTTCAACATCACGAGTCCAATTGCCGGCATCTGCGAAACACGCAGTATTGAACCCGGTGAATTGGTGGCCACAGGACAGGTGCTGCTTACGATTGTTGATCCCCAGTCGGTTTACATGAAGGGCTACATACCTGAAGGTGACATCGGCAAGATCAAGCTGGGACAGGAAGCTGATGTTTACCTGGATTCAGATAGTAAGAAGGCTCACAAGGCACACATTACGTCCATCGACAGAGCACCTTCTTTTACTCCTGAGAATGTTTATTTCAAAGATGATCGGGTCAGGCAGGTATTCGGGGTCAAGCTCGCGCTGGTACACCCGGATGGGCTCGCTAAGCCGGGAATGTCTGCTGAAGCCAAAATCAATCTCAAAAGCAAGTACAACATGATCGACCAAAAATAATTAGTCAGTGGGTTCAAGGGCATAATTTCACGGGGCAAAAGTAGTGACGACGTCAGTGTCAACGAAGTCAGAAATTAAACAATCCACCGGGGCTGTCATCAAGGTAGATGGGCTGAACAAGCGCTACAAAGATGGTACTGAAGCGCTGAAGAATCTGATCTTGGAAGTGCAAACTGGTGAGCTGTATGGTCTCGTTGGACCAGATGGAGCGGGCAAATCCTCTGCGCTCAAGATTCTCGCCGGCATAATGGAACCGTCTTTTGGACAGGTTACCGTACTCGACAGAAAGCCGAGCGATGCTCGAAGGTATATCGGATATGTCCCGCAAGGTGGGGCTCTTTATCCCGAATTGAGCATTGACGAAAATCTTCGCTATGAAGCTGGAATGCATGGCATCAGCGACAAAGATTTTAGGCAGCTGAGGGAGAAATATCTTCGAGATATGGGGCTCTTGCAGTTTGCCGATCGCCTGGCCGGACAGCTTTCGGGCGGAATGAAGCAGAAATTGGCCTTGTGCTGCGCGCTTGTCACGCAACCCAAAGTGATTTTTCTTGACGAACCTACGACCGGTCTCGATCCGATTTCTCGTCGCGAGTTGTGGCAGGCACTAGCTGTTCTAGGTCAAGAAGGTGTTACCACAATGGTGGCAACTCCTTTTCTCGATGAGGCCGAGCGCTGTCATCGTGTGGCTCTCATGTACGATGGTTGTGTCCATGAAATCGGCTCACCATCGGCTTTGAAGAAAAACTTGGGCTTGAGGAGGCTCGAGTTTGCCGTCAAGAATGATGTCAAAACCATCAAGGCTCTGGGCCGCCTCTCGTTTGAAGAGTCAGCAAATATCGTCGATATTTGTCCCTTTGGCGATCACCTTGAAGTCTTGTGCAAGGATGCAAAACTCGCTAAAGAGGAAGTCGGCATCACACTTTCCAACGCCAATATTGAAGTCCGAGAGGTGACTGAAACGTCACCAAATCTGGAGAACGTATTTATCACCAAGCTGAAGTCGTTGACGAGCAAAGAGGTGCGCTCCTTTCCATTCCCTCATTTTCGCGAGAAGTTCAAAAGCAATGGCAGAGACTCTTTAGTTAATCCATCCTCGCAAGATCTTCGTCACGACATAGCCCTGAAAGCCGAAAAACTGAACAAGTATTTCGGACAATTCAAAGCTGTTGACGATGTGGATATCGAGCTTCACTATGGCGAGATTTTTGGACTTCTCGGAGCCAATGGCGCGGGCAAGACAACGACGATCAAGATGTTGTGCCGGTTGCTCAAGCCGACTTCAGGTACGGTCTCCATCTTGGGAGACAGCAGTAACGATCGCAGCAAGGAAGTTCGCAAGAAAATTGGTTATATGAGCCAGAAATTTACGCTCTACGATAATTTGACCGTGGCAGAAAACCTCGAGTTTTACGCGGGCATCTACGAAATTCCTTTTGAGTTGAGGCAACGTCAGATTGATTGGGTGATCAAAGCGTGCGATCTCGAAGAGATAAAGGGTTCGCTCGTGAAAAATTTGCCGCTTGGTTGGAAGCAGCGGATTGCCTTCGGGGCTGCCGTAATGCACGAGCCGGAGATCATTTTTCTTGATGAACCGACCGCTGGGGTCGATCCTCTGGCACGGCGTCAGTTGTGGAAACTAATTCGGGAATTTGCTGCAAATGGTGCGGTTATCTTGGTGACTACTCATTATTTGGACGAAGCTGAATTCTGCAATCGTATGGCTTTCATGGCTTCGAGCCGGATTGTCGCACAAGGATCTCCGCAGGAGCTAAAAGCTGCGCCAGAAGGAGAGTTGTTCGAGGTCAAAACCAACGACACGCAGCGAGCCTTTCAGCGGCTTAGCGAAGAACTCGAACATTGGCGTGTTTCAATTTTTGGCAGCGACTTGCATGTTTTGCTAGACGATTCAAAGACAGAATTAGAAGAAGTGAAATCGATTCTGAAGTCTGCAGGATGTGAAATTGAGTCAATTCGTCCGATAGCGTTTTCGCTGGAGGACGCCTTTATCGACGTGGTTCAGCACAAGGGCAAGAGGTCTAAAGCTACACAAGGCGGGAAAATAAGTGAATAAGGTGTTGGTGCAGGCTAATAAAGAGTGGTGCGAACTGCGGCGCGACCGCTTTAGTTTGGCGCTCGCATTTCTGCTGCCGCTCTTCTCCCTCTTCCTATTTGGCTTCGGAATCAGACTAGAGTCGAAAAACATTCCGATTGTTATTCGCGATATGAGCAACACATTCATCAGCCGCGAGTATGTCGATCGCCTCTATGCAACCAATATTTTCAAAGAATCGAAAGCCGATCCAGAAGAGTCTCCCTCAGATGCAATCAAAAGCGGTGAAGCTAAAGTTGCAATGATTATTCCGAAAGACTTTACTCGCCAGATCTACAGGGGCAATTCGGCATCACCACATGTGATGATCGACGGTACTGACATTGCCAACACACAAGTAATTTTCAACAGCATCAAAGCAGCCAATCTATACTATCTGGCATTGCTCAAGGAAGAGCGTATGCCAGATGCTGCCGTGCAATGGGTGAAGCCTCATTTGCGGCTACTCTTCAATCCCGGGCGAGAGGAAACTCTCTTCATCGTGCCTGGTGCCTTCGGTGTAATCTTGTGGATGTTTCCTGCATTGCTAAGCGCGGTTGCCGCCTCACGTGAGAAAGAGCAGGAGACGATTATCCGCGTTTATTCAGCCAATCCTCACCCACTTCAGTTCATCCTCGGAAAGGCATTTGTCTACTGGTCAGTCAGCCTGGTGATGGCGGCTTTGATCATGGTCACGGGATTCGCGCTTTTTGGAATTCGACCGGTGGGCGATCCGACAGCGCTCCTCATTTCAACACCGATTTACATACTTGTTTCGGTGGCTTTTGGATTGATGCTGGGCACTTGGGCAAACTCTCAAACTACTGCAGTACAAGCGACTTCCACTTTAGGCTTCTTCCCTTGTTTGCTTCTTTCGGGCTTCGTCTATCCGATAAGCAACATTCCATTTCCCTTGTCTCTATTTTCCCTGATTGTTCCTGCCCGCTATTACATCGAGCTGACCAGGGATGCTTTTGTACGTGGCTGCGGTTGGCCGGCAGTTTGGCCAATCCCGCTCATTTTATTTGGTTTTGCCGTCGTGCTTCTTGGATTGAGTTGGTTGGGATTGCGCCGCATGCAACTGAAAGATTGAGGGTGAGAAACATTTATGAAGATCATTCAGAAAGTCAGAGCCAGCCACCTGTACTCTCTCATCCTCAAAGAGGCAAGAGAGATAATGCGCAACCCGTATTTGTTGTTCTTGATTCTCGTGCCTCCTACAATACAGCTGCTCATTCTCGGTGGTGCTCTCGACCCACAAGTGCGGCACTTGTCGCTTGCTACGGTCGATCATTCACAAACAAAGCAGAGCCGCGATCTGGTGGCAAGCCTGACTTCGAGTGGTGTCTTTCCGAAGAATACTTATCTCGTCAATGAAGACAAACTTCTCGACCGGCTAGAAAGGGGCGACCTTGATGTCGGACTGGTTATTCCGAAGAGTTTTTCGCAAGAACTCGACCGCAAAGAAACCGCAGATGTTCAAGTGCTTGTCGACGGTGCCGACGCATATACAGCGGGAATTGCGCGGGCATATGTTTTGCGGACAATCCACGAGTTCCATCCTGAAGGCATGAAGCCACCGCAATTCTCTCTGCCAAGCGCCGTAAGAACGGACAAGGTGAGTGATGCTTCCAAGATCATCAATCCGAAGGTCGACATTCTCTACAATCCCGATCAGGAGAGCAGTTGGTACTTCATTCCTGGCATCTTGGGTGCCTGCCTCACTCTGACCGGCACCCTTGTTGCCGCTGCCACCGTATTGAAGGAACGCGAGCGTGGCACGATGGAACAGCTTCTCATGACACCAGCTGAGGCTTGGGAGATCCTGCTTGCCAAAATTATTCCGCTCGTTACCTTCTTGATGGGCGACGTGCTGCTCGCGATATTTGCAGCGCAAGTGATTTTTCACATGCCTTTCAGAGGTAATCTGTTCTTATTTCTTTTTGCTTCAGCACTTTATGCGTTCGTCGGCATCGGCTTCGGCATGTTATTGGGTTCCGTTTGTCGCAGTCAGCGCCAGGCGCAACTTGCTTCTTTCTTCATCAATATTCCGCTAATCTTGCTGTCCGGTACTGTAGTCCCGCTTGATACGATGCCACCGGTTATGCAAGCTATTTCGATCGTCGACCCACTGCGCTACTACACTTTAATTGCTCGCGGGGTGATTTTGAAAGGAGCAACTTTCATGATGCTTTGGCAGCAGGTTGCGCTTCTGGCACTTTCAGCCATGCTGGTACTGATGATCAGCGCCAATCGCTTCCGACGGCAGTTAATTTAACGGATGAACCGGAGGATTTGGAAAATTCGAAAAGTCTGGTAATGTGGGTCTAGTAAGAAATTCTATGAAAACCATGTCTGTACGCAGTTTAGAGATACCAATTACGAACTTTCATCCAGTCGCAGAGGGCATCTACCGGGGCGGCAGACCATCGCGGGATGGTCTCAGGGCGTTGCGCCAGCGCGGGTTTAAGACAGTACTCTCCTTCCGCTGGAGAAAGGCGCCGATTGCCGTCGAGCGCTCCTATGTGGAAGAACTCGGCATGAAATTTATCAATATACCGCTCAACTATTGGAGCCTGCCGAACCAGCAAGAGATAGATTCATTCCTCGCCATCATTGATGACAGGCGGAATTATCCAATATTTGTACATTGCTTTCACGGCGCAGACCGGACCGGTCTGCTTATGGCAATCTATCGAGTCGTACGCTGCGGATGGTCTTTTGATGAGGCCTACCGGGAAATGGTCGCTTGCGGCTTTCATCGCTTTCGCACGCAGCACTACAAGTGGGCTCTCTGGAGATTAGCTCGGAAAGCCGCAGTTAAAGCCGTTTCCAAGGATTAGAAGCGCTCTTTAGGCTCTTTGTGTTTATGCTTTTCTACTGTTTGAGGGGCTCATGCGCCTTGCTGGGGCACGTTTTCGGCGTTTTGTGCCTGGTGGGAACTTGAAGCATACTGTCTCGTCTCACAGGCGTCAGCTGAATTCGTAATGAGAGGACGTTTCGGAGAAAGTTATGAGAAGTGTCACGCTGGGAAAAGAATCTCGAATTGCATTCAGTCAAAGAATGCCTGTCTATTTTATTTTGATGGTGCTGGCTTGTTTCGCACTGACCGGTTGCCGCTCAGGTGAGGTCAATAGCATGGTTTATTGGGGGCCTATTCCCAGTGAGAAAAAGATGGTTGAACTGAAAGCTCAAGGTGTCAAATCAATCGTCAACTGCCGTCTAAATCGCCTTGTAAAACTGGAAAAGAAGGCAAACAAAATAGGTTTGAATTGGGTTCATATTCCCACTGGTTTGTTCATCTCACCAGGCGAAGCCGAGATCTCTCAGTTTGTGAAAGTAATGAATGATCCGAATATGACTCCAGTCTATATTTGCGATCAGGTGGCCCGCGATAGAACACAATTTTACGCGGCAGTGGGTGGTATGGTCACCGAGAAATGGCCCGCAGAGAAGGCTTCCAAGGCGATGTATCTCAACGGCTTACGCCATTGGTGGCCTTGGTTCTACGACTACAAGAGAGTGGTCAAAGAATACGAGCCAATGATTCACGGCACTGAAGAGAAGAAAACTGCAGAGGCACTTTAACTGCAGCGTTCTTCTTATGTCCGACGGGTCGGGAGCAATCCCGACTCGTTTGGCTTTAAGACCAGCCTTTTACTTTGGCGTTGCCGTTGATCATTGCTTGCATGGGGACGCTGAAGAATACATACGGATGCGAAGGTTCCAATCCGCTGACCTCTTCCAGTTCGTCTCTATGTTCTTTGCTGATCATGAAATTGAGCGCGCCAAGGTTATCTTCCAGCTGCGGCAACTTGGTGGCACCGATGATTGTAGATGTGATACCGGGTGACGTAGCCACCCAATTCAAGGCGATCTGCGCAGGTGTTCTACCGATCTCTTTAGATAGCGAAACCAGTTTATCCACGATTTTCCAATTGCGCTCGGTAAAGAGTTTTTCGAAACTCGGATTTCCTGTGTCCTTAAGTTTGGACATTCTTCCATTCCCGGATTCGAGCTTGTCTTTCTTGTATTTGCCTGTGAGCATGCCGCTAGCCAGCGGACTCCACGGACAAATTCCGACACCCAGTTCTTTGCACGCAGGGACATGTTCGTTTTCTATCGTTCTTTCCAAAAGCGAATATTCGACCTGCAGACCGATCAATTTGTGCATTGCTTTCAGGTCAGCGATCGTTTGCATTTTTGCCAGGTACCATGCAGGCACATCGGACAAACCGAAGTATCTGATTTTTCCTTCTTTCACCAGGTCATTCAACGTGAGAAGAACTTCTTCAACAGGAGTAAACATATCCCAGGCGTGCAACCAATACATGTCGATGTAGTCGGTACCAAGCCGCTTCAGCGAGCCTTCTAAAGCGCGATAAATGTTCTTGCGTCCGTTGCCGCCCGCGTTGGGATTGCCAGGCTGCGCGCAGAAGGTGAATTTCGTGGCGATGATTACTTGGTCGCGCAGTTTTTTGTCCTTTACGAACTTGCCGACAAGCTCTTCGCTCTTTCCGTTCGTATAACCGTCGGCGGTGTCAATGAAGTTTCCGCCTTTGTCTATATACGCATCGAAAATTGCTCTTGCTGTTTCTTCAGAACTTCCCCATCCCCAGTCTTCGCCAAAGGTCATTGCACCGAGGCACAACGGGCTGACTTTGAGTCCTGAACGTCCTAGCGTCATGTACTGATTGAGCTTCATCTTTCATTCCTTTTGAAACGCGCTGGGGGCTTGGGAAAATGAGAGGGAGGCGTTTCCGCCTCCCAACAGGTTTATTTCACTGCCGCAGTCAATTCGAGAGAGCGCAGGTGGTTGTTGATCTCGTCAATGTCTTCCTTGGTTAGTTTGACGTTTTGCGCTTTGAGGTTTTCCTTCGTTTGCGCGGCGTCGCGGGCACCGACGAGAGCTGCCGTGATGCCCGGTTGTGCGATAGTCCATGCGATTACCAGTTGACCGAGCGTCGCACCATG
>DTSE01000206.1:0-10770 GCA_012965515.1 Candidatus Melainabacteria bacterium | reverse complement strand
TTTTCCGCGACCGGTTTGATCTTGTCGAGAAAGGCGTTAACGCGTTTGATGTTTTCCGGTTGGAAGTGAACTTGATTAGCACGGTGGTCGCCGTCTTTGAATTTGACGTCGGGCTTGAATTTGCCGGTGAGCAAACCGCGCTGTAGTGGGCTGTAGACGATTGAGCCGATATTGTGTTCGCGGCAGTAGGGCAAGACATCTTTTTCAATATCGCGCAACACCATGCTGTATGGAGGTTGATTAGAGGCGACGGGGCAGACTTTTGTCGCTTCCTGCAGGTCGCTGACGGAGAAATTGCTTACGCCGACTGCGCGAATTTTGCCCTCTTTCAGCAACTGTTGCATCGCCTCCATTGTTTCTTCAACAGGCGTTGAAGGATCGCGCCAATGGCATTGATAGAGATCGATGTAGTCGGTTTGCAGGCGCTTGAGACTGTTCTCGCATTCTTCAATAATGCTCTTCTTGCGAGCGTTTCGATAAATGGTGCGGTCACCGTACTCTTCATCCGACCAGTCGAAGAAGTGATCTCCCTCTGTAGAATCCCATCTCAAGCCGTATTTTGTGAGAATTTGAACTTTGTCTCTTTTGCCTTTTACTGCTTTGGCAACGATTTCTTCACTGCGACCGTAGCCATAAATAGCTGCTGTGTCGATGGAGGTGGCGCCGCCATCGATGCTGGCATGGATGGCTTCGATAGCGTCCTTTTCTTCCGCCCCGCCCCACATCCAGCCGGCTATCGCCCAGGCTCCAAAGACGATGGTCGATACTTCTAAATCACTTGTGCCGAGTTTGCGAAATTCCATGCCAGAGTCCCCCGTGCTCCACTCCTTCGAGTGGATTGACTGCGCTTTGAGGCTGAAGATCTTATCTCATTAGATCTCTTGGAAAATGGCACAAAGATAAATCCTAAGCGGGTGCCCGACCCGTGAGGCTTTCCCGGATTCACTTTCTTCATATATGTCGGAAAAACTTTGCCTGCTCGTTCGAACTCGTTTAGTAGTCGCTTTTTGGCAGTCTGCGATTTTGCTTCTTGGCTGACTTCAAGCGCTTCGATTCTGTCCGCCGTTTCACCGACGCCATCGTCGGTTTTGTCTCTCTTCTGACTGTCGGTGGAGTGAGCACTTGTAAGATCATCTCTTTCAACTTTTCTCGGCAATCTTCAACATTTTGGCCCTGATCTCGTGTCTTCTGACTGGTGACAAGAATGCTGCCGTCGGCAGTGAGCCGATTGGCGAATTTCGCAAGAAACCTGTTGCGAGCCCCAAAAGGGATACTTGAGCTCGTCGTTACGTTCCAGCGAAGAATGGCTTTGCTATTGACTTTATTGACGTTTTGCCCACCCGGACCGCCGCTGCGAGCAAAGCTGATTTCGAACTCTTCGTCCGGAATTTCCACAGTGTCGCTGATTACTAGCATGTTTCCTCGCTGATTCCCTTTGTCATAATACCGCTAACAGATATGACGGTGTTTTTGACTGAATTTGCGTCTGGATGCCCGGCGCTATATCCTGAAATGATTCAGGGAGGAAGGTTGTGAAGAGAATATCTCCAAGTCGTGGATTATTGATAGCCACGTGCGCTTTTCTTTTGTCTAACTGTGTTGTCTTTGCGCAATCGAATGCGGTTGTTGCGCCTGCCGGCCAGGTTAAGGCCACTGATCCAAAGCAGGTCAAGGCAGATGCGAAGGCCGGTCAACAGCTGAAAGACCTGGTAAAAAAACGTCGTACTCGCAGCGGCTGGCTTGGCGATGGAACTGTACCAGAGCGTGTACGTGTCATTAAGGATCTTGCCTATGTCGACAATCCTGTCAGCGATTCACAAAGGTTGGATCTCTACATTCCTTCCGTCATTACGATGGGAGTCGACGATAAAGAACCCAATGATTCCAAAACCAATTTTTCTGCAAAACGCAAAAATCTCGGCAAAGGATGGCCGCTTGTTGTCTGGGTTCACGGCGGAGGCTGGAAGGGTGGTGACAAGAAGGGTGGTCCTTTCCGCGCGCTTCTGGAGTCCGGATTCGCAGTGGCCTCAATCAACTATCGATTGAGCGGTGAAGCCAAATGGCCCGCGCAATATGATGACTGCCAGGCTGCTCTCGCTTACTTGAGTAAACACGCAGGCGAGTATGACATTGATGCAAAACATATGGGTATCTGGGGGAGTTCTGCGGGCGGGCACTTGGTTTTGATGCTTGCCTTGAAGCCTGAGAAACCTGAACACGAATTTGCCGGAGTGTGCGATTGGTTTGGACCAACGGATCTCTCGCGTTTCATGATGCGTGGTGAAACCATCAAAGACTGTGAGACGATGATACCTGAATTGTTAGGAGTCCAGGGCGATGCACTGACTGCGGCGTGTGTGAGCGCAAGTCCTGTGACGTATATCGGACACAACAAAAAGCTGCCACCAATTTTCATCATGCATGGTAAGTCCGATCGAATCGTGTCGATTCGTCAATCGCGTCTATTTGTCGAGAAGATGAAAGCCGCAGGATACAAGGACGTCAGACTTGATGAAGTGAGTGGTGGTCACGGATATCCTGGATTCGGACCGAACACCGTCAACGAAGTCGTGAAATTCTTTAAGGGCAAAATTGATAAGAGAGAGGGAGCCTAGGAAAGGAGAGCGCATGCAATGCGCCCCCACTCAATGGATGCGCGCAATGGGACATCACGCTTTTTTCGCTGTCTCAAAATGAAGGGGGCACCGGTTTTGCCCGGTGCCCCTGCCCCCTCGGTCGAACTGAAAGTCAGCCGACCAAAGTCTTAGAAGATCAACTAAGGTGTGTTGACTTCGGTTTCTTTCTTGATAGTGGTCGAGGTTCCGACGCCATCAGTAGCAGAGGTTGAATCTTCTACTTTGTGCGACGAACCCAGTGGTGTGTTTACGCTTTGCACTTTTCGCTTGGATTTTGTAACACCACCGGCAGCATTCAGTTCGGTCTTCGATGCGGAGCTTGTCGAGGCTGTTCCGCCTGCGCCAACCGCTGTGCTGCTTTCAGTTTCTGAGACACCGTCAATGCCGGCGCTACGACTCTTCGAGCTGACTTTGGTGTTGCCGTAGATGTCGCTTGCTTTTTTCTTTACTTTGGTAGTGGTGCCCAGAGCATCCGATTTTGTTTCAACTTTAGTAGAAGCACTACCGACCGGCGTGTTGGTTTCTACCGTAGTGGAACTTGCTTCGTCTGCAAAGCATCCTGGTATAGCAACGAATGAGATAAGTCCCAGTGAGATCGAAAGTGTTTTAAAGGATCGCAACATGATTTCCTCCATTGCGGCAGTAAGCTTGCTAACTAATCCCTGCAAGCAATGGAACGACTGAGCGTTATCCCTCAGGTTCCCTCGTTTAATGGATATTCAGAAAACTTCGCAGCACTGGTTTCAGAATCTGATAACTGATGCAAATTTTGGATGAAACTGAAAAAACTTAAGGACGCCAATGCCGTATTCCGGGAACTCCTGGGGATTTTGCCGTCCTTAACAAGGAAAGCTCGACGGCTTTCTCACACGGCAAGTCTAAGTGCGATGTTGCGTCGTCGCATTTTGCGGCATACTTGAGGTGAAGTTATGGGGCTGATGACACTAGGTAGAGGAGCAGGCGTGGAGACATCATATTCGCGACGTCCTGGAATACCCCCACGCGTGATAATCGGATTGGTTATTGCCGCGATTTCACTTTTTTCGTATTTTGCAAGTTCTAGTTACAATCCGATAACTGACCAGAAACAACATGTATCAATCAGTAAGGAACAAGAAATTGCTCTTGGGTTGCAGGCGAAGCCTTCGATGGAGCGCCAATACGGTGGCGAGAGCCGGGACCCTAGGAAACAGGCCTTGGTTAAAGAAGTAGGTACTGAAGTCGTAAACAAAAGCGATGCTTCGAAAACCGACTATAGATATGACTTTCATTTACTTGCCGATCCGATCACCATTAATGCGTTTGCTTTGCCGGGTGGGCAAGTTTTCATCACTGAAGGATTGTTCAAGCATTTGAAAACCCGCGGGCAATTGGCGTCTGTTCTTTCACATGAAGTCGGACATGTCGCCGCTCGGCATTCCGCACAGCATCTCGCGAAGCAGCGGCTAACGCAAGGCTTGACCGGCGCGACCGTAATTGCAACTTACGATCCGGATAATCCGAGTAGTCGTGCTTCCGCACAAGTCGCGATGATGGTTGGGCAACTAGTTAATCTGAAGTTCAACCGCAACGACGAACTAGAAGCCGACAAACTAGGAGTTCGATTCGCTGTTGATGCCGGTTACGATCCGCGCTCGATGATCAAAGTAATGGAAATCCTGCGCGATCAATCGCGCAGCCGTCAGCCTGAATTTTTCAGCACTCACCCAAACCCCGAAAATCGTATCGAGAAAATCAATGCAGCCATCAAGGAGGAATTTCCTCAAGGCGTGCCTCAAGGATTGCAGCAATAAAGGATCAAAAGGACAAGGTGACTATTGTGGGGCGACGCTATGCGTCGACCGTTGCAATATGCGGTCGACGCGTGGCATCGCCCCTACGGTAAAACTGCAGCAGTTGAACAAAATATACTAGTCAGCCAGAGTGAATTTCCAGCGGAATTTCGATGAACCGTCGTTCGGACCGAAACGTGCTTCTGCATTTAGAGGCGGCTGCGGATATACATAAAGCGCATCCCCGTTCTTCGCGACACTCTTGATAAGCATGCCGGCATCACCGGATTCGAGCACCATAACTGATTTGTCTGCTCCCAAAATTGCCGAGCAATCAGCTACGGGATGCGGTTCGAAATTCAACTCGCCATTCTCACCAGCCAACTTGATTGTGTATCGGTTGGTGGGTTTTCCTGTCTTTGGATCGCGTTTGCGATCGATGGCCCACTTTTGCATTCCGCTTCTGTTGTATTCGTACAAAAGGACGTTTTGACCAGCCGATGCTCCAGCCGGTTGTAAAGCTTCGTCGCTCGACATGCTTGTAATGAAGTATGTGCCACTGTTTGGCAACGGGTCCGAATCAGCCCTGGCTGGCAACGAGGACAAGACGGCAAGTGAAACCGCTGCGGCGAGAGCCAAGTTTTTCATGATTCCTACTCCTGACGATGTGCTTGGAAATTGTAGATTATATTCCATACATAAGCCGGTACAATATGTTCGATTTCGCTGACTGCAAGGACCATCTCCATGCCGCAACTGCCAGTGCCTGAAAAACTGAACAAGGAAAAAGGCGTAGAAATCTTGCGTGTTTGGGCTGAAGAAGGAAATCTCGCCATAGTTACAAACACGAAGGTAAACAGCGATCCTGCATTCTTTGGAATTGCCCTGGCAGACCTTTTGAATCACCTGTCATTTATCTGCGCGCAGAAATCAGGCAAATCGCAAGAAGAAAGCCGCAAAGAAATCATGGAAGTCTTTTACAAGGAATGTGGCCCCCAATGATCGAGTTGCCCTTGCCCGAGAGCATTTCTTCCGAAGAGAAAGCACGCGAGCTGATTCGCATGTGGCATTCAGAGGACGGCGAGTTGACCGTGACTATTGATGGTTGGCTGGATAATCCCAATGTCTGCGGGCGGCTGATTGTTGACCTTGCTGTTTTGATCGCGAAGGAATATGTCGCTACCAATGTCTGGCGCGGGACTCTAGAAGCCGCTCTTTATCGTATTCTTTCTGCTGCCGATGTGGAAATACAGAATCCAACAAATTCACCGGTTCTTGAATAAGCGCTGACTCACTCTCTGTAGATAATGCCATTGCGCGAGTATGCTTGTCTCGCCAGCTGTAGTGTTTGATATCCGAACTGATCGGCTGTTGTGCGCGATGGCTCGGTGTATTTGATCAAGTGAATCAGTGCGTCGTGAAGCTTCTGCTTCTTATGATCGTCAGCATAGAGTTTCAGCAGATATCCGGGGAGCGGATCATTCCAAATCGCTGATTGGTCGAATTTCACTTCTTTCTCCAGGTATTTCCGAGCATCAGCGCTGCGTCCAAGTTTCACAAGCATGTTTACGTACTCGACTCGTGTATTGAGCCAGCTTGGTTCAAGCTTAATGAGGCGCTCGTAAATCTCAACTGCTTTTTTGTTTTCTCCGCATCGGGCATATGTCGTAGCTAAATTTGAAAGTGTCCAAATCAGGCATTCTGAATTTTTTCCATCGATTGTTTCTTCCATCGCCAGTGATCTTTCCAAAGGCTCAATTGCATTTTTCAAAACTGGATCCATCGTTCGTTTTCCACCGAGATCGATTTTCCATCTCAAATAACCGCGAATGATATCTTGTATGCGCTGTGCTTCGGGAGAACCCATCGTGCTGAACTCCGCATAAGCAGCCTGCATATCACCTGCTTCCAATGCTGCAAATCCAAGTGCGTTTCTCGTGTCTTCCGCTTCGGGGTCCATCCCCAAGCGCGCAATGCAAATTGCTAAGTTGTCGCACTCGAAATTCAAACTGCGGCCACAATGCGGGAAGTAGTACGCAGCGCGTTCGAAGTAACGCAACGCTTTGGCGTCAGGCAATTTGAGCGCGATTTCTGTGTTGGCGTTGGCGGCATAGAATGCGACACGTTTGTCATAATCATACTGAAAGTAGTCTTCAGCGAGCTTTGCGCACTCTTCGTATTGTTTTGCAAGCCATAGCTTTTGAATTCTGTCGTAAGCATCTGCACGGATTGTTTCTTCTAGACCTGGTGTTTGCATAGAGGTCCACATGGCCGAAATATTGTGCATCAGGTTCAACTGGTCGGATTTGAAGAAATCTCCGTGCTTATAGTATTCATAAGCTTTTTGGTACTCCTCAATTGCCTTTCGCGCGTTCTCGTTTTTGACAGCCAACTCACGTTTGCTGGAAATCGAACCGTAGGTATTTCCAAGTTCGTAATGAAGCGATGCCATGAAGCTTGGCGGTTTGTGCAGCAGTTCCGCCTGCTTTATCGCGGCTTTCCAGCTATCTTTCGCGTGCAAGTCATTTGCACCCGCACTCATGCTCGCGTGATCGACGTGCTTTTGCAAATTGACTTCACCGATTACTCGCATACAAGCAAAACCAAGAATTAAGTATGCGGTCATACCCACTGCTAACTTGTTGCCGAAGAGATCGAGGAATCTGAAGATCAGCAATTTCTCTGCTTTGGCTGGGAGTTTTTTTGTACTGCCATTGCAGATGCAATCGTTGACCAGGCGCAGCGCGTTCATAAGTTCTCGCACGTTGCGAAAACGTTTGGATGGAGACTTTTGCAAGCACTTTATGATGATGCAATCCAGAAGCTTTAGCGCATTGTGTTCGGGCGATTCTTTGGGAAACTGGTTGGCAAGCTCGTGCAAATAGTTGAGTGCGGCCTGGCTTGCTTTGCTTCCCACAAAGGGCGGCGAGCCAACAAGAGCTTCGTACATGATGCAGCCAAGTGAGTAGATATCGGATCTCTCGTCGCTTCGACTTTTGTCTACGCATTGTTCTGGGCTCAGGTAAAACGCATTGCGAATCGGATCAGGCGGCATGCCAAAATCGATCAGCTTCACCATATCTGTCTCGACTTCGTTGGGCGTCAAGACGATTTTGTCGGGCGATAAGTTGCCGTGGAAAAGCTCGTGGCTATGCGCTTCTATAAGCGCTTCTCCAACCTGGTTGAATATGTTGAGAAACCTGGCAATGTCCAGGCGTTTTTTCAGCTCCAGAACTTCAGCAAGGCTGTTTCCTTCCACAAGATCGGTAACCACATACGGTGCACCTGTTTCATCTACGCCGTTTTCGTAAACTGTAGCTAGATGCAAGTGAGTAAGTTCTGAAGCTTTCTGAGCGGCTTTCTGAATCTCACTGATTTGCAGGCTGTCCGAAACGCGCGCGTTGAACAATCGCAGTGCAAGTATTTTTTCGACGGCTCCGTTTTTGACGGCATATGTCGTGCTCAACGCATCTTTTGAATGCTCCCAAAGCAAGTCATAGGATTTGAAGCGTCGTGTTACTTGTCCATCCTTTTTCTTCGGCGATTGAGGTTTCGAAGTCTGTTCTTTCTCATCGACTTCGGCGCCGGGGGCGTCAGCGGAATCGTCACCCGGTGGACTTTCAGTTAAGTTGTACTGGGGATCTGATGAGGGCAGAGGCCCTAAGGGGTCCTCACTGTCAGTGACAAGGCTGTCGTTGTCGCACTTAATTACGGTCGGACGAACGGCTGGTTTAGCCGCAGCGGCGGCTGGGCGCCCGTTTTTGGGGGCGCGCTCCCTGGTGTTTTGGTTCATATGTGCGTAAATTTGGACTATGGTAAGGGCAACGGTATTCACCGGTGTGCCAGTGTAAGGCAAGGCTGTCAAGAATCAAACAGGGTAAACCCTGGAAGACGACTTTCATCCCTCGATTCATCCTATTCGCCCGATACACAGGCAGAGTACAAAAAAGGGCAGAGGAAAACCTCTGCCCTTTCACTATGTTTTTGCCTTCCTAATTCCTGGGAGCAGGAGCTAGAATTTTCTGCAGCTTCCCTTTATTTGTCGGCAGTGCCATCGGCGCGCCCAGGTAGGTGATGGTCACCTTTCCGCCCGGGTTCGAGGCTGGACGCTGATACGAGCAATATTGAGGGCAGGTATTCGGATCAGGGGGCTGGCAGATAGAGCCATTCGGTCCGCTGCACTGAGTGGGAGTGAAGCCGCAAACCGGCGGACCAGACAGGAATGAGCAATTGGTGCAACCTTTAGGGAAAACACCAACAACATTCAAGTTGTCTCCGGCGTAGTTTTGGAAGTTGCCTTTGTATGGAACGGTGCCGAAATTGGTGTTCCATTGAGCACCGGCGCCATCATTGAGATCAAACTGGATCGAGGCATTGTTGCCGTTGACCACGCTCAGATTCACTGTTTCTTGCGCGAATTGCGCGCTCTGCGAGACATTGTTGAGTGTGAACTCTGCATTTGTCACGCCGCAGTTTGGCGGGTTAATGAATGAAAGCAACGCTCCTTGAATGCCCGGTGGATTAGGCGGTGGGCTATACACGACTGTTTGACCTGGTTGCAGCGTTTGTGATCCCTGGAAGCAGCCTCCAGTCACACAGACCATGCCTGGGAAAATTTGCTTCACGTCGAGAATGCACTGCGAATTGGGCGTACAAACTGTTGGCAGTGTTAGCCAGGCAACAACCGGCTGTCCGCTACCGTTTTTGAGGATAACGTCTGTTGGATTTGCTGGCGAGCCTTTTACCGCTGCTTTTGCTTTTGGTCCAATCGGCCCAGAACCAGAGCCTCCCGCCACTGTGAAAAAGAGCGACTGCATCGCCTTGTTCACTTCAGCAAAGTTGACTCGGACCGAGTCGACTTGTAGCTTAGACTTTCCTTGCGACGGTGGGACCACCGCGATCTTTTGAATAGAGTTGAACTCCGGAAGACCCAATTGCTGTGCAGTGAAAGAGACTTTTTTGAAGCCGTCCGGAGTGCTTGAAACTAGCGTTCCCGCGCTGAGAGGAACGCTAGCCGTCGCCAGGTGTGCTGCACCTTGAATGCGGCTCGGCACACGGTTGTAGTTGACGACGATGTCGGAATTCGGATTGCCTTTGTATTCCAGATCGAAGGTGCTGACAGTCGCTGGAATCAACGACGACTCATTCTCAATCAGCAGCCCATTGTATGTATTCGGAGCCGGTTGGTTGCTCATGCCCCTGAACAGGTAAGGCGAACGCTTGCCTGTCGATACGACGGTCGACACAAAGTCCGGCGTATCCGGTCGGTCGGCCGCGATAAATGGCTTCGAGACCATCGGCGGCGTCACCTGCGGAGTGGCGTTAACCATCTGCCACAGCGTCATTGACCACGCCGATAGCACAGTGCCAAAGACTATACCTTTCACGATTTTGCGCATGAGACACCACCTTTTGCAACGAGATAATTGCCTGGCGGGGCACCAGGCGCAAAGGTCACTTGTTTATAAAGCACGTATACCTATCTTGCCATACCTCGGTGCCCTTTCAAACAAATTGAAAGGGAAGATTTACGATCCACGACACAATGTCGGATTTGCCTAGCGTGGAACAGCTAAACCTTCGACGATTTGAGCGTTCGGCAATTTACGATATTCTTCTGGGTTCAACAAAACTTTTGTTGAACGGTTGCCACCACCGGCGATGACTTGCGGCTGTTGCATTACTGCCAAGTCAATCAACAAAGGAATTGATTGCAAGCCGAATGGCGTCACTCCACCGATCAGCATCCCTGTCAATTCTTTAGTCTGTTCTGGCGTGGCGAAAGAGACTTTTCGACCATCCATGATTTGCCGTACTTTCTTGTTCACATCAAGCTTTGTTGTTGCCAAAACCATGCAACAAGCGAATTCAATCGGTTCGGACTTCGTGGCGACAACAATGGCATTCGACGCGTGCGCTAACTCGTAGCCGTAGTGCTCGCAGAATTTAGCCGTGTCGGCAAGCTCGGGATCGCAGTACAAGACCTTGTACTCGATGCCGTACTTCTCAAGGCATGCGACAACTAATGGTTCTAACTCGGCTACTTGCTGTGTCATCGAAAACATAATAGCCTCGATCTCCAATTTGATTTGTTCGGCGGCGCAAATTTCAAGAAATGTGGCGCGCCAAGACCGGCTGCCCTATTTGATGTCGCGGTAATAAAATTTCGTGTCGACAGAAACGACAGGAAAATTCGGCGGCAACTCGGCATTGGTGAGTTCTACAAATCCATTCTTCTCATAGAACCTGTGTGCTGCAAACATTCTTGCGGTCGTTCCCAAATAGATTTGCTTGATGCCCTTCGACTCGCACCATTCAATAGCCGTGTTCATCAAAGATTGCGCGATGCCTGTGCCCCTGTG
>DTSE01000205.1 GCA_012965515.1 Candidatus Melainabacteria bacterium | reverse complement strand
TTTGAGGCAAGCCATCTGGAGGAAGGATGACCAAAGATGGACCGTGTGCGGTATTCCCGAAATTATCTATACCGACCGAGGGCGGGACTTCAACACGTACTAGCCACATAAACCCAAAAAGTTCCGCTAAGCCATATGACAACTTGACAAAAGCACGATTCTGTCAGGTTGGAAGTGTACCCATATGACCATCGCGGTAGGGTCAAACATTTTTTTGCTGTTTTGCTTGACGAAAGCTTTATATTTCCAGCAATAGTAAATAGCTTTCATGCCGCATCGCGCATCCGGTCAGGAGTAATGTCGTAACGTCCGAAAGGATTTACGTGCATCCACAGAAGCGGGCTAATGAGTGCAAGTTCCTCATCACTGATTATGCGGCCTCTGTTTTTGAGGCGCTCCAACACAGCCGGAAGCTCAGAGAGATTCCAAGCAACAATTGCGTTGTGGAGAATGGACAGGCAGCTAAATGAGTGTTGTTGGTCAAGGAAATCTCGTGAACGCAGCGCGCCCTGTTTCCCGAAGAATAAGAATCTATCCAAGTCGTGAGATCGTTCTCCCTTGTTAATCTCCTTTGTCTGCAGGCGCCGGAAATCTTCGTCATGCAGACAGCGCAGGATGAGAATCGTTTTGTGTACCCGGCCGATTTCACGCAGCCCTTGGTACAAGGAATTTTGCCGTGCATAAGAACTAAGCTTTGCAAGAATAAGTGAGGCAGACACTCTTCGAGTATGGATGGAAGCAATTACTCTGACGATGTCATCCCAAACAGCATGAATGAGGTGCGTTTTTATTGTTCCTTTGATGATTGGATCAAGGTGATTGTAACTGGGTCCTCGCTCGAACCGATAGAGCGTTTTATCCTTGATGTCTTTGATCCTTGGTGCCATTTGATACCCCAGCATCGGAGCCGCTCCAAGAACTGTTTCAGTGTAGCCGTGAGTGTCGGTAAAGCAAATGGTCGGCTCCATCTCAGTCCCATGCGCCAAGAGTCCATCGAGGTCATAAGCAGCCTCTCTCAGCCGACACGGAACTGGTTGCTGATGCAGCATCAACAAGTTGTCTGCCGTATGCGTGATCATTGTAATGCCACGATCACGTAACACCGCGCTGTAGTCAGTGCGCAACAAATTAGACGGGGAATAAAATCGCATTCCGTCGGCGGAACAGATCTCGCCGGTGCCAAAATTTTTGGTGATCGGCTGCGCAAAACCGTAGTTCACAATGTCCACAGCCGCCGCTTTCAGACTTTCCGGCGTGAAAAACCAATCAGCGATTGAACTAATATCAAAGTGCGAAATTCCCTTAGTCGCCGCTGCCATCCGATAAGGCCCGATGTTACAGCCAATGGCAAGCAATCCAGCTATAGCATTGCTTCTGAGAGTCTCAATAGATTGCTTTGATTCTCTAAGCGCCGGCGCTACAAAGTGGCGCAAGAATCCAGTCTCATTATCGAGCTTGATTAAAATGTCTATTAAGTCCACCTGCGGTAACTCACTCTGGATGAGGGTTCTTAACTGCTTTATGTGACGAGCTCGTTTCTTATCCCCACCTTTGAATGGTGACAGTTTATACGTACCCTTTGCCGCGTCTATTTTTAGGAGTTTATTTGAAGGCACTCCCTCATTCACTATTCTGGACATTGTCTCTAGATCATTTCTGAGCAATCCAATGAACTCAACAGAATCGATTGGCAGATTCAGATTTTTGTAGTGAGCAAATTTTGTGGTTTGCCATTCCTCTAGAGGAATCAAGAGGTCTTCGAGATCACCCCACCGTCTGGAATTTGAGACAGTAACCTCGCCGGCTTTTAGGTTGGCGTTGATCGTGGACATCAATGCCATCTCATAGTGCGGTCTCGATATTACTGTTTTGCCGTCTTTCTCTTTTATGACATGCTTTTGCCAGCCTTTTGACAGAAAGGCAGTTGGTGCCCGCTCATCAAGTTTTCTACGGCCTTCTTTGTTGATTGTATTCATGTAAGCAACGGCTTCGCCAACTGGAGAATTTTCCTTGAAGTTAAAAGGCGTACAGGCCAACATTTGCGGCGAATACTTTCTGGACTCTCCGTAAGAAGA
Source organism: Candidatus Melainabacteria bacterium (assembly GCA_012965515.1). Taxonomy (GTDB): domain Bacteria; phylum Cyanobacteriota; class Vampirovibrionia; order Obscuribacterales; family Obscuribacteraceae; genus QKMZ01. Next base: position 10,420 of record DTSE01000205.1, on the reverse strand, counting down.
ACTCATGAATTGCAAGTGTGCGTCGCTGCCGAATTTAATTGATCGGCAGTCAGCAAGAAGTTCGCGAAGAGATTGAGCTGATCTTTTTTTGAACACTTCTTTTCTTACATCACTATCAACAATATTTTCTTCGTCTACAATCACAAAACCGATATCTTCGAATGCTTCAATTGCGGCTGTTCTAGCCTTTTCAGCAGAGCGCAGTAATGCGTCCTTCTTTTCTCGTGCTTGAGATTGATAGCGGGTTATGAGTCTATCTTGCATGTCGACAATGGCATCTACTGTATCTGTGAGAACTGTATTTAGGAAGACAGCAACAACGCTATATTTCTGGTCATCGTTACAACGACGTAACGACCAGACATCCCGCTGGTAGCCCCAGGTCGAGAGTAACTGCCGAGTTGGCAGTGGAATTTCTTTGATTGCTGCTATTTCACACGGCAACTCCTTGAGCCGTTTTACTCTGTCGGTAAGCTCATTCATTGACCGAGTTGACTCGCGTTTCGCGGACTTTCTCAATTCCTCTAATTGAGAAAACCCGCCTTCGCTGCCTTCTTGTTTTGTTTCAAGAAGACCCTCGATCATTTGTTTCTGTTCTTTCGTCAGTTCTCCGCTGATGCGCCGGTAGACTCCATCCATACCGTTTGCACTGGCTTCGGAGATAACGTCTTTAAGAGTACGCGTTGCAGGACGGACAATTTGATTCTCATACAGCCAAACACATGCAACATCGAGCAAATCTGTGTTGCGAGGCAATTCCAGAACCTGCTCTGTGAGATAGGTTAGCAACCGCAGGCGTTGCAGTTCATCACATTTTTGGAATCCCAGATACTTCCGAATGCGTTCCGGGTGAGCGTTTAATGTTGTCTTGGTGTGTGGGTAGGCTGATAAGTCTATCGGCTCGTTGATGCCGATTTGCTTAATCAGAATGTCCACGACATTTTGTGGAGTTGGCTTCAAATCAACAAGAAGAAAGCCAAACCAACGCAAACTGCATAATTGAATTGCAAAACCAATTTTGTTTGTGGCTCCTCTGCAATCTTGAATTTCAGCAAGATCAGCCGGAGACAAAACAAAGTATTTGTCGAGTTGCTCAAGATCAAATTCGTCCGGCAGTCTCGGTTTGCTTCCTATTTTGATTTTAGATTCGTCCGGCATTAATACCTCAACAGATCAATGGCCCGTCGCTTATCATCAGGATCAACATCCAAATAAGCCTGAAGATCGCTGAGACTTGCATGTCCAGAAATCTCTTGTATTGTTCGCAAAGGCACTCCGGCTCGGCTCATTGACGTTAAGCATGAGCGCCGCATCGAGTGAGTTGAAGCATCCTCAAGACCCAATGTTTCAAATGCTTTCGCCAAGATGTTGTGAGCCGCAGCTCTCGTCAAATGTCCTGAAGCAGCCGCTTCAGAAGGAAATAACCACTTACCAAATTTGCCAGGCTCATAGTAATCAGCTAAGACCTTCTTGAGTTTTTCATGCATTGGAATGTCGCTATATACAACATTCTTCTTTTTCTTTCGTTTGACTTTGAGAATGCTCCTGACGTTGCCTGACTCCGTGAAAAGCTGATCAGCTCTCAATGCAACTATCTCCCCAACACGCAGGCCTGTGTAAATACCAATCGCAAACATGGCTTTATCCCTGGCTGTCGGAAGAAGCTGGAAAATATTCTTGATCTCTTTTGGGCTTAAAATCCGAGCTTGTCCAACCATTCTTTGTACTTGACCTCTTCTTGCTGGAAACAGCTTTCGTCAAGTCTACCAGGGTAAAAAAAGAGAACGAAGCTGGAAACGCTCATATAATCGGATTCTTAGCTTGACAGAATCGTGCTTTTGTCAAGTTGTCATATGGCTTAGCGGAACTTTTTGGGTTTATGTGGCTAGTACGTGTTCAAGTCGACTCATATCGAGCAAGTGTGCGCAGATTTAAAAGTGAAGGTTGTTAGAAGCCGCCGGAAAAAGCCTAGAGGCAGGGGCAAAATTGAACGATTCTTCAGAACTGTTGATCAACGATTCACGCACAAGAGAAAGAATGAAAAAACAGAACCAGTAAGCCTCTCGAGGCTGGAGTCCGAGTTTCACGAGTGGCTCATGAGCGAGTACCACCAAAAGAAGCATAAGGGAATACGGACTGCACCCATGGTGAAGTGGGCAGAGGGTAAGTGTCTTGCGCGGATGCCTGAAAGTCTGGATGCCCTCGATCTGATGCTACAAAAGGTAAGCCGCCCGCGAAAGATGTGGCCTGAGGGAATTCGCTTCAAGCACCGCCGATATTCTCACTTACTGCTGACGCAGGCGCACGGAGAGGAATTTACGATCAGATTCGATCCGCGCGATCTCTCAAGCATCTGGGTTTACGAACAAGAAGGGAAGCTGCTTTGCAAAGCTACTGATGCAGACTTGTTCGAGAGCGAGCAGGATGTTTCGCATGTGATGGAAAGGAATGCAAAAGCAAAGAAGAACTTGAAAGCAGAAATCAAAAAGAAGAACACTGCAGCCAAAGACTTCATCGCCAGCGATGAAGCTTGTAAGAACCCACCGGTGGAAGAACCGGCTATTACGGCAGTCAGACTAAAGTTGAGAAAACATTTCCATGAAAAACGAATCCAGTAGCCATTTCTTTCTTGAGTCGGAATCTCATTTCAATCTAGTCGAATTGGCGACAGTGTGCCGAGAAGACAGGAAAATTGGACTTTGCTTCGGTAAGCCTGGCATTGGCAAAACCGTCTCAGCAAAAAGATTTTGCAACTGGCAAACAATAGAAGCGAATCTAACAGCCAAGAACGCTGTATCTGTAGAGCCGGCAGCAATGATGCTTTGCGATAGTATATACTACCTGCCAAGTGTAACAGTTTCGGCACCACGACTCAGAAGCGAGTTGACTCAATTGAGGAACAGGTTTGAGGATGCTTTTTTGCGAGCTGTTAGCTGGCAAAGTCCAGCTGCTTGGGCTCAAGAAACGCAAAAGCAGCACTTAAAGCTTGTGGTCGTGGACGAGGCCTTCAGGCTCAAATACCAGGCGCTGGAAGAACTTCGAGATATACAAGAGCAATGGGATATCGGGGTCTTGCTGATAGCCGATCCAGGCTTTGAAAGAAGCCTGAGAAAAATGTGGCACTTCTCGGTGAGGGTTGCACACGCAGAAGAACTGCAGCCGCTCTCTGCCGCTGAAACCGCACAATACATTGACCACCAACTGAAAACACTGAACTTGCCGAAACCTCCGGAAGAGGTCTACACGCTAATTTACTGGTATACACAAGGCGTTTTAAGGACTTTGGTAAATTTGTTCGCCATGATTGTCAGAATCCTGAAAATCAATGAAGATGTTGTCAGAGAAATAACTCGTGATGTCGTCGAAACTGCCCGAGAAATGATGATGTTTGGAATAAGTGGAACCCTTTCGAAACCTGCACTGCAGCTAAGACCAGAGAGCTAGCGATCACAAGGCACTTCGCAAGCCCACCTTTAAAGGAAGAATTGTTGACTGTGCACAGCGCACCACCGGCAGTGGTGCGCTTACTGCGTCAAGTTGTCGATGATCTGCTGAATTTTGGGGCGGCCAAGTGTGACAAATAATTCTGCAATAAGTGCGACAAATAATTCTGAAACTTACACTCTTGTGACATGGAAAAACGAATAGAGCTCAAAGCTGCTTAAGGAAACCCTGATGAATAGAACAAATCCGCAAAAAAAAGCCAAAGAAATTGCAAAGCTGCTACGTAACGAGCGACCGGACTACAATTATTTGAAAGCTGTTTTTCGGCATCTGAGAACTGAGCTTGATGTAACCGTGGTCACCAAAACCAAGTCCCTGCCAGACATCCCAACCGAGGACGAATTAAAGCGATACTATGAAACTGTTTGGACAGGCCAGAACACTCAAGACCTAATAATTATCAAAACGCTCTTGTATACAGGTGCTCGGGTTAGCGAGCTGGTTAACATTCAACTTGTCGATGTCGATTTTAAGCGCTGTCAAATGCGCATAGAATTTGGCAAAGGCGGCAAGGACAGAATAGTTCCTTTCCCAGAATCATTCAAAGAAATACTGGCCATGCACGTCAAAGACATGAAGGTTAGTGGCGCCACATACTTGTTTGAATCCTCATGGAAAAAACGCTACACGGACAGAGGCATTAGAAAAATTCTCCAAAGGTACGCCACCGCTGCCGGTATCGAGAAAACAATCTCTCCGCATAAGCTCAGGCATTTCTTATTTACTTGGTTGAAAAAGCAGGGACTAGACGATGCGATGATCCAGCCATACTCAGGACACGCTACCAGACAGTCTTTGGAGATCTACTCTCGCATGAGTTTGGCTGTGGCACAGGAAGAATACGATCAGGCAATCAAGAAGTTCCCTGTATGACTGGATCTTTTCTGTTCCGTGATAACACTGTTGGCTCTGCCTCTACATTCCACTCATGCCAAGCGACGCAATGGCAGAACCTGTTACCGCTAGAGGCACGTCGAACCCATTGCCCCTGGTGACAGCTTCGCTATCCCCGAGCCTTGTTAGTTGAAACTTCAGGCTCCGAAGATTTTGCGGGAACGAGGGCCTTCTACAACTCCATTGGGTATACGCAAGAAGCGCGCATCCGTGACTTTTACCAGGGGGGTGATGACAAAATTGTTTTCCGAAAGGATCTTTCTTTTTCGGTGAGATTCACTACTGAAAAAGATATCGAAACCCTACAGGGGGCAAGTGTAGGGAAGCTGCGATAACGCCCGATAAGCCGGAATCACTTGCCGTATAAGGCGTTTCGGGCGCGTTCAGGCAGCTATTTTAATGGAAACCGCTTCATTGCCTGCTCGTATGCGTTGAGAATGCTGGCTACACCCTGGATGAAGGGTGGGAAGATTTCTGGGAAGCTGTCGATGATTCTGGTTGGGATCGGGATGCTGTTCGAGGCGGATGCTTCTACCATGGACAAGATTTGGAACGAGCCGTTCTGGGATATGACTTAGATCTCGCATTCGGTGCCACCAAAGGCGGTGATGAAGCTGATATTGCCATTGGTCGGGAGATTGTCGAAGTTGTTGGCACACGTGGCTTTTCGCCAACCTGGAATGGTACAGCCGATCATCGGATTTCATTTCCGATCAATTGGCAGCGCCGTAGTGGTCCAATTGCGGACACATCTCCTCCTGATAAACATCTGCAAAATGCATAGTCCTTAACCGACCTCGACTACAACGAGTCGCCGGTAGATCGGCCGCGATCTGCTCGGATGTCCCGGATTTGGCGTTCACTGATCGCCTGAAACGCCCTATACAGCAAGGGATTCCGGCTTGTCGGGCATTATCGCAGCTTCCCTACAGTTGCCCCTTAATGGCTTTCAGCAATGGCAAAAAGCAAAATTCTAGTCGTTGACGATAGACCAATATCGAGAACAGCATTGGCTCTGATGCTGCAATACGCTGGTTATGAAGTCGAGGAAGCAGCAAACGGGCCAAGTGCCATATCTAAGTTCAAACCAGGGTTTTATGCAGCAATCATCATGGACTTCAATATGCCATCGATGAACGGATTTGAGTGTGCGACAAAAATTAGAGCGTTGGAAAGCGAGTCAGGGACCAGGATTCCCATTATCTGCATGTCCACTGACAATAAACCAGGTATGAAGGAACGCTGCCTAGCGGCTGACTTAGACGATTTTCTTGATCAAGCATGTAGTTCAGATGAACTGATTACAGCGATACAAAGACTGACTGAGCTTGACGCTTAGAGTTTTTTTCCAGCGCTAAACGCGGGACCATGCCAGGGATGATTTCCGCCTTTTCGTCCACCGAGGCTCGTTTCCCCGGTTAACGGTCCATCCCAATCCTTCAAGAGCTGCATGCACTCGGTCACTTTGTCGGCTGGGAAGACTCCCTTTCTGCCAGTCAGAACCGGCACGCTAATGCCAAGTCTCTCCGCGAAAGACACTTGTGAAATTTTGCGTTTCTTCAGCTCATCGAGCAGCCACCAGATCTGAAGGGGCTGCTGGCCCTTGCTCGCCGAAACTCTTAAACCAGACATGCCACCATCCCCGCTACGTTCCTGAGCCGCTTCCTGAACCACTCAACCAACCCCAGAATCTTTGCCAACCGGACCGATTCTGGCTTTCCATAAGCTGCTTAAGTTCTTGATCTCTCGTCTGCAAGTCTGTTTCGCGCTTATGCTGACTATCGGTAAGTAGTTTGATTTCCCGGTCACGGTGCACCAGTTCAGCTTCCAGATAACCATTGCGATACGTCGCCGCCTGCAAAAGTTGGTCCTTTTCCCGGATAACACTGAGCAGACTTTCCAGTTCTTGAAGTCGCAAAGACGGTCCTGAAGGCTGTTCGCGAAGGTTTTGCGCATGCTCCAGAGCGCCTTCCTGATCTGTTCCGTAGCTGCTCCGGATCTCGTCGTCATCTTCCAGAGCTACTTCAATACCTGGTATTGAGGTTTCAACAGGTTCGATTCGCCATTCAACGCGATATTTGCCCTGAACGCGAATACCCTTAATGATGCCCTCTTTCAGGCGTTTGAACACGGTCCTTTGGCTGACACCTAAATGCTTGGCGGCTTCTTCCGTTGTCCAATATCCTTCAGGAGCCTCGGCTAGCACCTCTTGAGCCGATTCGATGTCTTCAGGAGCGCTTTCTTGAACAACCATGGCACTTTCCTGAACTGCTTCTTGAGCGAGTTCAATACCCGTATCGCTCTGTTCTAGAAGGTTTTCGAATCCTTCAAGAGCGACCGGATCTTTTTTTACTTCGCGTGCTGCTTCGGACATCACCACCCCCGCGCCAGAATACATGGGCATTATGGGACACTGAGAGGGTCTATGTAAAGGCGTAGTATATCCGATTGCCTACAGCTTGTATATCTCAAAATTGCCACCAGTTGCTTGATTCCAGGATTTAAGGATCGTACTATGAGGATGCGTTATAGAAAGCCGTGCCACTTGGCATGGTGGCACAAAGAAAGTGAGTTCGCACCCAAAACTAAATAACCCTGTAAAGCAAAAATCAGCCTTGGCGGGCTGATTTCAAAGACTTTACGGACCCACAAATTGGCCGTCATTCGAAGCTGGTAACTTGAATGATAGGTGATTGGGTCCGTTAGGTCAACACGTCCTTAGAACATTTAAGGAAGAAGTTCGAAGACCTTGGCCCAACCTGCTTTTACGCGTCTCTCAGAGGCGCCCATTTGCGATGATCCGCGACAAGTTTTTTTGTCGCTATATCCTAATCGCCTCAAAAGCATATTGAAATGGCCCGGGCGCGACTGGGTAACAGTGAGTCGCCATGGGTATCTCAGTGACACGACTATTCTTAAAGCCATTTCCTTGCAGGAAAAAACTTTCTGGGGCTGCCGTTGGGGCCAGCGAACCCGGTTCGTCGTGCTGGATCTGGACAGTGAAAGCCAGTATCACAATCAAATAGGACTGGCTCGCCTACAGCATTTGCTGGCTTCGGTCGGTCTTACAAAATCCGTTCTTTATCAATCAAGCAACAGTGGTGGCTGGCATATCTACATCCCGTTCAGCGAAACTGTTGATCGGTTCGTTGCTGAAAGCACGCTTAAACAGTGGCTTCTTGCAGAAGAAATAGAAATAGAAAAAGGTCAATTGGAGCTTTTCCCCTCCAATAATGGCTTACGGCTGCCATTACAGCGTGAATTCGCTTGGCTCGACGACACAGCCAAAGTCAAATTTAAAAGAGAAGAGCTGTCCACCGATCAGGCAATAGCTACCTTCTTGAAGGACCTGGACGAAAACTCTAACGATTGGAATTATTTTGAATCATGCGTGAAACTCCGTCTGGATGCCCTTAAAGCAGCGCCCGCGGCGAGTCATCTTCCGCCGGCGACGGAAAATAGAAACCTGCATGAGGACGGCTTTTCGGACTTCTTCACTTTCGCCGGCATGCTTCCAGAAGTCTATAACGCGGGCCGCGAATTCTGGCTAAACGGGCTGTCAGCTCCGTCGCAAAGACATCAGGCTGTCTTGTGTATTGGGCATTATCTTTGGTACGGGGACATAGCTGAAGGTGTAAGAGCGCTTCCTGGCGTCGCCCGTGCGGAGCAGCGGGCTCAACTAATAGAAGCCTGGCTGCGAGAAAAGCACAATGGCTTCTCAAAATCGGTCTTAAAAGACGATTGGAATCAAATAGGTCGGGATATACAGTCAGCTTGTAATTGGACGGCTTCTGAAGGCGCTGAAGCGCCTCAGCAAAGTGAAGACAGCTATTCCAACCTTGGCGATCGCGCGATCGATCGCTTGATCGGTTTGTCGAAACAGACTGGCCGCACCTGGACGCCCGCTGATTTTAAGAAAGGCAATATAGGAAGAGAGGAAGGCGCCCGCGAACAAATCCGCATAGGGGTGCTCCAATTGCTGGAAAGCGGCAGGCGCATCACTGTTCGTGGCTTGGAACGGGTCAGCGGATGCGACCGCAAGACCATCAGACGCCATGTCGATATCTGGGGGATATTTCGGTTGTCAAACGGGGGAGGCGATCTTAGGCCCGCCCTGGTGGACTTTCCGGCTGTTCATGATCCTGTTCCGGAGCTACCTGAAGTTCTTGAACGCGAAGAAATTGATGTTCTTGAAGTTGAGCCTGCGGCTTCTGAACCAGATTGCTCGGCGGAGCCTTCAAGTCAACCTGTGCTTTTTCTGCCTGTTTATTATCGGCAGCTTGTTTGTTCTGATTCGTGTTTTGTTATTACTGGGCGGTCCACCGTACATGAAAGTCTCCCAAAGACAAGGGGGCCGCCCGCTTGCTGAGTCCTGAAGTCTGGAATAAGCCCGAGAGAGTTTTATACTTGAACGATGGGCGATCAAGCAGGACGAAAAAAATTCATTTCGAAAGGGTGGTTAGTTGCCTTCCTGGTGCCGTTCTTTGTTATCGGCGGGCTGTCCGTTTGGCATTGGTATGACTACGGACTCAAAGATATCCACACAGCACGGTCCCGATTTGCAGGCTGGGAGATCAAGCAGCCTGGCGACGAGACGGAGTCGCTAAAGTTTGCTCTGATGATTGGGACTGCATGCGGCATAGCTGCCGGTGCGTTAGGACTCGGCGCTTATGGCATTGTCAAATTCGTCAAGAAAAAAACTTAGCCGCCTAGCTTCTTGAGCCATTTTTCAATGTTGTGGGCGTGCTCTGACTTTTCCAAAACCTTAGCAGAAGGCAAAGCTGTAACCGTATCGATTCCCATTCGATCAGCTTCTTTCTTGGTCAACACGTTCTTGTGTTCTGTATCGCTGGCTGCATAAACACAATCTGGATTGTAGTGATAGCCCAGTGTGAGCGGGTTTATTTCCACTTCGTTTGGATGTCTTTTGAACATTTCCAGGTTGTGTGAAATGTTTGCAGCTACTAAAAGCGGCACGTTCTCTGGCTTTAGCATTGCTTTTGCCAGTTCGTCATCGCTGAGGGCGGCTAGTTTTGCCAGGGGATTTGCGTCGCGCTTGCCATTTTTAACTTCTGCGTCGAATTCGGCGGATACTTTGCGCACGCCTTCAGGCGCTATTTGTGCGAATCCCACTGTTTTCCCCATAATAAAGCGTCCTTGTCCGGCGTCGCAAATTGCATCCTGTGCCTTGTCTTCGGGTCCGTAAAAAGTCAATTCATTACCGACAATCGCTTTCATGAGCCTAACAGTCTCATCTTCCGAGAGTCCGCCATCTTTTTTCAGATCTGGGAAAGCTTTGTACGCTTCGCTCCAACTGGCTTTCGGCATCAAGGCCAACGTCTCTTCTTCATGTCCGCGAAATGGGTGCTCGATAGGATTGACCACAGCTTTCTTGACAGACTCAAGGGTTTCTTGAAATTTAGCGGCGGTTACATGAAAGGCGATGCTGCTTAAAGTGCCAAACATATCGGCGCCAGCCTTCACCATCCATGGCTCTGGGAGCAGCGTGTCGGACATCGGCAATCCGCCCCGGGTCATGTCGGATACAACGTCTTTCGATTCAGGAACGTTCGCAAGCAACGTTGGTTTTTCCTTCGGCGGTACCTGTAAAGCCGCTAGGGCGCCTTCTGCCGTACTGTCGAAAAACTCAAGTTTGCTTGCTTGACCTTTCGCCTGCATCTCGGCTATTACTTCCGGGGTCAAGCCAATGTGCGTAGCTGACTCGTGTTTGCCCAGTTTATGTGGTTTCTGCATCTCATCCCAAATAGCCTCGTCTTCCTTTGTCCGGATCACGCTCGGGCGAGCCAGGGCATCAGACGGAGCCTGAATCTTTGAAGCATCCAGTTTTTGTTCTGTTTCGTCAGCCATAAAAGCACTCGCTGAAGATCGGCTGTCACCAGTATAAGCGGCCGACAGGTAGAGTTCTGACCCTGTCCGACCGACGGTAAGGATCCTGGACAAAACCCTTATGGCTTCTTGAAAACGATTTGTGAGACAAGCTCTGTGAGTTTTATGAGGAGCA
>DTSE01000204.1:2563-3562 GCA_012965515.1 Candidatus Melainabacteria bacterium | reverse complement strand
CGCCGTCATAATGGGCCTTTTTTACGTTCTCTACGAGGTTATCAACGCCAAGATTATTAAAGCCCATACGGTTGATCAAACCTTCGGCATCTACCAGACGATAACTGGCGTTGGTATTACGATGAAGAGCACGATCGAATGATGCTCGACTCCGTTTCCAAATATATCCTTGCGCTTGATGGAAAGGGCAGAGCTGAATTCTTCGTCGATTACGAACAGTATGAGCAAGTGGCAGAAGAATTTGCTTCCGAAGAGGAAGTGAAGCCAGTGAAGCAGCAGGAGAAGCCTGCGAAGCCCGCAGGAAAAGTTCGCTCTGGCTTGTCCACCGCAGAATCGCGTGAGTTGGAGCGCCTGCCGGACAAAATTGAGAAGAAGGAAGCCGCTCTGCAAATCATACAAGCGGACATGAATAAGCCGGAGGTGTCGTCTAATTACTCGAAGTTGCAAGAGCTCATGAAGCAGCAGGAGCAAATGCAAAAGGAGCTTGAGCAGCTATTCAAAAGCTGGGAAGAACTGGAAGCCAAAAGGTGATTTGTGGGGGCGCATTGCATGCGCCCAAAACGTAGAACTAAAGGTGATTGTAGGGGCGCATTGCATGCGCCCAAAACGTAGAACTAAAGGTGATTTGTAGGGGCGCATTGCATGCGCCCAGAACGTAGAACTAAAGGTGATTGTAGGGGCGCATTGCATGCGCCCGAAATGTAGAACCGAAGCCCTGCGTAGTAAGTAAGAATAACAAAGAGGAAAGAATATGAATCGGTTATCGGCACGAATGGTTGTGATTTCCGCAGTTCTATTTGCGACCGGTTTCACACCATGCGCATTTGCTGATGATGCCAGCTTTAAGAAATCGATGGATGCGGGAGTGGAAGCCCTCAAGCAATCGAATTACGAGGAAGCCACCAAAAATTTTGCCGAAGCACAAAAAGTAGCCGAGCAAGATCACAACGACTTTTATCTGGCCTTGAGCATGAGCAGAATTGCTGATGTTTATCAACG
>DTSE01000204.1:0-2553 GCA_012965515.1 Candidatus Melainabacteria bacterium | reverse complement strand
GAGATTCGGCATGCACTGCATGTGGTGCAGCACGAGATGGAAACAGCGGCGCCGGAAGACATGAACAAATTGCTGCTGTTTATCAACGACAAAAGAAATTCGCAGAAGCAGAGTCACTCTTTAAGCAGTCTTTGGCACTAGCCGAAAAGGCGAAGGGACCAGGCAAAAATGTGGTTCTGATGAGTCTCAATTCATTGGGGACGCTCTATCTTGCTCAGAACAATCTTCCCAAAGCTGAAACGCATTTGAAGCGTGTTATTGAAATGCTTGATGGTGCGACTTCGAGCGACCTGACAAGCGAGAGGTATCTCCCTACTGCGATGGACAATCTTGCGGTCGTTTATCGTTCGCAGAAAAAGTTTGATCAATCGGAGGCTCTCTACAAGCGCGCCATTCCGATTTGGGAGAAAGTTGCGGGTGCGGACGACCCTGACACTGCAACCAGTATCAACAATCTGGCTGCTCTCTATTATTACGAACGCAAATACGCTGAGGCAGAGCCACTCTTTGTGCGCTCATTAGCGATTAGAGAAAAGAAACTTGGATTGAACCATCCAGAAGTTATTAATAACGCGAATAATTTGATCTTGGTGTATCGCGCCGAGAAAAAACTTGCGGAAGCGGAAGAACTCTCCAAGAAATTCGCATCGGCGGCTGGTGATGCGGATGCCGATGCGCTGCCGATCTTGACTGGTGCCGGCGTCGATACTGATGAATGGTCGAAACATGTCCAGACTGGTCGCGAGCATTTAAAAGAGCAGCGTTTTGCTGAAGCCGAAACTGAGCTGCAATTGGCTGTAAAGGAAGCCGAAAAAGGCGGCGTCGAAGATAGACGTTTGGCTGCTACCTTGTTCAATCTTGGACACGTGTATGCCAAGCAGAAAGACTATGGAAAAGCTGAAACTACTTATAAGCGCTCGCTATCCATCTGCGAAAAAGTGTGTGGCGATAAAGACAAAGAAGTTTTGAGAACGCAAACTACGCTCGCCAAACTTTACACTGAGCAGAAGAAGTATGAACTGGCTGAGCCGCTGTTCAAGCACGTAATTGCTGTTCAAGAAAAAGCATTGGGACGCAATCATCAGGAAGTTGCCGACGCGATGAACAATCTGGCTGCAATGTATTCCGAAGCTGGAAGAAAGTCGGAGTCCGCATCATATGAAAAGCGCGCTAAATCCATCGATGCTAAGAACACAAAGGCACAGTAGCGACAAACTGAAACCTCGAATTAGCGAACGGCTTCTAGTATTTTCCAAGCAATTGGGAAACAAACTTTGTGCAGCGCGGAAATGCTTTGCTCAGGCTTGCTGCTCTATCGTCATCTGCTGGAGAAATTACAGCTACGAAGAGTTCTGCGAACATCTCCGAACGACCCGCGTCGTTCTCTTGAAGAAAATACTCCCATGTCCTGCGCTGTTCACTACCTAAGTATTTTCCATCGTCTTCATATGCTTTGACGAAGTCTTCTGACTTCGAGTAGCTACCGGTGTTGTCGTATGCATGACCCATCTCGTGTAGTACTGTACCAGGTAAGTGCCAGTTTTCTCTCAGTGGGCTGCTTTGCCAGGACACGCGCTCCGCGATATAAATTTTCTTTGGACCTGAGCTGAACATACCACCGCAATTGTCGTATCCGCCTCCGTGATAGCCCCGCGGTTTTTCGATGTTCAACTCCGGATGCGCGGACAACATGTCCGGCACTATTAGTATTGCAATTCCCCTTTGCTTGACTGCTTCTTGAACCTGCTTCGGCACCTTGGCGATAGCTGTTCTCACTTGCTGTTCAGTGTTGTCCGTGTATTGTGTTTTTCGAAAAATTTCAATGGGCACAACCGTTTCTACCTTCGATGCAGTTGCCGCTGGTGCCGAGCTAGAAGCAGTTCTTTGTGGCGAATAGGCACGGCTTGCGTTTGCGGAAGAGCTTGCAGTAGAAGTTGAGGCAACCGGAACACTTGGGCTGCTCGTAGTAAATTTCTTTGGTTGTCCGTTAGGCTTCCTGCCACCGCCGAAAGCAACATCGAAACGTTGCTTCCCTCTGCAAACCCTCAGATTCAATCCTCCACCGCTGGGATTGACGAGCATGTCTAGCATGTCCTTATTTCCGGGAAAATCCCTCACGTTCGTTCCATTGAGATATTCAATTTGATCGCCTGGCCGAAGCCCTGCAAAGTAAGCGGGTGAATTCTCGTCCACACTCTCAATTCGAAAACCGTCAGCAACCGCAAGCCCTGTGTAAATGCCGCCGCCCTTAATCTCATCACGTTCTGCTGCTGTTGTGAGGGCTGCTTCCGAGACTGCGCGAACCAAGTCGCATCTATATCGATTGGTCCCTCGCACGATGACCAGCGACAACTTTGTGCCGGACGGTCCAGTAATGAGATCGGCAACCTGCGTCAGGTTCTTTCCTGCTGCTGGTATGTTGTTCACGGACTCTATTTTGTCTCCGCGCAGAATTCCCGCCTTTTGAGCAGGCGAATTAGGCATGACAAATTCAACGACGATGTTTTCGTTGAGCTTCATTCCTGTAAATCCCTTGTCGGCAAAGGCTCTCTG
>DTSE01000203.1 GCA_012965515.1 Candidatus Melainabacteria bacterium | reverse complement strand
GCTTGAAAAAATGATCGAAGCGATGGGCGATCTGTTGTCGCCGGTAGTCAGCCCGATTGCCAATGCGGCTCGCTCGAATTCGGTATGGCCGCTGACTTTCGGAACCTCGTGCTGCGCCATCGAGATGATGTCGGTCGGTATGTCTAAATTCGACATTTCGCGTTTCGGTTCGGAAGTATTTCGCGCCACGCCCAGACAGGCTGACATGATCATCACCGCCGGTACGATCACACGCAAAATGGCGCCGGCTCTGATTACTCTATATGAACAAATGCCCGAGCCGAAGTATGTAATCGCCATGGGCGCCTGCACGGTTACCGGCGGCATGTTCAATGATTCTTATTCTGTTGTACAGGGTGTGGACCGTGTAATTCCGGTCGACATCTATTTGCCCGGTTGCCCTCCGCGTCCGGAAGGCATCCTCGACGCGCTGCTCAAATTGCAGCAAAAGATTCGCACCGAGTCTTATGCCGAGCGTAAGAAGAAGAAATACAGACAAAACGCAGTGCGTTATGTCGATTACGACACTGGACGCCCGCTTAACGATCTGATTGATGAGGCCAGATATGAAACGGCTTTAGCACTCGATCCACTTAAGAGTCTGCAAGAAAAGGCGTAATTGCAAAACATCATTTGATAAACAAAGGACTTCAAAATGTCAGAGACACCAGCAGCAAAACCACCAGAGGAGCCAAAAGGCCCGGGGTTGTGCGGGCAGTTTTTGAAAGACCATGGAATCGCAACCACGCGTTTGCCTGATTCCTGCTCAGTGGAAACCATCGAAATCGACGGCGCTCACTTAGAAGCAGCGATGAAGCTTTTGCGCGGTTCTTCCGAAATAAAGCTCGACTATCTCGTTGCTGTAAGCGGCGTCGACAGTGCCGATACATTCGACTCTGTTTATCAGCTCTGGTCTTACTCGAATAATAACGAGCTGATCATCAAGGTTCGAGTCAAGAAGACCGACGTGGTGGAAGGGCAATTGCCGCTTGTTCCATCGCTTTCGCGCTTTTGGAGCGCAGCCAACTGGCATGAACGTGAAACCTATGACTTGGTAGGCATTCGTTATTACGGCCATCCATATTTAAGACGTATTCTCAACGTTTGGGATTGGGACGGACATCCGCTGCGCCGCGATTACAAGCAGCTAGTCGATTCGCTCAATGACAAGGCGCCCGGCAGCTTCCGCTGAGGGCCGATTTACTTATTAGAGGCAAGGACCAATGGCAACGGATACAGAAGTCGATCTGACACCCAGGCTAAAAACAGACGAGATGCTCATCAATATGGGCCCTCAGCACCCTGCTACGCACGGCGTGCTGCGTTTGATTCTCACCCTGGACGGCGAAATTGTTCGCCATACCGAGCCTATTCTGGGTCACCTGCATAGAGCACAGGAATGGCAAGGTCAGAACCGCACCTGGTTCCAGTATCAAGCTTTGATCGACCGCGTCGACTATCTCTCCGGTATGTTTACTTCCTGGGCTATGGCGCGGGCTGCCGAAGTTGTTGATGGGTGTGAAGTTCCTGAGCGCGCCGAATATCTGCGCGTCATGGTTTCGGAAATGAACCGCATCACTTCCCACCTGCTCTGGCTGGGCACTTATCTGATCGATTTAGGTGCGATGTTTGGTTTTCCTTTCTATCCATTTAGAGAGAGAGAAAAACTGCTTGAACTTTTTGAAGAAATTGCCGGGCAGCGCATGATGTTCAATTACATCAGAATTGGCGGCGTAATGCGGAATCCTAAAGATGCATGGCTGTCCAAACTGAAGAAATTTACCGAAGAGTTTCCTGATCGCGTTGATGAATACGAAGCCATCGTCACGCAAAACCCGATCTTCTTGAAGCGCACAAAAGGCGTGGGCATTCTGAGGAAAGAGTTGGGTATGGATTACGGAATTACCGGTCCATCTATTCGCGCTTCCGGTGTCAATATTGACTTGCGTCGTACGAAGCCATATTCCGTCTATCCGAAACTGAAATTTGACGTACCGGTAAACGATAGGGACGGAGACACTTTCGACAGATACATTTTCCGTATTCGCGAAATGCGTGAGTCGAACGAGATCATCAAGCAATGTCTCGACATGCTGCCACAAGGTGAGATTTCGGGCAAGAAGCAAATCGCCGGTTTACGTGTCAAAGCTGGTGAGGGCTTTGCCGCTGTAGAATCGCCGCGCGGAACGCTCGGTTGCTACATCATCTCCAACGGCTCGGATCGAGCCTACAGAATTAAGTGGCGCAATCCATCATTCTGCAACTTGTCCATTTTGCCCGAACTATTGAAGAACCATCCGATCGCCGACGTCATGGCGATATTTGGATCTATCGATGTAATTTTGCCAGATGTAGACCGTTAGAAAAATCCGCTAGTTAGAACGAATCTCCCCAGTTAGAAAACCCATCTCCTTAGAACAAGGACAGATTTTAGAATCATGAGAAACGGCGCCGAAATATTGAAGCTAGGAACACTCACCATCACCTGGTGGTGCATCATATTCGGTGCAGTCTGGATGGCTTGTTATCTCGTGGGTGTGGCAATTCCCATGCTGCTTTCGTCATATGAAAGCGATGCCGCTCGCATTACTGCCGAGACTTGCCGTGCACTGACTCCTATTGTTTCGGTTCTGGTCTTCATTCCTATCAACGCGATGTTTATGGTGCTTTTCGAGAGAAGAGGACTGGCTATTTTTACCGTGCGTCTGGGACCCAACAGAGTCGGTCCGGACGGTTATTTGCAAACCGCAGCAGACGCAGTGAAGCTGCTCTTCAAAGAAGACATCACTCCCAATGGAGCCGATGCTTTCATGTTCACTTTGGCGCCGATCGTATTTTTTGCGCCTTCCATTTTTGGTGCGATGCCGCTTCTTGCGGCCGTGACCAACTACCACGAACTTTTCCAGATCGTTAATCTGCCCACCGGGATATTCTTCATCCTGGCTGCTTCTTCAGTTCCTGTTGTCGGGATTGTTATGGGTGGCTGGGCAAGCAACAACAAATATTCGCTCGTCGGCGGACTGCGTTCTGCTGCTCAAGCAATCAGCTATGAAATTCCGCTGGTGCTTTCATTAGTTACTGTCTGCTTGTTGGCAGGCAGCCTTGACGTAGTCGAGATCATGAAGCAACAAGCCGGAGGTATCCTCAATTGGAATATCTTGGGTGGCGGCGCATTGCGCGGACTCGATTCGGCACTTGCGCATAAATTTGCTACGGCTGCGCCGGCACTGCAAGACCTCTCTGAGAAGAGCTTCGATCAAATCCTCAAAGCCGCGTATTCGGAGCCTGCTGCTGCCGCACTCGGATTGGGTGCCGGACAAGAGTCGGTGGCGGGATTTGCAGCGTGCGTAGCAGTAGTAGTTCTAATCGCTGCGGTTTTGATTGCCGCAGGCCTTTATATGACCGGTGCCTGCGCTGAAATCAACCGTATTCCATTCGACTTGCCGGAAGCTGAATCCGAGCTGGTAAGCGGCTACAACACCGAGTACAGCGGTATCAAGTTCGCCATCTTCTTCCTGGCTGAATTCACTAACTTGTTCATTGTCGCCTCCATTTTTGCAGTCATGTTCTTGGGCGGCGGCGACTGTCCTGTACCGGCTTGGCTTGGAAACATGCTGGGCGGCCCGCAGATCGCCAGTGCAATCAATCAAGCTTTATCGCCGCTAATTGCTATCAAACTAGTCGATCCACCGACATTGTTTGCTGCCATCTGGGTGATTCTCAAAGTCTATGGAATTGTATTTTTCGCAGTTCTTATTCGGGGCACTCTGCCACGTTTCCGTATCGACCAGCTTATGGATTTCGGCTGGAAGCGTTTGATTCCGTTGTCTCTCATTGTGTTTGTGTTGGTTGTCTTTGCAAGGGAGTTCGTAAACGTTCATGTTGGGTCTTAGTTTAGTTACACGCGCCAAAGACAGCCTCTATCAAATCTGCCGTGGTTTGAAGACAGTGGCTATGCACACTTTCCGTGAGCCTATCACGCAAGTCTATCCGGACAAGATGCCGGATACCCATATAAGAGGAAGGCTGGCTCTGGCGGTCAATCCTGAATCCGGTGAGCATTTGTGCATCTCCTGCAGGCAGTGCGAGAGAGTTTGCCCAGATAAGTGTATTGAGATTACGGCGCACAAAAGCCCTGAAACCAATAAGCTTGAATTGATTGACTTCAAAATCGATCACGGGCTCTGCATGTTCTGTGGCTTGTGCACCGAGGTCTGCCCGACCAGTTGCATCATCAATACAAATGACTTCGAGATGTCCGAGTACAGTCGCGAAGCGCTTGTGTACGACTTGCGTAAGTTGACCTTGAGTCAAGAAGAGTCGGGATACTATTTCGACCGCAAAGATATTCCACTGCCGAAGCCTAAACCAGCTAAAGCGGCACCAGCCGCCGGAGCCGCCGCAGGCGCCGCAAAACCAGCAGCAGCTGCAGCTGCTGCTGCGAAACCTGCTGACGGTGCTGCTGCCGCTGCAAAACCGGCGGAAGCTGCCAAACCAGCAGAGGCAGCAAAACCAGCGGAAGCTGCAAAACCAGCGGAAGCTGCGAAACCTGCTGCTGATGCTAAAGCCGTGGAGAAACCTGCAGAAGCGAAAACTTCTGAAGACAAACCGGCTGATGCCAAAGAAGAAAAGAAGGCTGACACCGGTGAAAAAACTGAAGAGCCTGCCGACGCGAAGAAAGATGCTGAGAAGAAAGAAGGCGAAGACAAGCCGAAGGAATAGTCGGCGGCACATTTGTTTTTAGGAGTGAGGAAAGGGAATTATGGAACAGTTTGAAATGCTCAAAGCGCTGGCTGAGACCAATGTCGAGAGCCTCATGTTCTACGTTCTGGCGACGGTCTCAATACTTCTTGCATATGGCGTAATTCTGGACAGAACAATCATCCGCAGCGGCTTCATTTTGATTGGTGTGTTTGGCTCAATTTGCGGACTCTTCCTTCTTCTTCAAGCGCAATTCCTCGCGCTTGCTCAACTAATGATTTACGCAGTCGGCATCACTCTTGTTATTGTGATTGCTTTGATGTTGACCAATCCACGCATGGAAAAAAGCCAATTGAGTGCGGCTGCTCCAGCCAATCAGCTTGGTGCATTCATGGTGGCTGTCGGTCTCTTTATGACAATCTATTTGTCCGTAAGACCAGAAAATTGGACTCTGAGCAGTGAACCACTCGATACCGCAAATGTCGAAGTTTTGGGTCGGGCGCTGACCACTGACTATTCTCTGCCATTCGAATTTGCATCTGTCCTTTTGCTAGCCGCTTTGATTGGCGCCATTATGCTGGCAAAAGCTGAAAAACCGCCGAAGCCCGGCGAAGAAGATTTCGAATACTCCGTGGTGGATGAATCCGCTGCTGAGCCCGCCGCTTCTAAGAGGTAATAAGGATGACTAGCTCCCTGGCGACCAAATCACAATCTCCGGTACAGGCAATGAGTTACGCATTAGCGTACGCAATTGCAGTGTGCTTCGTAGTCGGAGCGTACGCCACCGGAAATCTGGATAATTTCATTCAGATGATCGGTCTAAATTCCTTGCTCGAATCCTGGGCGCTCAAAGATTACACAGAGCTTCTCGCTTTTGTTCTAATCGTTCTTCTAGGATCTACCGTTGCACTTTTGGGTGGGCAGGCTTCAATCATAATGGCGGTTGGCACAGTGGGCAGCTTCTTCGCGCTGACACTCAATCAACATCCTTTGATTCAATACTTGAGCCTCGCTGCTGTTCTTTTCGCGATTGGACTCTATGGCATGGTAGTTTCACGCAATGCTGTCCGCGTTCTAATGGCAATCGAATTGATGCTAAATGCAGTTAACATCAACTTGGTGGCATTTGCGCGCTACGTTGATCCAGTGCAAGTGAAAGGGCAGTTGTTTGCCATTTTCGTAATCACTGTCGCTGCTGCTGAGGCCGCTGTAGGACTAGCAATCGTGCTTTCGATCTACAGAAATACCTCCACTGTCGATATGGAAAGATTCAACCTTCTCAAGTGGTGATTTTTTCAACCCACATTGAATAGATTCAATAAAACGAATCGATAACGGTTCGGGTTTCGTCTGTCTGGGCAGGGCTTTTGGGTGGCTGTCATTGGGCGTGCGAAATTTTTTGCGTCTTAATTTGAACTTTTTGGCTGGCAAATACGTATCAGTAATTACGTACCGCTAAGTGGAATTTCAAAATGCCACGAAGACGCAAACCTCTGCAGACAAAATTCTTTTCCCCTAAAGAGGAAATCGATCTTTGCATTGAGCGTTTTAACGAGCTCTACCCGACTGATGCCGACAAAGCAGAGTCGATCTACCGCTCTCTCACGCTTAACGGGTTTCGATGCAATTGCGGAATGCTCATTTTGACCAGAAAAAACGGCGAACGAAAGGCTAAATGCAGCGGATGCAAGAAAACAGTCTCGGTTACAGTAAATACTCTCTTTCATGGGATGAGACGACCTTCTGCGTATGCATGCGGAATGTTTCTCTTCGGCGAGGGTGTTTCCATTAGTGGCAACGATTTTGCTTTGCGCAATGGCATTTCGCAGTCTCAGGGTTCAATAATTTTGCATACTTTGTCTGCTGCTGTAGTAATGGAAATGTGTGGCGCACCGGAGCTGCTTACCGCTGCCCTCCTCGAACCCGTAGGAAAACGTAGCAACGAGACTCCAGCGAGGGCACATCCGAAGGCTGAGCAGATTGAAGCAGAAAAACGAGCTGCGAAAAGTGGGGCGACAAAAGGCAATAAGAATCCACGTCAAGCCCTAGAGAAATTACCGACACGTGATCCTGACAAGCTCATCTTCTCGCTTCTAAAGGCTGAGTCATTGCAGCCTGACGAAATTAGCAAACGGGTGTTGCTTTCGATTACTGAAGTAGCTTGTTCGCTAACAATGCTTGAATTAGACGGCTTCGTGAAACCAGTTGCCGGTAACCGTTTCGAAGCTTTAGTAGCACCTGAGAATTCAGTTGTGCAAATGATCAAAGAACCAGCTCGGAAAAGGATCAAGAACTTTGTTGCATTCATCAAAAAGACATTTCATGGTATTTCCAGAAAGTACATGCAACGCTATTTCGCGCGCTATTGGTGTTTCATCGATCGAGAGAGATGGTCTTTCGAATCAATGCTAGAACTCTGCGCTCGCGCTCCTTACCAAAGCTACGCGCAGCTAACCGGCTACGTGACACCGCTTTCAGTGAAGGTCGTTTTGGCTGTTTAAAGGAATGCCTCCGCGGAGATTTATGCATCGTCTCAGCGGAACTAGCGCATTTCTTTCAGTTGTTTGTATAAACCATCGGCTTCGGCAGTGCGATTTAATTTATAGAGCAGGCGAGCATAGTCTTCCATTACTTTTCGCTGTTTTGTGGTTTCAATTCCGCTTGCTGTTTTGCCGAGTTCTAAAGCTCTATTCATCAATGGTTCTGCTTCTTTGAGACGAGCTGTTGTCACATACATTTGTGCATAGTCGTGGAGCAGAGAATGCAGTTCTGTCGTCTGCGAAGCGTCGGATTCAACTATCGGCAATGCAGATTTGTAGTTCGCTTCCGCTTCTTTGTAGTCATGCAACTCCACCGCACAATTGGCTAACTCGTGCTGAGCCTTTGCTGCTTGAATGCTCTGTGCACCAAACCTTGCAGCTTGCTGCGACAACACATTCTTCAAATTGAACAAACGCTCTTGCACTTGTGCCTCACGTTCTTGCAATTTGCGATTGACTGCCGTGTCGACGTCCAGCGGCCGCAACTGGGCTCCGCCTGAAGAGATTTGATAATCGCCCTGTGGAAGCGGCACTCCGTTGAACTTCATTTTGTTTACTATGTCTTTAGCCGGACCCGCCTGGAACGTAAATGTGATGGTCATCTTTTCGCCCAAACTGGCTGGAATAACCGGATATGGTTCCGCCAGTTTGGCCGCGTTTAAACCAGCATCATCAACTAGTTTCACGCCAGACGATTTGGCGATTTCAGCTTTAACGAGCTTGCCTGTTTTGTCGACGGTAATAGCGACGGACACACTGCAATTCTTATCTACTTTGGGATTGCGCCAGGCGGCATTTACTTTGCGACTAAAGGCGCTCACATAAGAATCGTTGTCCGCCTTAGTTGTTTGGTTTCGATTGCCGGCATTGAATGTGTAATTCAAAACCATTCCGTCTTTTGCAGTCGCGGGCATGGCCGGTAATTGATCAATACTGCTAAGAGACGCAACCGTAGCATCATCAAATGCTTGATCTCCCGAAGGCTCCTTAATTGTCACGCTCTTGATTTTGCCGCTTTTCTCAATAGTTAGCGAAACGACCACCTTTTCTGCAGTTGTTTTGTCGGGTGCTTTCCACGCTTGCTGAATCTTTGGGCTAACCATCTTGATGTATGAATCTATGGAGTCTGCGGCAGATGCTTTTGCCGCTGGTTTTGACGGAGCTTTGGCTACAGGTGCAGCTATCACTGCAGTTGGAATTAGAAGAGAAACAGAAAGGGCGGCCAGTGCAAGTTTTGCTTTCATTGAATTGTCTCGCTATTGTTTGTCGATCCGTGATGTGCACAGCCGAGCCACAACTGGCCAATGCGCTGCCTGCTTTCTAAACAATGATTACTTCTTGTCCGCAACTAATTTGGTACGAGCCCTGCGAATTTTGCTTCTTACACAGAATCAGATAATCACCGTTAGTGAAATCCAGTTTCAAATCTTCGTTCTGGTTCATTTGGAACGACATTATTTGCGTATGCAAAAGCCTAAAAATAGCAGGGTCCTTCAGAACTCCACCAGGCGTCCATATTTCGAAAGGCTGATTGTTTCCTATCGCAAAAAAGACCGGACAATGTACTGAAATAAAGTCTGAGTTGAGAGTAAAAACAAGTTCTTCACTGCCGAAGGCGATCTGAAACAGTTCCTGTCCTCTTAGATAGCCCAGTTCGCCTGCAATGTTGTCGCCCATTTACTTGCTCTTCCTTTTCAGTGCCTGCTTGTTTTGTGCTGTTCCATACTAACGTATTCTTTGCTCAGCACTTCGTATGCGTTGTAGCGAATCTTCTCCAACTCCACCGCCTTGTTGTAGATTGTCAGCGCTGTCTTGGCAATCGGTACATTTGTGTCTGAATCTGGTCCAATCAGTTCCTGCAATTCGTCCAGAGCCCTATTTATGGAACGGACATCGTTTTGCCAGGTTTTCCAAAGTGGATTTATTTTCGCCTCTATATTTGGTGGCACAGAGCGCCCATTTGTATCGACATCATGAATGTCATCGGTCAGTAGTTGGACAATGGGCTCCAATGTGTTTATGTAGAACACAAGCCAGTCCTTCCTCGGCGGCATATAGTCCTTTTTCTCACTGAGCATTTCGGCATTGATGGTTGTGGGCGAAAAATGCAGTGCTTGGTCACCAGGTTTCACGACTACCCTTGTAGCCTCGAGAAATAAATTGACCGCCTGCTGCTTAACCTGTCCGACGCTTAGTCGCGTGTCCCGCAAATCGGAGAGCATTTCTTCCGGCAGCAGTTGCTTCTTATCGTCCACAGTTCTTCGACGCAGTATTAGTTGATGTTCTGTCGATCGCCCGGCTGGCTTTGTTTCGGTTTCAGTCGCTTGAGCCAGACACCTAGCCTGCCCCACTGTCGAAAACGCCGTTAGGAAGATAAATGACGCCAGCACTCTTTTTTTCATCTAGTTGCAGCCCTCAATCTCAATAGGTGATCCTGAATCGTTATCGATTCGAGTTTCAAAGCACAATCAGTCTTCAAAATGCGAACAAGTCTTCTGACAATCCTTTATTGGTTTCCAGATTTTGAAAAAGAACGAGCGCATGCGGCACGCCGTTTTGGAATGTATGCCAGCCCACAGGAGTTTTGGTGTCATTGCTGATGTACAAAACCTCCAAGATCGGACTGTCAGGAGCAGGAGCGGATCTCAGCACAATGATGCTGACCTCGCCTGGAAATGCTTTTACATTTGCCGACTGAGTCATCGAGGCGGCCGCGCCGCTATTAAGGCTGGTCGCCAGCACCTCATACAGTGAACCAAAGTCACTTTGCGCAAGACTGTAACCGGTTGGCAATTGCAGTGTTCGCGAGTCTTCTTTCAGGGTGATCTTCATGAAGCTTAGTGTGCCGCCGCCGCATCCTTTTATTACCCCACTCGGGTCTCTGACTACGACCGAACCATTGCGGTAATCTTTTGTTTTTATCGTGGCTTTGAAGAGACCACGATACTTGTATAGGTAATCGGCGCCGCCGTAGTCTTTCCAGACGCCGCCTTTGCGCGTGTACAGCCGACAATAACATTTATAGTCGTGCAGTTTGGCTGCCTTTTCTTTCAATTGATTCACATAAGCCGTTCCGACAGCGGACTTGGCCATGCTCTTCAAAGCATTCGTATCCGGCAGACTGGAGTCGGGATCAATCTCGAGCGACGCTTGGGCCGCGACATCGAAGAAAGAAAGAGAGCAAAATATGCTCAGAAACAGTGCAACTAGTGTTTTCGATTGCCAGTTCATGACCCTGCCCTGATATAACCTCGCAGCCCGAGATGTGTTGGAGTGCTTATTTCTAGCATATTTCGGCTGACTACAGTTTTCTCGCCTTGCTCTTTGAAAGGACCAGTTTTTCGAGATCGCCGCAATTGCACTTGTGGTGAGGGTCGAAGCTCATCGATGTGCGGAAAGCTTTAACAGCCTCTGGCACTTTTCCTTCACCGATTAAGTAGTAGCCAAGGTATCGGTAGCCTTCGACAGATCTTGGGTTGAGCGCAATTGAACGATTAATGTGTTTGAGCGCTTCGCTTTTATCGCCTATCTGCAACTGGGACCAGCCCAAATAAGCTTCAGCTTGAGCGTCCGGCTTTTGAGCTAGCTTCGACCACAGAGCAACAGCTTCAGTGAACTCTCGGCGAGTTGTGTGAAACAGCGCCTTCTGACGAATCGCCTCACGACTCTGGGGTGTCTTTGGCTGGCTTGGTTTAAGTGAAGGGGAAACCTTTGTTGCAGCTACATTTGCGCCTTTAGATTTCTGATTGGAAGCGGAATTTGCCGGTATTTCAGATGCTGAAAGCTGACCGGCGAGCAAACCGGTAAGAGTAATCGAGCAAGCAAACAACGATGTTGCTTTTATGACCAATCGACTTCTTCTTTTATTCGACTATTTCTACTTGTTGTACTTCGATTTCGACTTCGACTCAACTATCTCTTACTTCAGAGCGCCGGTGTAATCCAGAGCTATGCCGGGATGAGCACTGTGTCTTCCCTGAATCGATTGCCGCAAAAAGCCGAGCGCCCAATCGTGCAGCTGATTCCAGCCTACCACTCGGCGCATTGAATTCATACGGCGGCGCTTTTCTTCCACTTCCATGCTGAGTGATTGCGCAATTGCAGAAGCAATACTGTCCGGACTTTCCGGATCGACGATCAAGGCACCTTGAGAAAGTTCAGCTGAAGATCCCGTCTGTTTGCTTAAAATAAGCGAGCCTTGCTCGTCTTGCCGGCACGCAACATACTCTTTGGCAATCAGATTGAGGCCGTCTTTGATCGAATTGACCAAAAGGACGTCGGCTGCTTGATACCAGGCGGCCAGCTCATTTTGATCGAGATACTCTTTGACGGCAAGGATCGGTTTCCAGCCATTCGACTCGAATCGATTGTTGATCCTCGAAATCTCTGCTTCGACTAGTGCTTCATACTCGCTTGGCGGAGCGCCAGGAGATTTTACGGCGTGGCAAACCTGCACATAGTGAAAGCGCCTGTGCCAAGTTTCGTTTGTTTCCAGGAAACGCTCCAGCCCTTGCAATTTTTCCAGCACGCCCTTGGTGTAATCGATCCTGTCGACCCCAAGCAAAACCTGGCTGGCTAGTTTGTGCTTTATTGCCATTGCTTCGGCTTTGGGCTTATTGCTGCGCGCCAACTTTTGCCAGAGCGAGAAATCCAAGCCAAGCGGCATTACCACCACTCTCGTATGCGAACGGCGGCGGCGCACTTCCATCTTGAGCACGTCTACCTGTGCGTTCGGGAAAAGTTCCTTCACCGTATTTAAAAAGTTGGTCGCATACTCGGTTGTGTGGAAACCAATCAGCTTATTGCACAGAAGCGCATCGACCAGTTCTTTGCCAATTGGCGAATTGACGATTACTTCCGGCTGCGGCCACGGTACATGCCAGAACTGGCAAATAATCAGTCCTGCCTGCATGGACATGAGGGGCGCAGCAAGCGGCACTTGATAGTCATGCAGCCAGCAAAGAGTGGGAAAACTTTGCGAGGAAACACTCAAAGAATCAGAGGCGACAATTTCATTGACTTGACGAAACGCCTTCCAATTCTCCTGGTCGAATTTTGCCTTATCGGTCAGGCCATGCAGCAATGGCCAGAGGTATTCATTGGCCGCCTTTTTGTGTCGCTCTGCCAGCAATGCCGGCACTTTCGGAGAGTAGAACGAAAAACCTTCAGGAGGCGTGTCCTGAGTGGGCAGTGATTGCCCCTCAATGGCAAACCAGTGGACTTTGGTACCCAAGCGCTTAACGACCGGTTCCAGGCTCTTGCTCACTCCGCCTGATTGACCCGGTCCAGTGTAGGAAATTACCTTCAGTGTCGGTAAAAACAGCTCC
>DTSE01000202.1 GCA_012965515.1 Candidatus Melainabacteria bacterium | reverse complement strand
CGAACTCCGGCGCGTACTTTTGGTATTCCTTCAATCCGCCATTCTTAAGTCTGCCAAGCAGCACGCCGATATCGTGATGCCTGGTTATACTCATCTGCAACGCGCGCAACCAGTGCTGTATGCTCATGCGATTCTTGCCTTCCACGAAATGTTTTCGAGAGACATCGAACGTTTCAACGATTGCAAGAAACGTTCCGCGGTTTCACCTCTGGGCGCCGGTGCACAAGCTGGTTCCGGCTTGACTATAAACCCGGAATCTGTCGCGAAAAAGCTTGGATTTCCGAAGGTTTTCTCCAATTCAATCGATGCGGTTAGTGACAGAGATTTTGCTGCTGAATTCTTAATGGCATGCAGTTTGACCGCCGTCCATATTTCTCAAATGGCGGAAACCTTGGTTATCTGGAGCAGCAGTGAGTTTGGTTTTGTGGAGCTGGCAGACAATGTCACCACCACATCCAGTCTGATGCCGCACAAGAAAAACCCTGATCCGCTCGAGATTGCTCGTGCAAAGTCGGGTGCCGTCATCGGTGATCTCGTGAACTTGCTGGTCACGCTGAAGGGGTTGCCGCTTGGCTACAACAGAGACTTGCAAGAGACGAAACCACCTGTAATTAACTCTGCGATTATTGTTTCGGATGCTCTGAAGGTGATGACGTGCGTTGTAGATGCTGTAACGGTAAACGCCGAAAAGACCTTAGCCGCTGCGTCAGACCCTGCGCTGATTGCGACCGACCTGGTCGAGTATCTCGTCAACAAAGGCGTTCCGTTCCGCAAAGCGCACGAGACAATCGCTGAGATTGTTGCGGATGCGGCGGACAAGGGCGTTAAGCTTCCGAAGATGGAGCTGAAGGAATACCAAAAGTACGCGCCGGAGTTCGAGAAAGACTTGTTTGAGCTTTTCAATCCGAAGCTATCGGTGTCGGCAAAAATCTCTCATGGTTCGACCGGTGTTGAGAAGGTGAAGAAAGCAATAGGATAAAACTCATCCTTTAGTTCGATCCGCAGGTTTTGACGGTATTGCAGAATGGTTCCGTCCAAAACGCGTGCGAGTTCGGTCATGAGTTTTATGCGGATTAACAAGCCCTTTGTTTTTGCCAGCGCGGCAATATTCCTGTCAGTTCCGTCTCTCTGGGACTACAATCGCGAGCGCTATCTGCTTGTTAAAGACTCGCACACTGCAATGCTTAACGAAGAAGCTAGGTTGAAACAGCGTAAGAGCGACCTGTCCCACGAAATCAATGATTTACACAGTCGTCTGTACCAGAAACAAAGGCATCTGGATGCAGTAAACGCGCGATTGGCGGTGGTGCAAAGTTCACTAAAGGACTTAGAACGACAAATGTAGCGCCGCGTGCAATGCGTCGTCCCGATGGCGTTTCAATGAGAATTTAGAGCGGGCGATGCATGGCATCGCCCCTTCCATGATGGCGGTCATTTAGTCAAGTCCCCGAAAGCATGTTCCTGTCATTTTTTGATTTTTTAGCTGGGCATGGAAAAGAGAGCTGGTTTGACTCCAGCCCTCTTAAGGGATGTGAGGCGCAACGGATACGCACCCTTTTTCTCGACGTTGGCTTTCACTTTCTTCGTGATGCCACAATTTTTGGCTCACACCCTTCCATACGCATTCAGAGACGCAAAAATGGATCCGTGTTGAGTTGCACTATCTACATTTGCCAATCTCCCGGAAGGAGGGATTAGTGGGCGTGCGTGCTAACTCAACCGCCAACTATCGCGACAGTGAATCAATCTCTCTTGCGAAGATTTGATTCATTGAATGGTTTGCGATCTCTGAGTACGCAGAACGCAATTTCGGCTAGTTTTCTTGCAATTGAAACCACAGCGATTTGCTTGCCTCTTCTACGACAAATATTTAGGTACCGACGCCGCAATTCTGGACTGTTTCTCACTGCAGTCCAGGCGTCTTGCACTAACAGCCAGCGAAGTTCAGTCGATCCTGTCTTTGTGATCCCACCTTGCCGGCGCTTGTCTGCGCTTTCGGAAAGTCGCGGCACCAGACCGAAATAGCTTGCAACCTGAGATGGTCTTTTGAATCTGCTGACTTCACCAACTTCAGCGATAAAGGCGATCGCCGAAATGCTGCCGAACCCAGGAATAGTCTTCAGTAGTGCTACTCTCTTGTCTTTTTTTGCGCACTGTTCAAGCCACTTTGTTTGTATTGCCACAGCTGTGTCATTTGCGTCGAGAGATTCAAACATGTCATCTAGAATGGCTCGGTGAGCCTTCGAGATCTTTGCTTCAACAAGTTTCAATCTGCCAGTTCTTGAGCACGCATCTTTGATTGAAATGTTTTCTTTCGCCAACACGGCCTTGATAGCATTCTTAATGGACGTTCCTTTTCGAACAAGATTCGCTCTCCATCGAACACGCTCCCGAAGGTGCCTCTCTTCTGGAGTGGCTTGATAGCTGGTTGGTAGGTAATTTCTCGCCAAGAGATCCATAATTTTCCTGCTGTCGATCTTGTCGTTCTTAAAGGCGGTCTGACAAATCACTTTCATTTTGACCGGATTACATACATGAACTTCCAAACCTAAGTCTCGCAGTAAGTCTAGAAACCATTCGTATCCGCGACAACTCTCAATTGCACAGACCACTTTGTCATGAGTTTTGAAAAATTTCTTGATGCTCGAAACATCACTGTGCCAGAGTTTTTCTTGCAAAATCTCTTCTCCATGCTTGTCTCCCAGCGTCACAAGCGAAAAGGTTTTGTGAAAATCAATGCCAGCATAGCGAGCCGTTTTAGATTTTTTTTCCAGGGTAGATTTAGCCATAGGAACCTCCATAATGGCGCGACTGGTTTGTTTGTTATTCCAACTGTGCCCGTTGGCGGTTCCATTTTCTCTTGCGTCTAAGTACCGCCCGCACCCTCTGCCCCGCTGCCATGAAACTGCGAAGCCGAGGACCCGGGGTCAAGTCGAAAAGCGAAGCGGGACTTGACGCCGGGCGGCAAGCGGTAGGCTGTCCAGCCAGGGCAGCAGTAAGGGCGGTACGTCAAACAGTAGCAAAATCGGTGCTGGATGCGCAGTCTACAGCACGATTCTCCTGCGAATCAGGGGCGAATTCACGCGCTAGGCCAGCACCGACTCAGCTACAATGGCGATCAGTGGCTGACCGCCATACATCCATCTACGCTTTACTGTTATGCGAGCGCCCTACGCTTTTCGGGCACCGTCTACGGTGACACCTACATTGATCCGTGAGATTCGTTTGCCCTGGCTCGATCGCAGTGAGCTGCCATGTCTGTGGACTCTAACGTGCTTCGACGGGCGCCGCGTCACACTTGAACTGGATTTCATCGTCTGCGTCGAAGTCTGGATCGATTTCAATGAGCCGCTCGTGCAAGACTTTCTCTTCGTCATGCCGCCTCAGTTCGTGCAAACAAAAACGCCGTGCCTTCATCCCTTCTACAAGGTCAAGGTGCTTGCTTCCAAGGAATTCTTCCTGGATACCTATGAGTTTCGCAAAGACACCCTCGGCTTCCTCAAACTTCTTCTCTCTACTTAAAAGAAGCCCATAGATGAAGAGGCATTCCGAAGAATAGAAGAGGTCTAACTTCTCTGTCCCCT
>DTSE01000201.1 GCA_012965515.1 Candidatus Melainabacteria bacterium | reverse complement strand
ACTCAGGACAACGCGGCACAGGTCTTTCGCTTTTACACAAATGCACTGAAGCAAAACGGCTGGGACATCGGAAAAGTCATCAAAAATAGAAGCTATATGATGCTCACCGCGGCAAAAGATGGTGCAGACGCCAGCGTGATGATTTCCGAAACTCGCGCTGGATTCACCGCGATTTCACTCTATGCCAGAAAGAAATAGCCGCTGAATATACATCAGATATCCGACACAAGCACTGGATATTGCACGATCCTGCTATAGCAAGCGCATCAAATTGATCCGGCGCTTGTTAATCTAAATGGTATGTCTAGGATGGCACCACATGCGGTTCTTAACTTTGCCAAGATACGTATTCTAAAATGTCCTTTGGGGTAGTTGTCTGTATACCGCAACGCGGTAAACTAAATGCATCAACGGTGAGCGATCACTCAAACGAGTTGGTTGCTTTGAGCCGAGGGGCCATGCGGAAACGCCAGGTTGGCGCTAACCAGAAACGGTAGCAAGGAGCCCGCATCACATGAAGGACTGACTGAAGTGTGGTGAAATACTGAGCCCCCGCAAAGGGCAGTCAGGTAGTAGCATGAATACCGTCGCAGAGCAATCTGGACGGTATTTTTGTTTGTGCGCTCAGCATCGTGGTTTCCATTGGTTGATTTTGTTCTTCAGCTTCTCAGCTTCTTAGTAATCGCGCTCCTCTATTCCTCGGTCGGACATGGTGGCGCTACAGGCTATCTGGCAATTTTGTCGCTGACAAAGTTGCCACCCAATGAAATTGCTACGACCGCACTCGTCTTGAATGTGCTGACAGCCACAGTCTCTTTGCTGTTCTTCATAGAGTCAAAACAGTTCAAGCTCAGGATCTGCGCGCCGCTGCTCGCGACATCAATTCCGGCTGCATTCATCGGCGGGATGGTCTCGTTGCACAAAGGATATTTTTTACTGCTGGCAATCGTGCTTTTGATGTCAGCGCTAAAAATGTTCTATGACTCCTTTCACAAACCCGCTGAAGATCACGAGACCAAGCAGATCAACTATCCCCAAGCTTTTGGAATTGGAGCGGGATTGGGCTTGCTTTCGGGAATGGCTGGTATCGGTGGTGGTGTCTTTCTAAGTCCTGTTTTACTGTTTCTAAATTGGACGACCGTGAAACAAACGTCCGCGACCGCAGCAATTTTTATCGTATGCAATTCTATCTCAGGACTGATTGGAAGAGCGGCTACGGACAGATTGGAGTTCGGTACCATAATGCCGTATTTGGTGGCATCGTTCATCGGAGCTATCGCTGGATCGTTTCTCGGAGCAAAAAAACTGCAGAACAAAATTTTACGGCAAGCACTAGCAGCAGTCCTACTAGTCGCAGTCTGCAAGCTCCTCTTGCTCTACTTCAAGTAATGCGCGATTTACCGTAGTGGCGCCATGCGCGCGGGCGGCATGTATGCTGCCCCTGCAGTGGAACTGCTCGCAGTTCCTGTTGATGCAGACGATCCCATGGGAGCGCCGGCGGCTCGCTAGGTCAAAAAGAGGGCGACGCATGGCGTCGCCCCTACAAGAAAGGGCGCATGGCGTCGCCCCTACAAGAAAGGGCGCATGGTGTCGCCCCTACAAGAAAGGACGCATTGCGTCGCCCCTGCGATTATCGCTTCAGAAGCAGCTCGTCGTATGTTTCTTCGTTGAAGCCAACGACGATGGTTTTGCCTTTGCGGAACGTCGGCGCTCTGAGATTGCCCGTTGGTCCAATCATCAAAGCGGCAATCTCGTCGTCATCAGCTTTCGCTTTCTTCAAATCCAGACGAACGATTTTCTTGCCCTTGAGCGAATAAAGCTCATCCGCCTTTTCGGCCATCTCTAGTGCAGCCGTTCTATCAATCTTGTTCTTCTTCGCATCAACGACTACATCCGCCGACACGTGTTTGCGCCCAAGAAACTCATGGGCTTTCACACAGGTTTGTCAGCCGTTGCGATAGTACAACCACTCAATTGACATGCTAATAACCTCCGAAGTAGGAGAAACATTATCCCACCGGGCTCTCAAGGGGGAAAGGAAAAGTCGCTTAAGGTAGATTCAAACAGCAAAACCGGGGCCCGTGGGCGTGTTTTGCAAAACTCTGGTATTTTTCAGAATATGGGAATATCTCATTGGGGCCGGGTCGCCTCAGAGGCAGAAAAGGAATCCCAGAGACCAGTTTTAAGGAGCAGCTTCATGCACTTCAATCGCACGCAATTTGGAAACCCAGGTCGCCCAAAACAGGCAACCAGTGGTATCCGTCGCCTCCTTACAGGTTCAGTCCCGATTGCCCTGTGCGCATGCCTTCTCCTTACCAATGCCGCGTGGGCTGTAGATCCGGCCTTCAGCGCCGCTGTCCAAACCTACCAGCAAGGCAAATATGCAGCCGCTCTTGCCCAGTTTCAAGTCGTTTCGCAAAAATATCCCAGCGACCCGCTCACCCGGTATTACATGGGTTTGTGTTATCAGCACACCAATCAGGTGACGCAGGCGCAGCAAATGTATACCTGGGTCGAGCAAAACGCTCGCAGCCCGCAGCTCAAGAGTCAGGCGAGGGCGGGGCTGGAGTCAATGACAAAGTACAGCCAGAATCGCTCACACAGAGGCGCGGCTCCGACAGACCTGCCGCCACTTCCAAGTGGCAAACCTGATGACCCGAAGGCTCCGGTTGACCCGAAAGCGCCCAAGACTGCCGACGCGAAGAAAGAAGAGAAAGGCGCACTCAAGTGCAAGAAGGTTATTCAGTTCACTTCCAGCTCGACCAACGACCAGCGCAGTCTTCAGTTGTTTGGACCATTCTGGGACTCAGCCCAACAGAAATTTCAGGGCAAAGTCGAGTTTCAGATCGTTGATGTAGACAATTCCGGATCTGAAGCTCTAGTGAAGAAGTATGCGCCATCTTCCTATCCTCATCTTGTCTATCTGGATAAGGACGGCAAGGTGTTGAACAGCCAGGGCGGCGCCTCTGGCGATATCACAAGCACAATCGAAGGATTCAAATAAATCCTTCTACGTTTTCTCGGAAAGTGCATAGGCGGCAATACCGAATGCGACGGAGACGTTCAGCGATTCTTTCATGCCTTTCATTGGCAAATCAGCGACTATATCGCTGAGCGCAAGCGCCTCTGCAGAGACGCCGGACACCTCATTGCCGACAACCAAACAAAGAGGTTTGGCGATTTTTCCTTCGGCGAGAAGTTGTGTAAGCGGTTGGGAGTTTTCGGTTTTCTCCAACGCAACGATATTGAATCCGCGCTCTTTGAGTTCTCTCAAAATTTCAACACAGCCGAATCGCCATTCCCAGTTGACTGTGTTTTCCGCGCCAAGGCTGACTTTCTCAATCTCTTTGCGAGGTGGCGCGCCAGTAATTCCACACATATAAATTTTGTCCATTCCGGCACCATCAGCGGTGCGAAATATTGCGCCTACATTGAACAAGCTGCGAACATCTTCAACGACCGCGACAAACTGTTCGACGTAACCGTTGCCACACTTGGCGCCTTCGTTGATGTTTGACAGGCCCATGCGCTTGCGTTTCTCTTGCTCCCGCTCAAGCGTGGTAAATACCGCCGCCAAGCGGGCGGTTATGTGGC
>DTSE01000200.1:69397-78251 GCA_012965515.1 Candidatus Melainabacteria bacterium | reverse complement strand
GCTTCAATGTCGCGGCGCAATTGGCTTTCTGCTTGATTCTTGAGAGCTTCAGAATCACTGCCAGTGCCACTAGCTTTAACCATTTGAAGATTGAAATAGCCAATTTTCAGGCTGGTCGCGCTGGCTGTCTTCTGCGCGAACGCAGGGCTGAGCGTGCCTGCTACGAGCAATGAAGCCAAAAGTGAGCCGCCCAGGATTTGTTTTGTTCTGCGTGCGAGTTGCATGTATTCCTCCAACGTCACCGAATCTGCATCCACTAGGGATTGAATAAGCGCAGATTATATATCAATAGTTGGTAATTTAATTCTATTGTTGCCGCCAGCACGCACCAGTGCGCAACAATCACCCACCGTAAGCAAACTTTATCAGCTGAGGGGCAGAAGTGAAAGATGAATTGCT
Organism: Candidatus Melainabacteria bacterium; assembly: GCA_012965515.1. Taxonomy (GTDB): domain Bacteria; phylum Cyanobacteriota; class Vampirovibrionia; order Obscuribacterales; family Obscuribacteraceae; genus QKMZ01. Next base: position 77,852 of record DTSE01000200.1, on the reverse strand, counting down.
TTCAAAATGGAAATTTCTTACAGCGAACAAACGAGTCAGGATGCCAACTTTGGAAGCTTTGTGCAAGTTAGTATTCAGGGTGGCACTTGGCACCGTCGGCGGTATCTAAAAATTTATCGGCAGAATCGGATATCTTGATTTCTTTTGTATATATAAGAGATGTATTACTCTTTTATCTTTTTAATGTGGTTTTGGCGCTGGGCCTGCCTGGTCAAGATTTTCGGTGGAGGTGGGTTGGCAAGGGACGGCAGTTACCTGCGGCGGTTCATCCCGGAAGTCAGAGCGCTATTGCTTTCAGCATCTAAGGAATTTCGGTCGACAGCGGCGCCTAGCCTTTGCCTGCAAGATTTTGAACCAACAGAAACAGCCTGGGTAAAAAGCCCAGGCTGCTCACTGATTTCGCGTTCATTCAAAACTTTTTGGGGTGGGTGCTGAAGCCCGAAACAGTCAAATATTGGCTGTTTGCGTGGGTGTCCCTCATGCGGCTTTGCACTCTTCTGGATAAGGCGCCGGACCTGAAGAACGCATCCACTCGATGAGCTCGAGAGCCATTTTTCTCGTCCAGCAGGAAGGGCAATGGTCTGGCGACAAACTGGCAGGATGTTCGTGCAAAGACTCTTCGAGCAACTGCGTTGACAGATACACCAACGAACCGGTGGATTGGGCGTTTTTATTCATTTTTGACTACCGCAAAGAATAGGGAGATGGAGTTGCGGACGATCGCACTAATGGAAGGGGGTGGGGTGCGGTCTGAACGGTTCTGAATTTTGAAACTGGGGGGAGAAAGGAGGAAGGGGCTGAGGTGACGAAACGTCTGGGGTTGAGTACATAATGCAACGGAAGACGGGCAAAGTAAATTCGCATAAACGCGGGGAAAAAATCGCGTACGCGAAATCGTGTATAAAACGGTGAAAAGGCGCTTGATACTTGAGTCTATGGCCGCTAGTGATTGACTTTTCTGCGTTTGTGGCATGGATTACAACAGTAGCTGCCCGAGGATTTAATGCAGGAACCTCCTTCCGAATCCGTTTCTATCCCAGAAGAAGTGACGAGCGAACTGGTTAGACTCCTGACCAGTGGGCATTTCGAGCAATTTATGGGCTTGTACCGAGAGACCGCTCTCGGCATTCGGGATGATGGCGCCGTGGTTCTGGCTGAAGTCGTGAATAAAGGCATCAAGACAGCCATGCCTGACTGTGAAGTAAAGCTAGTCGTGTCTCAAAAGACCGACAATAAGCACATCATCATGATTCAGGACGGGTCTAAGTTTTTCGGTCCAAGCTGGACAGTCTCTCGCCAGATGTTCGTCGTTTAGAACCAGCTATGCTCTTATTGCAGATTCTTGGTGTGGTCTTGCTGGTTGTCGTGGCCATCAAGCTGGTATTTTTTGCTATCGGCGTCATTTCACTGTTGGCATGGTTCTTGGGTTTGTTGCTGTTTGCGCTTGCCGTTGTCTGGATTTTCAAAAAGTTGTTGGCGCCTCCCGGGCAGGCTTCTAGAGTTGATCCGAAAGCTGGACCGCAACTCTACAATCATACTGGTAACGTGATTCTCTTTGAAGAAAAGCCGGATCTTTTACAGATTACTAAAGCTGATGATACTACAGCTGGTACCATAACCATTCCCAACGGCGAGAAAATCAAAGTTGTGGAGGAAGCGGAAAATGTTCTCAAAATCAAACTGAAGTCCGGCTTGCATAAAGAGAAAGTCGCTTGGGTGAGCAAATCAGACGTGACCGGCTATAAGACTTAATTGGCGATCGATTTTCTTGCTCGTTCCAGACAATTTGCTGTCGACGAAGAAATCGAGCTTAAAAACTCTAGCACCATCGCTTTGAGAGTAAGTGGTGAAGTTTGCGCTTCAGATGCCGGAGTATTTTGGTTTTTGGTTTGTCCGTGTTTGGTTTCAATGATTTGTGGATTTCCACTCGCGGACATCGCTGCTGCGAGGATTGCAGAATAGGCCGCCATGTCTGCTTCCGGTGGTGCAATCGGCAGAACGTTCACAAAGGCGTTGGAAGAATTGCGGGAAGCTCGTCTCTTTTCCGGCATCGCCTCAACGGTGTCGGTGCACTGAGGCAAGTCAGTAATAGCCGTCAGCGTTGGCGGTGCAAAATCCATCAGCTCTTTTGGTCCTGACAGAGGTTCAAATATTGGAGTTTGAACGGCTTGGTGCACTTGTTCGAGCATTATGGACTCCTGCTGGACGCTCAACCTAACTCCAGCGGTCTGGTGTGAAAGTGGGAAAACTTGCGGTCTCTTTGTACAACAGGTTAATGCACAGACATGACATTTTCCTGACGCGCAATGCCAATGCGCTCGCAAGTTTGGAGACAGTGACAAAACAGGTCGAATCAGCAAAGCTGCTACTTCTAAATCTTCAATTCAATGGAAACGCCAAAAAGAAAAACCGGCAGGGAATTCCCTGCCGGTGAAACTCATATAGGTGTGTGACTTTACTGGTACTACTACATCCGCTTCAGCGGCTATTTATCCAAATTGCACATTTCCCGAGTTTTATATCCTTTATGGATTACTAGACAACCGTGCTGCCTATAAGTTCCCGCCTTTCTAAAAGATTCTTCGAGATTTCTGTAGGAGTTGCGTCCTCACGTTAGGGATAACGTGGGACCAGAAATAAATAGGAGGCGATGGGCGAGAGTTCTACGCCAAATCGGAAAGACGCTACCCTCGGCGTTTTCCGGTTGTAACCGGACTTTTGTGGAGCAGTACTTTTGCCGTCTGACGACTTCTTTAGAAGTTACAGTGTCTGCTTTAGACCGTAGAGATTTTCGAACGCGGGTTCGCGACTTTCCTTTTGCGCACGCATGCACTCGGTGAGATCCGCGGTCGAAAAGATTGAAGCCTGCAAATTTGCGCAATGCAGTAGTGCATCTTGAATGCTGTGGTCGCGAGCATAATTTATTGCTTCCTTGGAAGCCGAAATAGCTAGTGGCGCGCGGCTTGCGACCGCATCGGCAATCTCCATGACGCGCTCGAGCATCGCCTTTTGATCGGGCAAAACTTCATTGACCAGTCCTAACGCCAGCGCACGCTCGGCCGTTAAAGCCTTCCCTGTGAACGCTAACTCACGAAGCACTGCGTCCGGCAAAAGGTAGGGCAATCTCTGCAAGCCCCCCAAGTCCGCCATCATTGCCAGGTTGATTTCCTGAATTTTGAACGTGGCATCTGCTGTGGCGTAGCGCATATCGCAGGCCGCGACCATATCGAATGCTCCCCCAATGCAAGCACCGTGAACGGCTGCGATCACCGGTATGCGCGAACGTTCGAGCGTGTTGAAAGTCGCCTGAAGACCGAGCACCAACTGTTTCAGTCTTTCTCTATCTTTAGGCGTGTCGGTTTTCAGATCTCCGGATTGGAAAACACTGAGGTCCATGCCGGCGCTGAAATGTTTGCCTTCGCCGGAAAGAATGATCACGCGCGTCTCGCCCGATTGCTCAAGTGTCTGAATCACCTGTGGCAGTTCTGACCAGAACTCTTTGATCATTGAATTCAACTGCGCAGGTCGGTTCATCACGACGTGCGAGACACCGTTTTTCTTCGTTTCGACACCAAAGCATTTGTACACGTGAGTATTCCTCGATTCGGTTTCGACTGATGTTTGCATAATTAGAATGTCTGATCCGTAGGGCGAATTGTGATTTCGTTGACATTGACTGTCGGCGGCTGACTGACCGCATAAACAATGGCGTTGGCGATATCTTCGCTTGAGAGTGCCCTCATCCCGGCAACCCAGTTTTTGACCGACTTTTGCGTGGCGGCGTCGGTGATGTGGTCTGTCAATTCAGTTGCCACCGCGCCTGGTTGTATCACAGTTACGCGCACGCCTTTGCTCGAAACTTCTTGCCGCAAACCTTCTGAAAAGGCGCCAACGGCGAATTTCGTGGCGCTGTAAGCGGCGCTTCTGGCTGAAACCACTTTGCCGGAAACTGATGAAACATTCACTATATGACCGGTCGAGCTTTTGATCATATGCGGCAAAACCGCATGCGTGCAGTTCATCAATCCAAGAACGTTGATGTCGAACATGCGCTTCCAATCATCGATGTTTGCACCTTCGACTGGACCTAGATACATGACACCCGCATTGTTAATCAGAATGTCGATTCGACCAAATTTTTCCACTGTGCCTTTGACTGCTCTTTCGATATCTGCAGGCTTAGCTACATCAGATGCGAAAAAAATTGGCTTCTCAAAACCCTCTTTCTCAATCGACTCGCACAAGGCTGACAGTCTGTCCTCACGTCGTGCCATCAAGCTTACTTTGGCCCCGGCGCAGGCCAATGCGGCCGCTGTCGCTTCGCCGATTCCAGACGAGGCGCCGGTGACAATTGCGACTTTGTCCTTGAGAACACTATTTGCTGTTTTGATTGCCGCAGAGGAAGTGGATTTAGTCATTGTCGGCCCCTCAAATGATGAGCCGACAATTATATACGCTATTCATCTACGAGCATTGCGTCTTACTGCGTGCCTCAAAGACATCTTCTGGATAGGTGTTCCGCGCAACCCTATGCCTGCTTGCGAAGTTTTCTGACTGGCGCAGCAAACTGTCCCTTGAGAAGGTGCTTCATCTGCAGACGTTCAAGCGTTGATTTCGCGCGACCCGCCACGTATGGGTTGGGATCCTCTTGCAGGGATTCCAAAACTTCAAGCGGAGTGCTGTGATTCTCCGCCAAAGCAAATCGAATGTCTGCGTCCTTATCATGAGCCAGAGCAGCTTTCACCTGGCAGGGAGTGTGTACGTTGTCGGCGACTGCCATGCGAACTTCGCTTCTCGATTCTCCGGCAAGATCAGCCAGAATCGAGGGAGCGTCTGCAGTTTCGGCTACTTTTACCAGGGCGTTTTGAATACCCCGATTGCGCCCGGCAAGTCGCGCCGTGTGAAGTATGTCCTGTTTGACCGAAGATTTAGTTGCTTGGCGCGGCGCCGGTTGCAAGGCTGCAGCCAAACTTGGAGCGGATCTCTGCTTCTCCGTTCCTTCCTTTGAACTTGCATTTTGTTTTAGTCTCTCCAGTTGATCGCTCACTGCATCGAGATCTACAGGGTTTATACGATTCGGAGCCTTCGACTCAAACTTTGCAAATTTGTCTTTCAACATCGGTTACCTCCTCAACGCCTCAGGGCTGGAAAACCAGTGTGGGCGTGTGTTTGCAGAGAGACTGGTAATGTCTCTCTGAGTTCCCGGTCTGGACAATTCACAGCAGATTAATTAAGCGCTCAGGCGGTCTTTTCTTCGTCCTGCATGCATTCTTCGCATTTTGCCAGCATTTTAGAAACGCGCGTTTTCAAGCCTTTTGCAATGCTTGCTACCGCACCAATACTGGGGTTTCTGCGACCTTGCTCAATATTGCTGATGAATGCTCTGTTGACTCCCGATTCCGCTGCAAGGTCATCCTGTGTCAGTTTCAGGCGTTTGCGCCTGGCGTTAATCACTTCACCCAAGCAACGATATAAATGATTGTGGTTTGGTCTTTTATTTGCCATGTTTGCTCACCTCCGCGGACTAGACGCACGCAATGACGAAAGGTTTCAATTCTGAGTATCCAGTTGCATACGTGTGAATCGCTGTTAGAGCTGGCGTTTTGGTGACTGTCTGGGCTTTTCCCGTACATTTCTTCAACATTAAAATTGTTTGGACCCGGGAACTGAAAGGTTGCCCGTAAGTCTTTTGAGGCGAAGGAGATGAGCCTTGTCAGAGAGAGGAGCCAAAATCATGACACCAGACAACGAACCATTTGACGGACCGTTCGAGGAGCTCGACGAAGCTCTTGAGCGAAGCGCTAAGGAGTTGGAGAAGCTCTCAACTATCTATAGGCAGCGCGGTCATGCTCAAGAAGCGTCAGACATAGACAATACGCTTGCGAACATGCACAGTCGCAATCAAGAGTCAGACGACTATTAAGCGCTGCGGTAAAAGTTTTCGATAGGGGAAGACAAAAGTGTCTCCCCTGTTTCGTGTTTGGACGTTTTGCCATGTTCGACCTGGTGGTCTAGAATCATAGACTTCAAGAATGATGAGGTTGCCATGTCCGAGCAAGTTATAAAGGATGCCATCGCGAACTCCACAATGCGATGCCCAAAGTGCAAAAAGCCTATCCAAAAGTACGAAAAATACATGGACACAATCGACGCTGTGCGCGACGGATTTAACGTTGTAGAAGTTGACTCGCGCTCTTCACGCGTGACCTTGACCTGCGGAAACGGTGATTGCGACTGGCGTGAGCGTACTGAATACTGGTCTGAACTGATCGACTAGTATTTGTTTCTTGTTTTACCGCCCATGATTTTTTTGCCACTACCGGCGGTGTTGTATCGTATATTCGGACGGCTTCTCGCGACTCCTCTGATTCGGTGGGGCGAGATGGCCGGGGACCAACATCACTGAACGCCTCTGAATTCTTGATAAGTCTTTTATCGAACCCTTGATAAGATTCTCCTGAGCTTTAGATCACGCGGGAGCTTAAGTTTCTGTGCAAAACGGGAACTAGCCACCCTTGAGCCCGTCACCGCAGTGTTTAGCACCTGATGTCAAGTGAAATCAGGGTTGCAAGGAATGTGAGAGAATTACGTACCCCCTATGTGTCCGGGAACGAAGCATCATTCGAGTATGCAAACTGTCAAGAACCGTGAGCCGGAAGTGTCAGAACCTCCGACGCCACCGGAAGAAAAACCAGTAGTCACCCCAGACGTAGCTCCCCGCTATCAACCCGGTAAGGCTGCGCTTCTTTCGCTTGTGCCTGGCCTGGGACACTTTTATGTCGGGCAGCCGGTCGTTGGCTCGCTTGTTCTCGTCAGTAGCGTGCTTGGACTGACTTTCCTTACCACCATCATTGCCGGGAAAAATCTCTTCCCGATTGTCGAGCCGATCGCCCTCGCTTTTGGAGTGCATCTCGATAAGTCAGCCGCGCCGCAAATCGTTGCCGGTCCCGCTGCTGTCGGTCTCTACCTTTTGTCTTTCCTGTATGTGAGCGCATACTTCATCAGCGATGCGTATCAGCAAGCAGTTAAGAAGTCGCGATATCCAGTCGGATTCAAGCCGGACATGGGCGTGACGTTCTCCGGCTCGACGGGCTTCTCCTATTTGATGCACTGCGTTTTGCTTGTAATTTGCGCGGTCGCATGCTTGTTCATCATCAAAGTCCCTGAAAAACACACGACGGTCATCGAATTCGAATTTCCGGATCCGCCACCGCCGCCGCCACCACCTCCACCGCCGAAAGTGCAGCCGAAGCCACAGGAAGCACCGAAGACTAAACCGGAGCCGGTGAAGCAAGTCGTTCCACCGCCAAAACCACAGCCGATTGCCGTCAAAGCTGACGACAACAAGCCTGCTGATATTCCACTGGTTGAGGAAGTAAAACAGGCTGAGCCCGTCGCATCGACAGGTGGTTCGACAGGATCGAGCACCGGTGATGCTGGTGGCAGTTCCGGTGCAGGCAATAGCGATGAAGTGGATCTTTCCGATTATGTCGCGCAGATGGAAAAGAAGATTCGCAAATCTTGGTTCCCTCCGAAAGGCGAAGAGACCAAGAAGATTATCTTGAAGTTCAAGATCAGCAGCCAGGGAGTTGTTTCGTCCGTCCGTTTGAAGTCGTCATCCGGCATCATGGTGGCCGATGAAGCAGCGATGACTGCTGTGAAAACCGCATCCCCGTTCGCGCCCCTTCCAAAAGGAGCGCCGGACCCGGTCGAAATTCTCTTCACCTTCGATTACAGCGTCTTCGGCGGAAAGCAAGTCAACTAGCAGGTCGCCCGTTTTCTGTAGGGGCGACGCCATGCGTCGCCCGGTGGTCCACAGTTGATTGGTTCGCGTGGTGACGCATTACATGCGCCCGTTTTCTGTAGGGGCGACGCCATGCGTCGCCCGGTGGTCCACAGTTGATTGGTTCGCGTAGTGGCGCATTACATGCGCATTTCGCGCGGGCGGCAAGACTGCCGCCCCTACTTTTCCTGAGCACACCGTCCATAAATTCAATAAGTGAAAGGGAGGCTGGCGTGCCTCCCTTTGTGTTCCAGACTTGTTGTCGTCTCTCAAGTCTGGTTTAACTTGCTGGATTCGGAGCCCTTAAACGGTGATTCCTCCGTCGGCTGCGATTGTGTGGCCTGTTACCCAGCGACCGTCGTCAGATGCGAGGAATGCCACTACTGCTGCGATATCTTCAGGTTCACCAATTCTGCCGAGCGCCGTTTTGTTGATGAATTCGTCCTTCAATTCTTGCGGAACAGTGTTGAACATGTCTGATGCTACTGGTCCTGGCGCTACGCCATTGACGGTGATTTTGCGTTTCCCCAGTTCTTGCGCCCATGTGCGAGTCAAGGTGTCGAGCGCTGCTTTTGTTGCGGAATAGACGCTGAATCCAGGCATTGCTGATTGCGCGGCTTTGGACGAAATGTTGATGATACGTCCGCCGTCGGCGAAGTTTTTCAAAGCTTC
>DTSE01000200.1:0-69370 GCA_012965515.1 Candidatus Melainabacteria bacterium | reverse complement strand
TGCGTAGATCACTCCTTTGATATTGGTGTCTATTACGTAGTCGACGTGCTCTTCCGTGACGTCTTTGATGAAGAGCGTGTCGTAGACACCTGCATTGTTGACGAGAATGTCGATGTTGCCAAACTCTTTGGTAACCTCTGCGAACAGATTTTTGCTGTCTTGCTCAGAAGAGACGTTGCCCTTGAATGCAGCTGCTTTGGAGCCGAGTTCTTCGATTTGCTTCACGATTTTGTCGGCCGCGTCCTTGCTGTTGTTGTAATTAACAGCTACTGTTGCGCCTTCTTCTGCCAGGCGCAACGCGATTCCTGCCCCGATGCCTCTGGAGCCACCGGTCACGACGGCTACCTTGCCGGCGAGGCGCTTGGCGCCTGTGGTCTTGGGTTGCTGCTGCGTTAAGGTCATTTTTGTTCTCCTATTGGTTTTGTTGATTTAACACTAAGTTGGATGGTCTTCCCTTAAGGCGCGGGTATTTGCAAACTTATTTGATCTGCTTTGTTTCTAAAGCGACTATGTCATCTTCCTGAAACTGTCCGCGCCTTTTGGAAAAGCTTGGCGGCGCCCTTTGGGGCACGGCGCCGCCCCTGCATGGGCTTACCGATGTCGTTGCTCGTTCGGAAGCAACTTTGGCTGACGGCGGTTTCCCTCTGCGAATTTGGCCTGTCTGAAAAAACTGTCTTACTTGTGCAGTCCTCTCACTCTCCACATAGCCAGTCGGCTTAAGCTGCCTGGAATCGTGCGTGTTTCACAGTTGTGAAAATAGGCTCCAGTCTGTCCAATGTTCTTTCTGCTCTGTGGGCAACGTATGGATTTTCATCGTTGCTCAATTTCTGCAGTATCGCCCGTGGTATCGCCGGGTTTTCAGCCAGAGCATAGCGAACATCACCATCTTCATCTTCAGCGAGTTCAGCCAACAGAATGTCGGTGACTACTGGATTGAAGGCGAGGTTGACGCGCACTTCGGGGCTTTCATCGTGCACGAGTTTTATGAGCAGCCGAAGCGGCGTTCTTGGGTTTTCCGCTACGCGCGCTCTGATGTGAGCATCTTCGGATTCTGCATATTCTTCGAGCAGTTGAACCGGAGCGTCTGGATTACCAGCGAGAAGATATCGGGCTTTTGCTGTGAGACTAAATAGCATGGTTGGGTTACCTCAATGTGTTCAGTTTGCCCTGGCGGTACTCAGGGAGAGGGGTTCGTGGATTTGTGGTTTATGCGGTTGTCGTACTTATGTGGTTTTTGAGTTTACTTTTTGAGAACCAGCTCGAACATCAGGTTGATGAAAACATTCAGCGGTTCCAAATTCTTGATTGTCTTCGCTCGCATCATTGCGCCCTCCCAAGAGGATGAGAACAAATCAGCGATTGTTCTGGCATCAGCAGCAGTGGTGATTTCGCCGCGCTCCTGACCTTCCTTTATGCAGGCTGCGAATGCGTCCAGCCGTTTTTCCATAACCTCCGACAACGCTTGTCTCAGCGTCTCGCTTTGATCTGACATTTCTTGGCTCAGGTTGCCGATCAAACATCCCTTGCGGCAGTTCGCAGCACGCATGCATTCTCGCTTTGATTCACAAAATGAACGCAGCCTCTCTTTGGGAGTGAGAGATTCGTTGGTGAGAATCGGCGTCAAGAATGCCATAAAATCTCTGTCGAATTCTTCAATGATTGCCAGAGCAAAGTCTTCCTTGCTGTCGAAATAGTGATAGAAAGAGCCTTTCGGCACGCCGACTTTGGATAACACTTCCTGAATTCCGGAATTGGTGTAACCCTTTTCGATCATCACTTCAGCACCGGCTTCGAGCAGAAGCTGCTTGGTGTCTTGTCGTGTGGTTACCTTAGCGTTCATTTCTCACATCTCCATTTCTATCCAATCTATTAGACTGGTCGTCTACTATGCGGCATAAAAAACATCGTTTGACAGTTGAGGCAATTCATCGCTGTGCAGTCTGTTGTCTTCATTTCTGAGAATGTGAGCGACCCACAACCAGCGAAGATTGTCTGCATTTGCCTCTGTGTCATAGCTCGTATTTAGGAAACTGAAATTCTCGGCTGCGCCGTTGGTTTGAAACATTGTCCTGACCTTATCCTTATTCGTTGCTTTTGTTTTCTTGATTGTGTTCTTTGATATTAGACCGGTCGTCTAATTTTGTCAATTCGAAAACCGAATTTGTTTTCCTGCTTGGAAATTTCTCTTTATCGCAGCTGGGGTCTGGGTTTTCTTCGAATTGACGGCAAATGCGTGAGCAAGCCTGGTCTTATAAACCGGTATCAAATCTTGGAGTAGAGCGTAAACCAACATGCTGCTGGTCATTATCGTCATGGGATACACAACCATAAATGACATTGGGTCTTGTTCTACGGCTCGGTAGAGCCCTTCTAATAAGTTGAATATGTCTCCGAAATTCATTTGCGTGACCTCGTTGGTATAGATTCATATTAGACCGGTCGTCTACTTCTGTCAACCCCTTAGTCGAATTGTCTGGAAATGCTTACTGGAAGAGGCTTTTCAAAATCGAGGACTGTCCGGTCCGATGCCCATGTGGACACCTCCTTGCCTCCATCGATTTAATTAACTAACATGTTTGTTAGTATCCTCCCGCTGGCATGAATCTGTCAAGGGTCCGCGAGGATACCTACTCGCGCAGACTGATGCCTACATATAAAAGGTTGGGGCGGTAACATAACCCGTATGAAGCGCCGTCCGAAGCAATCGAGTTTTTTCCGTGCAGTGACTCTGACTGCATTCCTTGTTGTATGCGCTCCGTCGGTCCGTGCCGTTGCCCCTACGTGGGCAGAGCTTATGACTGCTGGCAGGCATGCGCACATGACGGGGAACTTCGATGCTGCAAAAGAGTATTTGAAAGCTGCATTGAAAGAAGCGCAGAATGAGAACAACGAAGCCATGCAGGCGCAATCATATCTATGGTTGGGGCGCGTGTACGAGTCAACCAATCAGTGGGATTTCGCAGAGCAGATGTTGTCCAAGGGAAACACCATCAGCGTGAAAGCGAAGGCGCTTGATCCGGAGATCATGATCGCTTTGCGCCACGAACTTGAGAATGCGCTTCACAAGCAAGGAAAAGTTGATGCGATTCATTCATTGCGGCGCTCTCAAGGCAATCGAGAGAATCAGTACATTCGCGAGGTGAAGCCGAGTCTCTTCATGCGTGGACGCGAGTTTTTTGCAGACAAGAATTTTTCTAAGGCTGAGCCAATGCTGCAGAAGGCGCTGCAAGCATACAGGGATGCAAACGACACAGAAATTCCGCAGGCGATGATGTGTATCGACATGCTCTATCAGATTTATCGAGATCAAAAGGATTGGGTGAAAGCTGAGCATGTTATCGATCAAGGGCTTGCTGACCTACGGCGGCGTCGCGCTGCCGGAAGCGAGTACAGTTTGAAAGCGGCAAATCTCCTTTTCTATAGGAGTGCGATTTTTGATCTGCAGGGGCGTTCGAAAGAAGCTGCGTCCGAAGCTGACAAAGGTTTTGCAATCTACAAGAATCTGAAGACAGATCCTCAAGTGATTCAGAATCTATTTTTGCGTTGGGACCTGACCGGAAAAGTGAAAGAAGTAGCGAGGCTACGAGAGCACTATGCCAAGATTGCAGCCGGCCTGCCGAAGGTTCAGAAGTCGGGTTGGGTCGAGTATCCTGAAGAGGACGCGAAGAAGTAGCGGCGAAGAGCCAGCAACGAAGAATAGCAACGAAGAAATAGCAACGAAGAAATAGCAACGAAAAATATCCGGTTTATTTCACTTCCAGCAATTGCAGTTTCTTCAAGAGATCTCTACCTTCTCTTCTTGCGCACACCTGCTGATAAAGCAAGGCACCGCATACGGTGATAACGGCTGTCATGAAAGCGTCCAGTGGTCCGGCGAGAACGGCTGAACCAATACCTCCTAAGAAATACCATACTGCTTCTTTCGGCAGAAGTATTTCGAGTGCAAGGACTGCAATGATTGGTCCGCCAGCGCAAAAGTAGACTAACGACATTAGTGTGAGAGAGAGCGCTACGTACATTCCATCTTGCATTGAGAGTGACCAAAAACGCCCAGCGGCTTTAGCAATTGAAGACTCCTCAAAGACGATGAACGCTATGTAGTAGGCGTTCAGCATAATCACCCAAAGGAATGGGAGGAGAAGGACGAATTCGAGTGCCGTAAGCCACAATTCCCAAAAAGCCAAGGCGTCGGTAACGCCCCCTGATAGAGAGCCCAATTTTGTAGAGATAATCGAAAGAACGTTTTCGCATACTTCAAAGAGCAATACTGGCAGCGTCACAAGCAAGATCGGCCACATTTTCTTTTGCGCCTTTTTCAGGCCTTCTTCAACGCTGTCTGAAATTCCAGCAAGGTAGTAGATAAGCGCGAACTTTCTCACCGATAAATCCCAGATGGCGAGAAATATAAACAGGAAGCCTAACACCCAAATCCAGAGATTAGCGGCGGGAGAAAATTCGTTTGTGTAAGTATCCGGATCCCAAAATGCGCATGGAATTGCAAGCCAATAAACAGCTGTTGGAGCTAGGAAGAAGCGTCCCAATGCCAGCCAATTTGCACGACCAATACGAACCGCACGTCCGACTAGATCGCCTGCGGTCAGCAAGTCACTTGGTAGTTCAATTCTTAGATCGTTGTTAGGCACCGGAGGTATCACCTTTGATTTCTCCGGATTTATACAACCAGCGATCATTTTCTTTCACGAAGAAACTCTTCTCTCCAAAAGTGGCGTCATTCCCGCCTTGACGAAGGTGTGCCGTAAAAGTGACTGTGGCGGTTTCATCCCCATCTACGAATTCATTGATGGTGAGATGATCAAAATTTGTGGCTCTGGAAAAACTTTCAATACTCTCTTTCCACTTCTTATGATCTTTGGAAAATTCCGGGTGATCGCGATGCGTGGTTTCAATTATGTAATCGGCAAGACCTAGCGCGTATGCGGCGAACCGAGAGCGCATAAGATGCAGGGCGTCGTCTGCTGGAGTACCGTCGTGATACGGCTTACAGCACTTGTGATATAGGACTTTACTTGCGCACGGGCACCGTTCGAACTTACTCATTTCTCCGTTCTGCCAGGTTCTAGTCTACTTGCCGTATTGGCTTTCCATCGCCTTTTCCAAGTCAGACATTGTACCTGTTTTTGCAGGTGCCGCTTGTTTTGGTGCAAACGGAGAGCCGGCTCGAGGGGCGTTCATTTTCGGCTGCATGCGGCCTAACATTCCACCACCACCGGACATTCCCATGCCGGCGGGGCGCCCCATGCCTGACATTCCCATGCCGGAGCCCATGCCCATCCCGCCGGATCTGTTCATCCCCATTCCAGGGCGTCTCATCCCCATCATGCCAGGCATACCCATGCCTTGATTCATTTGGTTGCGTTTCATTGTGTTGTTGAAGGCTGTGTCCTGCTGCATCATCTTTGCGAAGAGCCCGCTCTGCATGCCCATTCCCGCGCCCGGCCCGCCGCCCATGCCAGGCATCATATGTGGTGCACCACCTTGGCGTTGACGCATCAATTGCATCAGCGAATTTCCGCTGCCGCCACCGCCGTTTTGCATCCGAGACATTTTCGCTTTCATCAACTGCATCATCTGCGAGTTGCCACCATTGCTGCGGCCCGCATAGCCGCCCAGATTGCTCGGTCTGCCACCCATCATCTTTGCATAGCCAGGCATACCGCTGGCACTTCCTCTGGCATATCCGCCACCTGTGCTGTATGTGGGGCGTTTGCCTTGCTCAAACTGGTTGAGCATTTGGGACATCCGGGCTTGGCTGGTTGAACTTTGAGAGAAAGCAGGCTGCACGGACAGTAAAAGTGCAGTAACTAGGAAAATTCCACCGCTAAAGCGTGTGCAATCCACTGAGCCACAATGCTTTTGGGAATTTGCCTTCATTTTGCCTCTACTTACATTAAATGAGTTACTACAAGAGATTGTTCCCCGCGAGAAGCCAATTTCACTGCTCCAATCAGACCCCCTCTTCTAGGGCAGCTTTCCCGAGAGTCTGAACTAAGCAGCATTCGCTATAGCTGGAACTGTTTTCATGTGGGAACGATCGGCCGGTTCGCTCGGTCATGGTTAACGCGTGAGTGTCGCCAAATGGGCGCAGTGTTTCACCAGAGGAACTGGATATGTTTGAGTTGCAAACGCCATTACCCGAGTTAGTGCTTCGATGCACATTGCTTTACTGCTTTATCTTGGGCATTCTTCGACTTGCTAATCGAGAAGGCGGGCAGTTGTCGCCGGTTGATCAGGTCGTGCTATTTACAGTGGGAGATTTGATTGCCACTGCAGCAATAAAGAATGACGATTCATTGGTGGCTGCGTTCATCGCGATGTCCGTGTTTGTCGGAATGAGCTATGTCGTCAACTCGCTTTCGTACAAGTTCAAGCCCATTGCAAAGACGCTGCAAGGCGCACCCCTAGTACTTGTGCACAATGGCGAGATCAAATGGGACAACATGGAGAAGGAGAAGATTTCGAAGAACGAATTGATGGAATCTATTCGTGCGGCGGGCTACCTGTCTGTCGCGAATGTGCATGTCGCCATGCTCGAGGCGAACGGAACTATCTCTGTCATTAGCAAGCCTAACAACGAACCTCAGCGAACACTCTGAGACGTTATACTGTTCCTGAACTTCTTGTGCGGTGCGGAAAAGGCACCATATACGGTGGATATGCACAAGGTTGAAGGGAGCGAAGAATGAATTCATATGTCCTTGGCTTCCTGGTGATGCTCACCACGTCCGCGCTTGCGGTAGGCGGCATGTTGGTTGTGTGGCGCATAGTTGGCGTCGAGAAATTGAAGAGCTTCAATGAAGTTGCCGGAAATAGCTTTCAAGTTGTTGGAACGTTTTATGCAGTGCTCCTTTGTCTAATAGTTGTTGATGCGATGACCGATATGTCAGACCTGCGCTGCGTGGTCGAACAGGAAGCAAATGCTGTCGCTGATGTCTACATTCTCTCCCGCGGCTTGCCTGAAGCACCGCAAAAGAAGATTCAAGAACTGGCGTCCTCATACGTTGACACAGTCATTGATGATGAATGGCCCGCGATGAAACAAGGTAGGGTCAGTACAAAGGCGATTGTTCAAGTCAACGAATTGTGGAACACAATTATCGATTTCAAGCCGACTGCAGATGATCAGAAGGACATCCGCAATATCTGTTTGGATAGAGTTTCAGAACTCGGAGATAGCCGGCGCTCTCGACTGATTACCAGTTCGCACGGCGTTTCTGCGGAACTCTGGACCGTCTTGGTCATTGGCGGTGTGCTCACTCTAGGATTTTCGTACTTTCTTGGATTGTCCAGCGTGATCGGGCAGACTCTCATGACCATCGTCATCGCTAGTACGCTTGCCCTCAATGTTTATCTGGTGTTTCTCTTTGGATATCCTTTCTCCGGTGCTTATTGTGTAGAACCGGAAGCTTTCATGGTTGACCGACTCATTTTCAGCTTGCGCAGCACAAGTAAAGGCGCACTGCCCGACGTGAAAAGTATCAATCCACGCGACCTTCTCAAATCCCGCGGCAAATTGTAGGATAGTCTCAAACTTTTTAGATGGATTTGGGAACCGGAGGCATTCCTCCGCGTCCCTCGTGACGTAATTCAAATGGCTCTTTCGTCTGAGCTATTTCAATCCCTGGAGGAGCCTCGATGACTACTGCTTTTCTGAAGCGAGTTTTGGCTGGGTTGGCACTTTTGACTATCGTTAGCCCGATGGCTGCATATGCCGACCACGACAATCATCGCCATCACAACAAGAATTGGCGCGCCAATAGCAATTGGAAAAATAACAACTGGAAGAATAACAACTGGAAGCGAAATAGCAATTGGCAAAAGAAACACTATAAGAACGTTCAAAAAGCACAGCGCAAGCAAAATGACAGATTTCGCAAAATTGCAAACAATAACAATCGCGAATACTGGCGCACGCATTGGGGCAACAACTGGAACGATCAGCGTGAATGGTACAGGCACAACATGCGTAATATGCAGCGCGCTAGGCAGGCGCAACTCGATGCGCAGATGAGAGCGCAATATCTCGCCTATCGCAACAACAATTACAACGGTCCTTACGGCTGGGATATGTATTCGGAGCCTGGATTCTTGGACTATTTGCACATGCGTAGTCCGGGGCTTCTCAATTCCATTCGCTCCATAATCGGCTTCTAGAGTCGTCAAATGAATAGGTCTCGACTGGCAGGGATGGTTGTCAGTCGAAGAAGCGGAAAACCAGAAGTCCGGTGGAATCGCAAGAGACCACCGGATTTCTACCTTTTCCTTGCCATTTGCTTGGCAGAGCGTCGCCTCCTACAATCGTTTAAAATAGGATGATTACAATGTTGTCAACGGGCGTGGTTAGATGAATACAAAGCGATTTGCAATTGCGGGCTTAGCCGTCGTCATTTTGGTTTCAACTGGAACTGCACCCGCCCAGGCTCAATTCTTGAAAAAGCTATTGCAGGGAGGCTCTCAGCAAAGCGAATTCCAGACGAATCCATATGGGAATCAGTTTGGAAACCAGTTTGGAAATCAGTTCGGGACTAACCAGTTTGGGCAGCCTTATTCGAATTCCGGGTTTGGACAATTTGGCGGTAATCAGTTTGGCGGATTCCAGGGAGGAGGCTTCTCCAGCCCCAACATGGGAAATATTACCTCTAGCCTCAATACACTCGATACTAATGCCGATCAGCTTTCCGGCAGAATTCAACGCTTTTTGCAATCCACCGGTCGTTGGGCTCCACAGCCCAAAGGCAATGACATGCAAGTCTGTGTGGCGATGCAGGCGCTCAAACAGCAAATCGGTCAGTTGAAACGCGGTGGCAGCGGGAATATTACCCCGCAGTTTCAAATGCAATTGACTCAACTGCAACAGTCCGCGAACAATTTGGTCAACACAATGCAAATCGCAGGTATTGACCCGGGAACGCGCGGTCAAGCTCAGATGCTGCGCGACAACATCAGCCAAATGATGGCGATGTCGAGCATCACCCCTGGTGGCAATGCAATGAATCCGTTTTGGAATATGGGTCAGCCGTATGGTGGCAGTCCGATGTTGCACGTGAATCAATCAGGTCGTGGTCAGCTCACAGTCATGGGGCAGCAATACATGCGCTTCCGTGATGTTTCGGTAGAAACCATCGATCCTGTAAGCCGGCGAGTACGCGCTTCATTTTCAGGCGGGCGCGATGGCGTCATATTGTCCGGACCGATCACGAACCAAACGATGAACGGCATCACCATTGCGGTCGATTCCTCGGATAAAGGCGCGGTAAATGGCGTGCTCAATATCAGTTTCGTGTCCAATGGTTCTATCGGAAACATCAACTCTACCGCCCAAATGAACGGTCAGGGCTACGCTATTCAGTTCAACGGGCAATAGTCTAAAGCTTCATGAAATCCCTTAGATGCGGGGTCCCGACCGCGCATTCAATCAGCTAGAATTACTGGATGACGCTCAATGATGAAAACTGGAAGTTACTAGTTGCGAATACAGCGCAGCCTAGGGTCGCATTGCATGCGACCGAATTTAAGCGTGGAGTCGCATTGCATGCGACCGAATTTAAGCGTGGGGTCGCATTGCATGCGACCGAATTTAAGCGTAGGGTCGCATTGCATGCGACCGAATTTAAGCGTGGGGTCGCATTGCATGCGACCGAAGTTGGGCGTGGGGTCGCATTGCATGCGACCGAAATTCTGCGCAGCATGCACTTGCTGACTACGAAACGCTCCTATTTAGCGCTGGCTGCTTGCATTTTGCTTTCCGGCAATATTCCGGTGTTTTCCTCTGCATATTTCGACTTAGAAGGGCAGTGGATTAAGACCTTCAATGAAGGTGTCACTGCGCTCGACTCGAATCTCTACGGAAAGTCGGAGCCTTTGCTGAAGGAGGCTGTTTCGCTTTCAGAACGCTTTGGTGCAGGTGACCCCCGGTATCCGAAGAGTCTTGGTGAGTTGGGACGGCTTTATACGATTCGCCGCCGATATGCTGAAGCCGAGCCACTTCTGGAGCAGCAATTGCACTTCACTGAAGTTCAATTGGGTAAGAACAGTGGAAAGACTATTCCCGCTCTCGGTCAATTGATCAAGTTCTACATGCTGTACGGAACCGCCAAGAAAGCTGATCCGCTTGCAGAAGAACTGCTTGGATTTATTGATGGGAAGATGAGAGAAGATGCTGAGATGAATGCATCGCAGCCCACGCCTGGTAGTGGGAAGGTACTTACCGCCTGGGCTGGTACCGCTCCGCCTGCGACGCACATTCCGCGTATGGACTGGGCGGTAACATGTGATCGCTTAGGTGATTTATATCGGTTCAGAAAGAAATTCGAGATGGCAGAACGCTTTTATAAAGCTGGTCTCGACATCAAAGTGACCATCATGGGCAAAGAGCACATGTCGATGGCGGTGAGCTACGACAATTTAGGAATGCTCGCTCTCGACAAAGAAGAGTACAAAGACGCCGAGGATTATTTCCGCGAGTCGCTTGAGACGACACAGAAGATCATGGGCAACGGAGACCCTGATACCTACGCGCGTTTAGACCGCCTTGCAAAAGCGTTGATCAAAGAGAAGAAGTTCGACGAAGCTGAGAAAACCTACTACCGCGCGCTCGAAATTTGGAAGAACGAACCGAATTCTGCCGGTGCAAAAGCACGTTGTCTGTATCAACTTGGTTCGATGCAATGCGATATTGGTCGCTTCGGATCGGCTGCTGGCCTACTAAGCCAAGCGTTGAATCTATCCGTGAAAGCGAATGGATCTTTGTCTTATTACAATGTACCTTACATGCGCAAGTTGGCATACGCGCTGTACTACTGCGGGCGCCACGGCGAGGCGGAAGGATTGAAATCTCGTGCAAACTGGCTTGCTGACGGAATGGAAGAGCCGAAGCCGGACAAGCCTGCTGAGAAAGCGGATGTAAAAACTGCTGTGAAGCCTGGAGGGAAAACGAGCGATACGGCAGTTGCAAAATCGGGCGATAAAACTGCCGAGAAAACTAGTGATAAGCCGGGAGACAAAACAGCGCAGAAGACCGGCGGAAAGCCTGGCGACAAGATTTCTGCAACTGCAAAGAGTGACACAACTAAAGGTGGAAAAGTTGCTGCTGGTGATAAAGGCGAGAAAGTTTCCAACGCTTATGACCCAGATAAGAAGTTCATCAAGCCCGGCACTGCAACTGCCGCTGAGATGATCAAATCCATGCGCGAACAAGGTAAATCTGGTCCGATGAAACCCGTGCCAGAAGATGAAGACGAAAAGCCGATGAACCTCATGAAGATGATGCGCGAAGCTGAAGCGGGTGCGTCATCTCGTGCACAAAGCGCAGTATCGCCGTCGACCGTGGTTCCCGAGGCGCCGGTCGTTGCGCCAGCGCCTTCTGCCCCTGTGCAACCGGCGACAGTAGAGCCGATAACTGCACCGCCCGCAACTGCCCAGCCCGCAACTGCCCAGCCCCCAACTGCAGAACCGGCACCTATACATCCGGCACCTGTACAAAGCACACCTCCCCCCCAGGAAGCTGATCCGCCTGAAGTGAGTCAGCCAGCGAATACAACGCCTTCGTCGGCGACTTCGCAACCTCAAGGTGATGCACCGCCCCAACCGGCAGGGCGCGCCCCGTTGCCAGGACAGTCTCCGGATAGCTCTCAGCCTTAGGCAGGAAAAATCCCAGATTGGATGCAGCTAACCTTCGAGCTCCGTTTTTGTGCTCTCTTGGCAGCCTCCTCGAAATAGGACGTTTCTTGAAAGCCTGAGCCTGTTTCTCTTTCGGCTGGTTTTGCTTCCTATTAACGATTGAAAACGCTGAAAGTGCCCCCTGGGTATGGCGTCAACCGTCTGTGGTAACATGAATAACCTATCTGCCCGTAGCCCAGCTGGATAGAGCGCATGGCTACGAACCATGAGGTCGGGAGTTCGAATCTCTCCGGGCAGGTATATAGAACGGCTTTCTCTGAGCGAATTCGCGAAGGTTAAGCCGTTTTTTATTGGGGCGGGTGATCTTCAATTATGGCCCCTATATGGCCCCTTTGGCATCAAACTCGATCAATTGAAAAATAACTCGGGGCCATAGATTGAGCGCGAAAAACCATAGGGTCGCGGCGGTTTTTTTCTTCAATGCAGTGTGATCTCTGATGAGCTTCTACGACCTAAGAACATGCAGCTACGATGAGTTTCTCAATTTCGTTTTCGATCATCCGGTCGAGAAGGAGCCTTGGTACCGTGGTTCAAAGGTAGAAGTTGTTTTCGACGCTATTCACAATACGGCACTCCTTACTGAACTCTTCAGCAACGCAAGACCGCTACTGGAAAAATACACTCGTGAGCAGCTCGATCAAGGCTTTTGGGCTCTCCAGAGCGGATTGATAGATGGGCTGTTGCCACATACGATGTTTGACCATAGCGTGCCCTTTGAAAAGAGAGCTGAATGTATTCGCGCGATGTTCTTCCTTTATCGAGATCTGTTTGCGGTCGATGATTTAGGAACCTCATCCAACATGTGGTGGGATTGTATTTCAAGTTCCAACCAAGTTGGTTGGCGCTCTCAATCTGTACTGGATGATAATATGAAAATTCAAGATGTAATGTTCGAAACGTTGTCCAAGATTCTCTATCTGGAGTCGGAAGAGTGTCAGGGCGCGGCTCTTCATGGACTTGGCCATTTGCGCCATCCGAACACTGAGACGGTCATTCGCGACTGGATTGCTACCCAACCGGATCTTCCTGAAGATGATTTGGAGTTTGCGGAGGCCTGCATAACCGGAGACATCATGTGATGTTAGGAGAACAAAATTTCCATGTCCAAAGATGATGTAGACCTTCTATCCAAATTCGTTCTGTCGTTTACGGAAGACGGCGGCGCTCCTCTAGATGAGGGCGACCTGGTAATTCATCAAATGACAGATCCGTCAGCATTGGAAGCTATTTACACAGTAATTCCAATCAGATTTCCGTCCTTATTGGAAAAACTGCTTCTGTCCTATCGCTGGTATGGAGCGGATACTGGGTTATTTCGGATCTTTCCAAATCCACCTGGAGAAGACCTGTCTGAATTTCTTTCCAATATGCGAAGGGACAAAGCAATGTTTGAAATATGCTTGCAAAACGGATTTGTTATGTTTGGACTGGGCCCAGACTTGCGACATGACGCAGTTTGTTTTGATGTGCGGAAGAGTGCGCATGGCAGAAGGTATCCTGTCGTAAAATTAGATCACGAGCAGATTTTGTGCAATTCGAGAATCAAGATAGTGGAAAATCTCTCTAAGAATTTTGACGATTTAGTAAGGCAAGTTATCGTGAGCACACAGTAGTCAAAACTGGTGAATCAAAGATTGTTGAAGGTGCAACAACGCGCTCGTTTAACGGTACGTTTTTGCCATAGCGTTCCGCAAGTTTTGATTTGACTTTGGGCGGTGTGAGATCAAAATCTCCGAGAGTTCGAGGAACTCCAATCTCTATTCCAACTGCTTTCTTGTAGACTTTCCACACAAGCTCTGAACAGTAGAGTTTGTCGTCGGACCATCCAAAGTATGGATCGTATGGCTTGCCGACAAGCCGGTCACCCTCAAGTCGTAATTTCTCCAGGCTCTGTTGAGTAAGTGCCTGCGAGTCCTTTAGCCTCTTAATCGTGTAATGGGCACCGATTCCATTTGCCAGCCATTTTTTCAATGGTGTGTATTTGACTGGACCAATTGCTTCAAGAACGCACCAGCTCTCATTTTGATTGAACAGAATTCCCACATGTGTATACGGTGAGTGAGTTGCTTGCTGAATTGCCGTGCTCTGAGAAGACTTGGACGTTTGGAATATGATATCTCCTTCCTTTAGTTCGACTGCGGGAATAGCTGCAACTTCGCTGCATCCGGACAGCAATAGCATTACGCCGAGCAAGGTACCTATGGGGAATAGTTGTGTCGATGGGGAGCAAGTCAAGTTCATCTAAGCCGCATCAGGACCTGGCTACAAGGTACATTGTCTGCCTTGGGCGCATATCTTTCGCCAAACAGTTTATTAACTGTTTGCGTCAGATAGAATGGAAGTGTACTGGCTCTCTGAAGGCCAATGAACTCGAAGTCGCATTTTCGTGAATACACTCTGATTAGTCTGCTGGGCAGTGCCCTCGGCTTTGCATCGTACTCTGCGTACTATGCAATCCCCGATGTTTGGTCAACCTTCATGGTGCAATACAAGTTTCAACTTGATGGTGGGTTCCATTCAAGAACCCTGGAACGCTATTCCGAAGGAGAATGAAAGTGGGCGGATTTTTACGGACTGTGCGAGAAGGCTTCACACTTGGCGATATTGAAAGCTTGCGTGGAGCATGGTCCTGCGGGCGCGGTAGTTGGAGGCGTTCTTGGCTTTGCGATTGTGGATACGATAAAGCGAATGCGCAAGGGAAAGCAAGTGAACAATGCCTCTTAGCCCTCTTCATTGGTTGATTGCTGACAGTCTCACTTTGAACGTGCTGGTAGAATAGGCCTTTCAATTCCTCCTTGGTCGGAAAGGAAATTCAAATGTACGGAAAAGACGAGATTCTACGTAGCTTCGAGCTACTGAAAGAAGAGCTTAAGTCAAAAAGCGAGCCTCAGAATGAAGGAGCGCCGGAGATAATTTTGATTGAGCATGACGATTATCATGCGAGCTACATTGGAAAAACTGCCGATGGGAGACAGTTCTTTTTCGCCCCGATTTTCATGCCTGGCGGAGATGAGTTTGTCACTTTGTTTCTCTTTGATGACGAAGGAAACCTGGTTGAGTCAAAGATAGAGAATTTTGGTCCGCGTGAGACGTTTGATAGAGAAAAGGCTCGTGCGTTAAGAAGCGAATGGTTAGCACAACTGGGTACCCTCGAATATCAAGACATTAGAGTGAAACCGTTTGCAGTGGAGCATGGCGGCGAGATGTTTGGCATGATTCCCACTAAGTACGAAGATTATTGGGTTGTGGAAGTTCTGCCTGGCAATGTAATGGCGTTCACAGAGCCTTGGGATTCTGGCATTTATGACACGTGAGTCTTCACCAGTACTTTAAGAGCGGCTTCAAGACCCGACTTGTATTGAATTCTGTCACCTCTTTTTTAGCGTCGATCATTTCATTGATCAGATGAAGTTGATAGCTCAGGTGTTTTTCCAACTCTGCGTCTCGTCCTCGCACCAGCGCAATTGCCTCTTCATACTTCCTTTTGCGCTGAATCAATGATTGCTTGCCAGGGCTGTAATCAGTGTAGTTTAAAGCTAGCAGTTGCCGAGCTAGCGTATATTCAGGATTTATTGCAATAGCTTTTTTCAGCAATTCAGACGCGCGATTGACTTCATCGGGACCAAGCTTAGAAGCTTCCTTCCGCAAAATTATCGCTTTTGAAGGCGCCTTCAGCGCAGCTTCTTTGTTTTCTGCGAGTTTGATTTTCGCCCAGTAAGCGTAGTTGTACCTAAACCTATCAAAGCGTCGTCCAAATTGACTATCAGCGACTTCAATTGTCTTGGCGCTAATCCTAGCCGAAACGTCTTCCAACTCACACGTACAGGTTCTAGTTGTCTTGGGTAAAACAGAGACCTTTGTGACGCCGGTAACACCAGTGCTAGCGCGCATGGTCTGCTGTTGGTCTGGGGTGAGACTTATTTTGTATGCTCCTTTTCGTAATTGTTCTCTCTGCTCGCGAGTCAAAACAAGCGTTGTGTGTGGACCAGCAACATGTCCGTTTCGCATGAGTCCGTCCGCTATGGCGCCGAGCGGCAACAAGGTCGAGAGAGCAACCGTACAGAGAGCAGGAATGAATAAGACTTTGACGACGCGCATGATTCAATTCTATCGCATGGCGAAATAGGCGCCAAAGTTGCCCTGTCTCTGAGCGCTTGCTGAATGCCGATCTTTTATTCACCAGAACTACGAATTATGGCGCTTAGATGCACGAAATTCCTTTGATTTCAGCAAAAATCTGGAGCGTAGCGAAAACGCGCATTCGTTCATTGCAATCAAAGGCAATCAACATTTAGCAAAGGCGCTCCGTGAAACTCTTGCCGGACATAAGAATCTGGAAAACGGGCGCCGCCAAAATGCCATGGTTTCAAATGTTGTTTGGGCTCGGGATGCGGATCTTTATACTGATTTTCGCTGGGCACGCCTCAAACGAATCAGCAATTGCGCTTCTTGGGACTTGGGCACCAAGGCTTCCAGAAATGGGCACACCGCAAAAGTCAACAATGATCGCATGTTTAGGCGTTGGGCGCCTGGCCCGTTTATCCTGCCTGTCGGACCCACTTGTTTAGGACATTTTGACTATTTTTGGGGGCTTCTTCAAATCGCGCGCCCATGAAAAACGCGTCGAGCATATGATGAATTCCCTCCGCACGCATCTGCCGTTCTGCCTGAATACCGTCGAACTGGGGGCCTGGCGTGAAGCCTGCCGAAGGCATCCGAAGGACTTGGGCTTCGCGCCGGGAGTTCGGCGGTAGGCTGGTCGCCTGGCAGATAGGCGGGGGCTACCTTTTAACGAACATCTTCCGTTGGTATATTTCCTTATGAGGCACACCAATTGACCGAGTCACGAAAAAAATGTCAGAAGCACGCAGAAAAACTAAACTAAAAGCGCTCAGGGAGAGGTTAGATGAACTCTCGCCGACGCCTAAGCCATATAATCTGCGTGTTATGGCTGAACGCGTTGAAAGCGCCCGCGTACTCTGTGATGATGCATATAAGTTGTTTCAGCGGATCAATGGTAGATTTGAAGAAGAAATAGTCTGGAAGCAAGCAGCGGCACTCTTCCACCGAACGCTAGATGAGGCTTATCCTGATCAGTTTTGGGAATCTTTCGAGTCATTGCAACGAGGTGAGTCGTTACATTTGGATGCCGCGATAACGTTTCTCGAAATTGATCCTTGGTTTTTCAGATCCGGATACATCAAAGCAGATTTGCTTCGCATCATTTGTCGATTGACACTTAGCGCAACAGACGCGCAACGCTTGCGGAGCGTTGTGCTGGCAGCAATAGACTTTCGAGACAGGCGCGAGTTTCGCTGGTTTTGCAAATTAGCTAGGCGTGTCACAACAAAGGAATTCAAAACAGAAGTTGAAAATCGAATTCAGGTTGAAGATAAAGGCATTCAGAGGCGCGCACGGTGGGTATTGTCCGCAATTACGCACAACAAGTCATTTCACATACGGCGCGCCAGTAAAGAGTTCAGGCTTGGAAATTACAAGGATGCGATAGGTCACCTAAATCGCGCGATATTCTTAGAGCCAGGATCAGTCAGAGCTTTTCTTTTGCGTGGAAAGACATATGCCATGCTGAAAAACTATGAGCTTGCACTACACGATTTTTCCCGCGTTTTGGAAATTAGTCTCTCGGACCATGTTGAGAGGTGTAGTTGTAAATATGATCGGCGTCATTTGTATTGGAGTCCGATTCGAAAAGAAGTTGAGGGATACAAATGGCGGGCTTGGACTCAGGCTCAGCTGAAGGAGCATGAACTTGCTGTTGAAGATTTTTCGAAAGTTCTTGATCTCAGTTCAGATCGTCACTATGCATTACGAGAAAGAGCTAGAGCATATTACCGGCTTCGAAAGTATGAGCAAGCAATGGAAGATCTAACTCAGTGTCTGAAGATCGATCCCGCAGATGCAGACACATATTTTCTGCGAGGACTGTCTTATTTGGGGCAAGGAAACTTGGATCTCGCTCTCGTGGAACTTACGGAAAGTATCGCGCTTGATCCGACGCTTTTGGATGGTGAACATTACTATTGGAGGGCAAAAGTATACAGGCGCTTGGACAAACAGGATCTAGCGGATAAGGATTTCGAGGCTGCAAGAAGTATCGGATTTCAGGCGTTGCCAAAGGAAGATATGGAGCATTAGTTGTGCAGATTCATCAAGCCGCGTCGCGCGGAGATAAAGAAGCGATCCTAAGGCAGCTGCGAGCGGGGGTGCCGGTCGATGAACATAACGACGACTCTACCGGTGCAACCCCCTTAATTTGGGCCGCCGGAAGCAGAAAGGCTGACGTTTCTGTGCTTGCGTTGCTAATCGAGCACGGTGCTGACGTGAATGCGGTATCTAAAACATGGACCTCTACTCCGCTAACTGCGTCAAAGTACCAGCCTGACAAGTTTCACTTCCTGCTAGCAAATGGCGCGCAACCAATCCGCCCAGAGCATGCTTCTTATCTGTTGTATCCAAGTGTTAGCACGGATTTCGTGCGTGGTTTGTTAGAACAGGGGGTTGATCCGAGAGAAGATCCAAGAGAAATTAACTCTGCATTGATGGAGGCTTCTCGCACGTGTGAGTGGGAGCGAATACAGTTGTTTTTCGAATATGGCATAACCATAGAAGACCTCGGCTGGTCCCCTGTGATGTATGCGGTTGTGTTTGGAACAGTTGAAGATTTATCGCGGGCACTTGCCCAGCCCGAGGGTCTGTTTGAGTGCGAGTCATGGG
Source organism: Candidatus Melainabacteria bacterium (assembly GCA_012965515.1). Classification (GTDB taxonomy): domain Bacteria; phylum Cyanobacteriota; class Vampirovibrionia; order Obscuribacterales; family Obscuribacteraceae; genus QKMZ01. The sequence goes on along the minus strand of DTSE01000200.1, from coordinate 50,938 downwards.
ATAGAACGGCATTTCTTTTGTCGATTTGTGTTCGCAGTATTGAAAAGGCAAAGATGTTGCTCAATGCTGGATCATCCATAGATGAACAGGGGCGATGCGGTATGACCTGTCTCCACTATGCAGCGCAAGAAGGTCAAACGGAGATGATCAACTGGCTTTTGTCTCTCGGCGTTGACGTAGACATCCTCGATTCATATGAAGAGACTCCGCTAATGACAGCGGTCAAGCATGAACAAGCTGATGCTGCTCAACTCTTTTTGAACGCCGGTGCAAACGCTCTTGCTGAAGAGGATGTTGGACTTCAACCAATCAATATGGCGACATGTCCAGAAATTGTTGAAATTCTTGTACGCGCTGGTGCCGACATTGATCGTGTTGATCCCAGAGGCGAAGTCGTTTTGAAGGAAGCTGCTGAGAAAGGCAACGGAAAGCTCGTGGAACGTCTCATTGCATTAGGGGCGAACGTAAACAATCTAGGCGGTGGCGTTGGCACAGCCTTGAATGCAGCAACCAATTGCGACGAATTGGAAATTATGAAAGTATTGCTGGATGCGGGCGCCGACCCAAATCTACCAGTAGAAGATGGCTGGAGGTCATTGTGGTACCTGCGTAGCCGTGAAGCGGCGGAAATTCTTGTGAATGGAGGTGCGCGTTTGGATCTCCAAGATGACTTCGGCGGAACAGCGATTCATCATCAATCGGACGATGAGATTCGTATATTTCAGTTGCAGACTATCTTGTTGACCGCGAGATCGAGTGCTTAAGCGAAGTCGCTCGATTAGAACAAGTGGACTTTGATGAGGAATCGCTTCTCAAATTCATAGGGAGCAATGGTGGTGACCAACAGCCGTTCTAGTTGTGCAGACGCCGCCTGCACAATTATTATGGGGGCGGCGAGCAGCGTGATGAGCTATCGGATTAGTGGCAAACGGGCAATCGGCGCCGAATGTCAGGTTTGCCCCCTCAAAATGTCCGCTTGACGCTGCTTAATAGCCTTTTTGCTAAGCAGCTAATAGCCTTTTTGCAAGCCTTCTAATAGCCTTTTTGCGGAAGGCGTGATAGACTTCTAGTGTTTAGCAGAAAGTCCGAAGGTACTTGCAGTGAAGGTCGTTCCGCGGCATCTCGCGACCCGGATAGAGCGCGCTCTAGGCACGAGCCGTGTCGTAAACATCGTAGGCCCGAGGCAAGCCGGCAAGACGACAATGGTCAAGGACCTGATTTCCACCGCTCGCTATATAACGCTCGACGATGATGCTATGCGGGAGGCACTTGAAGTCGATCCTTACGGGCAGCTTCTGCTTCTCTCTGAAGATGCACGCAACACAGGCCTTCCAATCGTAATCGATGAGGTGCAGCGACTCCCGGAGATTACATTTGCACTAAAGCGTATTGTTGATGCGGACCATCGGCCCGGTCAGTATGTGCTTACTGGTTCGTCCGATATTTTCACATCTGGAAAGGCATATGACTCATTGGCCGGGCGAGTCATGACCCTCACCCTGCGCCCGTTTAGCTCTGCAGAGATCGCGAACAAAGCGCCTTGTCGTCTGCTCGATTCAGTGGAGGAGAGTCCCCAGGCTTGTCTGGGCGCGCTGCCCAAGCCGGTAGGTTATTCTAGAGCTGACGCCATTGATTTGATTGTGCGCGGTGGTTTTCCTGAAATCAGAAAGCTCGATGATCGGGATCGTGTTCAACGTTACCTGAGCTATCTCGATAGCATTGTTGAGCGTGATGTATCTCCAATTGCCGAGGTCCGAAAGCCAGATATGATGCGCCGCCTCATCGATCAGATGGCGGTGCGAACGGCAGAGGAACTTAACATCGCTGCTCTATGCAATGTGCTTGGAGCTCGCAAGGAGACAGTTAACGACTACATAGACATTCTTTCGCGACTTGGAATCGTGCATAGACTTGGCGCCTGGACATCATCTGGTGGAAAGCGGGAAATCCGAGCTCCCAAACTACACTTTTTGGATACTGGCTGCGCCACTTCTTTACGCGGCGAGGATAGAGACAGCTTTGGTCCCGGTGCTAATCCCGTCGCGCTGGGACATTTGCTGGAGAGCTTTTTGTTTATAGAATTGGAAAAGTCACTTTCATATCTTGGGAAGCGCTGGCGTTTGTATCACTGGCGGCAAGAAGCGCGCGAGATTGATATTGTTGCGGAGGCGCCCGGTAGGCTACTTGCGTTGTTCGAAATGAAGTGCGCCGCAACCGTCGGCGCGGACGATTTCCGACACATCAATTGGTTTCTAAGCGAAGGACCTGGAAAGAGCTATAGAGGTGCCGGTTTTGTTGTTTATCTCGGTGACGACATGCTCTCTTTCGGTGCTGGCCGGATTGCCTTGCCCTTATCGGCGCTCTGGTCGTTTGCTGTTTAGTTTGGTTGGTAGCACCATATGCGCTACCAAGCCGATTCAACAATTTTTCCCGCGTCTCCGGAAACGCGAAGAAGGAGCCTTTTTTTTGGGGCGGGTGATTAGCAATTATGGCCCCTATATGTCCCCTTTGGCATTCAAGTTGATCAGTTCGCACTGAGTCCATAGAAAATCAGTATCGGGTAGGTAAGTACGATCAGTAGAAATGAAATTGACAAGCCTATGGGCACATTTTCCACTTTCCCTGCTCTAAGTTTCGGAATGCAGTAAGTCAGCAAAAACAACGACTTGTATACAACTTGCAGTATCAGAACAGGAAGAAAGAGATTCGGCCAAAAGAATCCGGCTAACGATAGAAGCAGAATAGCTGACCACAGAGATGCGACCAGCAAGCGCAGTCCTTCCGAGTTCTCGATGGTGCCCTGCAAAGCTCTAATCGGCGCATTAACGTCGCTGTACATCGAAACCAAAACTGGCGCCAAGATCAAAACATTTAGAGCATATGCTGCCTTCAGAACCAGGATGCCCATAGTGAAAATCTCCTTTGGTCGAACTCTGAACAATTTTGTCTTGTTCACTCGAAGTTCACACGAATGAAGGATAATGACAAATTGGCTTGAAAGTGGCTTGGTGACGCAGTTTGGGAGTGGATTTCGTTCATCAAGTAAAGCAGTTGTTGTGATTTTGATCAACCGTGATTGCTTTACTCAACGCGAAGGAGTAGTCGAATGCAGGTGCCGGACGCCTGGTATGTAGTTGCTTCTAGTATGGAAATTGGAAGGAAACCTATTTCGGTCTTCTTATTCTCGAAGAAGTTCGTTTTGTGGCGTGATTCTGCTGGCGAGATTCACATGCAGATCGACGCTTGTCCTCATCGATCTGCGAGTCTGAGTCTTGGAGAGGTGGTTGACGATTGCATCACATGCCCTTTTCACGGCTTTAGGTTTGACCCGACCGGAGCATGTTCTTTGGTTCCTGAAACAGGAAGGGCTGCTCCCAATCTGAAAGTAGAAACTCACGAAGTGTTAGAGCGCAACGGTTTTGTTTGGCTAAAAAAGGGCGATAACTTACCGGACTCGCCGCCCTGGTTTGATGAACTCAGTGACGGGTTGGTTTCTTACCAGTCCATCCATGAGTGGCCAACACATATTTCGAGGTGCGTCGAGAACCAACTTGACTATGCACATTTGCCGTTCGTGCATCGAAAAACAATTGGCCGCGGCCTCGATGTTAGCGGTACGAGACGGATTGATTGCAATGACCGTCGAATAAGCATGTACGTTGACGTGGAGAATAATGATATTCCGACCATTCAATTTATCTTTCCAAATCTCTGGCTTCTGACTATCCGGGCACGAAAATTCTTTCAGTTCATTGCGTTCGTCCCGATGACGGCTTTGCAAACTCGCTTATATCTTCGAGCATATCAGGGCGTGATTACTGTTCCTCTGTTAAATCCCTTTCTTGCTCCGATATTCAACCGCTCAAATTCAGTCATTCTGAATGAGGATCGCAGAGTGGTTCTCTCTCAGAGACCGTTGGATACCAGCGAAGCTGTAGAAGAGAAATTGTTTCCTAGTGACAGAGGCATTGATCACTTTCGTCGACTATGGCGTGCAAACACTGGCGGTTGAGATGTGCATGTTGGGTGCCAGCCAGGAGCATTTTGAAACTTCCCAAAAGGGCACCATATTTTTAAGGTTTTTGAGAAGCCACAATTTTTGAACATTTTCGATAGTGCGAAATTTTATGTGCCCGCAAATGCAGCTAGGCAGATGGTTTTCGAGATCTAAAAAAAACGGCGTGACCCGTTGACGAGGCGAAAAAGTTTTTGTATAAAAGTTATTGGAAGGTTCAATTTACCTTCGTTTTGATAGCCCAGATTCTTGCACTATGGAGGGTTTGCGCAGTTTTGACGAGAGTAAAATTTGAATAATTCCATTGCATGATATTTCCAGTCTTTCGGGCTGGAAAACAGCTAAAAGTGGCAGCCTCAGAGCGTCTGAGGCTGCCGGGCTGGAGAAACATAACCTAGACTTTTCTCGGCGCCTGATATAGTTCCGGCGTCGTTTTTTCATCTTCGAATCTACGTAAACCAGCCTGCTTAGCTGCGAAGTCTCCCGAGTATCCTGCAGCTTGGCGATGCGAAATGTTGAAAATTTGGTTAACGAACTTGGGCTTGAGCCGCAGATTTACCATAATAAAAATGGAATCTGAAATGAATGAAAACCGCATAGATACCGGAACTCGGACTGATGGCGTGGTCTCCGACAAGGTCAAAATTTTGGATTTAGGGATAGCAGTAATGCATCTTTTTAGTCGATGTAATTGACTGTGTTTCGGAAAAACCACTTCCTAGGGATAACGTCAGCGACAGGCACCGCATGTAGTGGTGCCTGTCTTTTTATAAGCTATAGCTTGTTCCTGCCTTAATGTTGTATGGTCTGCGAGGAGAAACTTCTCGAGTTTTCACACTTTGCTCGCTGAACGAATTTGAGTTAGTACTTCGGTAAACACTCGCCGTGCCGAAGTTACTCAAGGAATTTTGGCTGGCCTGCTTGTGAAGAAAGGCGCGCCGGCCTGTTGAGAACCTGGAGCGACTGGGCTACCGCGGTAGGTAGATCCTTCGCAGAATGTTTGGCTCAAATGTACTATGATCAGGCTCGTTGGACATTCCTCAATGTGCAACGGCAATAAGCGCAACAAATAATCTGGATACCCCGTTCTGACTTTCTCTGATGGAGGTGTCCTGTGCAGAATTTGCAAAATCAAGAAGACAAAGATAAGCGGGAGCTGGCGCAACAGTCCGTGATGTTCGGCCAACCTTTGCCTTCGCTGGCGGACCGCGCTTTTCCACGACTTTCCGAGAATGAAATGACACTACTTCTGCCTTATTCCACTGCGCACAGCTATGAGAGTGGCGACACAGTTTTTCAAGCTGCTGATGAACAGGGCGGTTTGGTGATTGTTGTCGAGGGTGAACTCAAGATTCTAAACCCCGTGGAAGACAACAAAGAAATTACCACGCTGACAGAGGGACAGTTCAACGGTGACATCGATCTCTTAATGCGACGCCCACCGATTGTCACCGGGCAAGCCGGTGGACCGCTGAAAGTGCTGCGCGTACCGCTGGACAAAATGTGTGAAGTCTTGATCAAGATTCCGAATCTTTCCGACAAGCTGATAACTGCCTTTGAAACGCGCCGCGAGCTCTTCCTGAAATCGAACAACATTGGATTGAGAGTGGTAGGCCCGGGACATTGCAGAGACACTACCGCGATACGCGAGTTTTTGTTTCGCAACTTCGTCCCATTCTTATGGCACAACAGCGATAGTGAAGAGGGGCAAAAACTTTACCGCCAACTGGGATCACCCAAAGAGTTGCCGGCAGTGGAAGTACGAGGAAAGGTCTTGCAAAGACCGAAACTTTTCGAGTTGGCCGAGGCAGCCGGTATTTGGAAGCACTTCAATGACATCGATGTTGATTTACTTGTGATCGGAGCTGGTCCTTCCGGAATAGCTGCCGCCGTATATGGTGCCTCGGAAGGACTCAAGACGCTGGTGCTCGACAGAATCGGTCCGGGCGGGCAAGCGGGTGGTTCATCAAAAATCGAAAACTTCATCGGTTTTCCAGCGGGACTGTCTGGAAACGATCTGGCGTTGCGGGGCGCGATGCAAGTGCTCAAATTTGAGGGATCAATCTACGCCCCTGTTGAGATTTCTTCATTAGAGCCACGTCCTAATGACGACCCACGAAAAGCGCACGTAGTCAAACTTAACTGCGGTGCCACAGTGCATGCGAAGGTGGTCCTGCTGTCCACTGGCATGACCTGGCGCAAGCTTGATGCAGAAAATTCAGATAGATTCGAGCGAAACGGTGTGCACTATGCATGCACTAATGTCGAAGCCGTACTTTATGACCACATGGATGTAGGCGTGATCGGCGCCGGTAATTCTGCAGGTCAAGCAGCGACTTTTCTGGCATCCTGCTGCCCCGATCGCAAGGTACACATTTTTGCGCGTGGAAAAGCCGGGCCCAGCATGTCGCAGTATTTGCACAATCGGTGTCTCGCTCTCCCTAATATCATTATTCACGAGAACACGGTGTTAAGGCGCGTAATTGGCACTGACGCTATTGAGGCGGTTGATGCTGACTGCGGAGGCGATATCTCACGCATTCCGCTGTCCGCGCTCTTTGTATTCATTGGTGCTGAGCCGTGTGTCGAAAAATGGCTGCCGGATACCATCGCCCGCGACGCAAGAAACTACTTGCTGATCGGTCCGGATGCCCAGAAGTCGGGCAAGTGGCCTCTGCGAAATCGCGAGCCTTGCGCTCTGGAAACGACGGTACCCGGCATTCTGGCCGCTGGTGACGTCCGCTCCGGCTCGACCAAGCGGGTAGGATTCGCCGTTGGTGACGGAGCGCAATCGGTTTCGTGCGTTCACGAGCTAATCGGCGAAATACAGTAGCATCATGGCAGACCAACAACCCGAGCCGAATACGAGCGGAAAGAGTTGCCCTCCCGAAAAGTACGATAGGTCGCTACGCCATCAGCTGCGCAGTTTGGCGATGCACGTGGTTGTGAAACCGCAATCGCTTTTACCCGTAGTGTTCGCGCTCGTGACGTACGCCGTGTTTGTAATCCACTTTCTGCAGGAACATCCTGGCATTCGTATCAGTGAGGCGAGTGAAGTCTTATCTATGTCGAGTCTAGCCATTGGTCTGATCATGGGTTTTCGTACGCACAGCTCGTATGACCGCTGGTGGGAAGGTCGCAGATTGTGGGGAGACCTGGTCAACAGAACCCGCAACTTTTCTGTCAAGCTGTGCGAGTACGCGCCCCTCAACGATAGCGACAAACAACGATTTGCGCAGTTACTCCGGGAATTTTCGCGCAGCCTCAAGCTTCACCTGCGTGATACCAGATATGATTTCGATGCCGGCGGTCTCGAGCCCATCGAACACTCCAGTCATGTTCCTCTGCACGTCGTGACGATGCTTCACAGGGAAACCGAAAAATTGCTCGACAACGAGCGGATTTCAGAAACGAAATTCTGGATACTGAACGATCAACTTTCGGGCTTCCTCGATGTTGTCGGTGGATGCGAACGGCTGAAGAGCAGTCCAGTGTCGATCTGGTTTAGAGTAGGAATCTGGCTCTGGCTTCTCTTTTACTATCTGATATTGCCCTGGCTTCTGTCACCGCATTTTGGTTACTGGAGCATTCCGATTGTGCTACTAGCGGTGTATTTTGGTGTTGCGCTTGAAACTATTGTTGAGCAGCTGCATGAGCCGTTTGGCTGTGAGCTGAACGATCTGCCTCTCGACACCATCACCGAGAACATCGGCAAATCGGTCGATCAGATTTTTGGTCTTGGTACTGGACCAAGTTAGTCGTAGCGTGCTGAGATCGGTGTCGACTGGCTAGGCGCTGTTAACCGTTGATTCTTTAGTTCGCTGACACACCGCCATCTCTTTGATCTCGACTGATTTCACACGCACTCCCCAGCTCTTTGCTTGACGGCTGATGGCTCTTTTGAGGGTGTAGTTGAGTTCCGCTTCGTTTGCGAGAAGCTCCAGTGCAGTACGCTCGCTGATCGTGCTTCGCAGAACGGTATGCATTGCTTCCATTGTGTGGGCTAAGGGGTCGTCAACTTTCGCTACCGCTTTTGCCGGGTCACTTATGTGAAATCGGCAAAGTACACAGAGCCGGACTGCTACTCTGTCTAACGTTCTTGCTTCAACTGGTGCTGTTGATAAAGCTGTGATGCGTGTGTCAACGCAAAGCGAGCGTTCAATCAACGGCACAATCATTTGCAGTCCCGGACCTTTGTGCCCGACTATTCTCCCGAATCGAAACACAACCAAGCGATCATGCTCTCTCACAATCTTTATGCCAGAAAGCAAGATCATGAATAGACAGACCAGAATTCCGCCGAAGATTTCGTTCACAGTCAGCACCCTGAACTTTCTTCGATTCTAGTCAACCACTGCATCGCCTGTGACTAGGAGAAACCCTGAGTTTTTCCTGGTCCGTTTAGTGATAAACGCTAGTTCTTCGCGCTCACTGCGGCAGGAAGCACTCTTTTGAGAAACGCAAGCATCAAATCTGCGATTTGATCTCCATCTTCTTCCAGTGCAAAGTGCCCGGTATCGAGCAAGTGATACTCCAGGTTTTTAAGATCTCTTTTGTATGGCTCAGCGCCTGCTGGAGGGAAGATCTGATCGTTCTTGCCCCATACAATAAGCATAGGCGGCTGATGGTCGCGAAAATATTTTTGCCAGCCTGGATAGAGTGGCGGGTTCGAGCCATAGCTGTAGAACAGCTCAATTTGTATGTCATTGTTGCCAGGTCTATCAAGTCCAACTTGATCGTGAATCCAAGTATCCGGGCTGATTGCCTCGACATCGCGAACACCTGTGTGATACTGCCACTGAGTCGCGGACAACTGGCAGAGAGCTTTTAGCGCGTCCCCGTTTTCTTTGGATTTGTCGCTCCAATATTTTTTTATAGGCTTCCAGAAATCATTGTCGAGTCCTTCGTCGTAAGCATTTCCGTTCTGGACTATTAACGACTGAATCAGCTCAGGGTGCTCAGAAGCGATGCGATAACCAACTGGAGCCCCATAATCCATGACATAAAGAGAGAGTTTCTTCAGTTTGAGGCTTTCAATGAACTTGAAAGTGATTCGCGCTAGATTGTCAAAACTGTACTCGAACTCCGAAACCCCGGGCATAGAGCTAAGACCAAAGCCCGGAAAATCAGGCGCTATGACATGATAGTCATTTGCCAGTTTCGGAATCAGATTGCGGAACATATGCGAAGATGTTGGGAACCCATGCAGTAAGAGAACCACGGGTGCGTCTGCCCGACCCGCCTCTCGATAGAAAACCTTGAGGCCTTCTATTTCAGTGGAGCGGTAATAAACCTTTTCATTTGAGGTTTTTGAATCAATATTAGCCATGTTGCTATCCTCTCTGCATTGTGATGAGATGCTGCAACGCAGCAATCGGCATCGGAGTCTGAAGTTTATTCCTATTTCTAATTGTGCGTATTAACGCGGGTTGCAAAGGAGACGTGCTTGAAAGTTCCATCGGTATTGCAAATCAATGTCAGTCTGCCGACCATTGTGAACTTCAATGGCAACAAAATTGAGACAGGCATCTTCAAGAAGCCAGTCTCAGGCAAAGTGAAGGTGAGCCGTTTGAATTTGGAAGGAGACGCGCAGGCTGATTTGACGGTTCATGGCGGACCGGACAAAGCCGTATATGCCTATCCCCTCGAGCAGTATGACTACTGGAAGACTGAACTTTCAAACTCAAATCTGGAGTGGGGAGTTTTTGGAGAGAATCTTACGGTCGAAGGCTTTGATGAGAGCAATGTTTGTATCGGCGACCGCATGAAAATAGGATCGGCTATGTTTGCTGTAACACAGCCGAGGATGCCGTGTTTCAAACTGGGAATTAGGTTTGGAGATCCCACTATAGTGAAACGCTTTTACAAGAGCGGCAAATGGGGTTTCTATTTGTCGGTGTTGGAAGAGGGAGAAATTGAAACAGGTGATGAGATCATCGTCGCTGATCGTTCTTCCGATATTCGTCTAGCTGACGTGTCTCGATGTTTTCTTGATCCCTCTGTGGATGCCAGTCTTCTAGCAAAGGTGCTCAAATCCGAACTAGCACTGCAGATGAAGGAGCAGCTGGAATACCAGTTGGGACGCCATTAGATTTAGCCACTTCTTCAATTTTAGGACCTGTCCGGAGGCTAGTTCAGAATCTGAGAGATTTACTTCATTTCGGCCATTTTTGCGCAGCTGCTCTCGCATCGACGACACTCGGCACCACACTCTTTCATCTGTTTGTCATCCTCAAAAGACTCACAGCTCAATGCGCAGAGTTTGCAGATTTCTGCACAGAAAGCACATGATTTGGTGTGGTTGTCTGATTTACGGGAAAGAAAGTCAGCACTTGTTTTGCAAGCGGTTATGCAGTCTTTGAGTAGATCTAGATGCTTCGCATCTGCATGCTTGCCGCCCTTCTTTTCACAGTATGCCAGGGTATCCTCGCAGACCTTTTGGCATTTCTTGCAAACCTCTTCGCAGGATTCCATGCTCATTGTTTCTGACGCCTTTTCGGCAAAGGCTGGTAACGAGATTTTGTTACTAGTAGTACACACACAGCAGCCCATTAGAAGGGCGACAACGACAATGATTTTCTTCATGAGCCCATACCTCTATTTGTGTGAATTCTTTGAAGAGACTATGAGTTAGAGGAAAGTTCCTATTAGTTTTGCACTTGTAATCGAATGTAAGAGGAATCTGCTCGGAGCCATTTCCACTATCTCTGTGGTACCTTGAGAGTGGATGGGAAACATACCTATCAGTTCCCCGCAGCATCGTTCAGCCATGGTGAAAGACAAAATGGATTTATTAGTGATGGTAGGCGTTTTGGCGCTCTACTTCGCACTGCAATTGTGGATTTTGCCCAAAATGGGCATCAATACTTGAATGAGCCGTTCCTGCTCGGTCGAGCAGTCAAGCAAAAATGATGAAGCTAAAACCAAACATTCCAATCCGGGTGCGACGGATGGAAAGTAACTACTTACTTGCGATGCGTGGCGTACCGGTCTTAGTTTGAGAAGTCCTTCTTGCTTATGTGAGCATGGACCCCTTTTGTCTTATCCACAACTTGCGTGATTTCAAAGTCTGTCGCAGCGCTCAAATAAGACAGCGCAGTTGCATTGTCCATGCCTTTCTTTTCGCACAAAAACTTGATTGCTGTTCGAATCGTCTTCTTCAACGCTGCATCGAGATCAACATCCAGCCCGATTGGCATCCAGTAATCGGGAGTTTCGGCAAATGGATCTTTCATGTCCTTTATCGGGATGTTTGGATCGCCTGCTTTTAGAAGTGTTAATTTAACCGTTGTTCTCAATGATGCTTCCAGTGCTGTTAATGCGACCTCACCATCACCTTGATTGAAGTGAGGATCGCCCATAAAGAACATCCCACCGTTGAGCTGAACAGGTAAATACAGAGATGATCCAGCTGTCAGGTCTTTGAGGTCGAGATTTCCACCAAACGACGATGGCGGTACGGAGTTGACTTTATTCGTCGTGTTTGGCGCCACACCCATCGTTCCCATGAATGGATTTATTGGGAATCGAACCTCTTTGCCTGTTTTTGTTTTTAGAATTCCGAAGAGTTTTCCTTCAATGTCTTTTATAGGAACAAATGTGAAAACACTTCCAAATAGTTCTGGGTGCTCTTTGTCTGCACCCGGTTTTGGTCCATCGTTCTGTGGATATTCTCCAGGCAAGGCTCCTTTGCCGTGTCGATTGCCGACAATTCCATAGGGAACTCTGGGCTCCATCGAAACCATGTCTACTTTGAGGACATCGCCTGGTTGCGCACCCTCAATTGCAACGGGCCCAATGATGATGTGCGGACCATCAGTGTACATATTGTGTTCAGTGTTCGAAGCGCATATCTCAATAGCGTCTTCCAGAACTTCTGACTTATCAACCCCGAACTTGCCGAAGAACTTAACGGGGTCGCGTCCTTGATCTTCGACCATACCTTCTGAAGATAGATTGTCGAATGTGATGAGACTGTTTGATGGAACGGTTAGAATTGGTTTCGAATTTTTGTTGGGCAGAAATCCCCATTGCATAGTGCTTAGCGTTGCCGGTGCATAGAAACGTCCATCAGGCAACTTGCATGGATGGTCGTACATACGCTGCAAGATTTTGTTCGGGCTGCTCTTTTCTGTTGTAGCAGCGGCGATTTCGTTACCCTGATTCACAGCCATAGCACTGCTTATCGTGAACAGTGATCCGACAATTGCTAGTGAACGAACTTTCAATCCAGTATTGAGAACAATATCCAGAACGCGTTTGTGCATATGGTATTCCTTAAGATCATTCTTTCGGGGGATTTTGATCGCCAATTCGGGGGATGCCACCAGTTATTCGCACAACTTCAAAGCCGTGGTTGGTAAGTTGTTTATTCCCGAAATAGGCATTTCAATTCGAATGAGAAATTTGTTTAATCCATTGCCTGCAGCAGCTCGACAAGACCAATGTTCATTCGATCGATCATCGCTCTGAGATCCGATAGCATGGAAACTCTCGCAGTCATGAGTTTGATTGTTTCGCACCATCGGTGGTGCCTGCTGCCATACGCAGAAACTCTCTCGATATTGGCTGCTTTCTTTATGTTGATAGGTAATATCTTAGTGGTTTGCCAATACTTCACCAACTGTTCGCGCCGGGTCACACCATTGCTGAAACCGGGAGGTACGGAGTTCATGTACGCGTTGATGATTGGAGGCAATTGCTCCTCTGAAGGTGTTTGCAGTCCGAAGGTTTGTCCGAGAAGATTGGGTCCTGACTTTGTATGACGAAATCCACCCCTTTGTGCGATGAGTGACAATCCTGCCAAGCCACCGACTGTAAAACCGGAGACTATGTTGAGCCGGTCTCCATAGAGGTTGAGTTTCTTTTTCTTGGTGATCCCTAACGGTCCATCGATAATGGTGGCCAAGATACCCAGCTGGAGAAAGTTTGCATCGTTCAACAATGCTACGGTTAGGTCTCGTTCTCTTGTCACGCGATCAAGCGCTTGTTTCTCGATTGTGATCTCCCGGTCGAACTGAGCAGAGAGAACTCGCAGTTGCAGACCGGTAGTTTGCACTTTGCGAACTATTTGAAGTTTCAATCTCTCTGTTTCATCGGCGTAGCTATCGAAAGTTCCGGACTTCTTCAATTCAACTAATCGATTGACTTCACTCTCTATTCCAAGCAATTTTGCTGCTTCCCGCGCATGTCCACTCAGTCCTGCATCGACGATCGTGGATTGTCCCACTTGTTCGTCTTCTGTTGTGGTTGTGCTGTTCAATATTGCGAGGGTCTGATTTTGAAACGATTCAAGCTCTTTCATCAACGAGTGAAGGAGTGTGATTCTGTTTTTCACAACCTTGATGGTGTCGTATTTGTGTGTGGGCATTGCTGCGACGGCGCGCTGGTTCTTTGTAGAATCCAGGTTAAGCGTAGTCACATGGCTCTTTCGCCAAGCCTCATTCAAGAGTTCACGCCTAGACTTTCCATCGGTCGAGTCTGGCAGCGGGGAGTTGAGTAGTTGAGAGACGAAGGACGAAAATTTGTAGTCTTCTTGAGGGTGGAGATCGAGGAGTTGAGCTAGAGAATTCGGTCCCGTGTCCGCTTTTCTCCAAAATCCATGCTGTTGCAGTGCTGCAAGAAGAGTAAGCGCCGTGCCGTTGCTGCCCGATATGACGAACATTTGATTGCCTGCAAATGTATGTCTGCTCAAATAAAGTTTGCCTGCGACGATGCCCAATATACCGGATTGAAGGAAGTTGGCATCGTAGTTGAGTTGCAGCGATTTTGCCCTGCTACGCTCAAGGTCTGACAAAATAATGTGATAGTTGTAGTAGAGATCTTCGTCGACTTTATCTGCTGCGGCCTGGATCTCCAGCGTGCCTTCGAGAGTTTTTTGCAATACGTATGCATCAAGGTCATTTACTCGCTGATGGTTGGTGCCGCTTCTTTTGAGTCGGTTCAGCTCATCGATGTATGGTCCGAGTTTGAGTAAGCGTACGACTTCGCTTGTGTTTGCAGTGGAGTCCGGAGCGCTAGTTGAAATTTCACCGAGTGGCGAGCCGATTAGCCTGAGAAGCGCGAGTAAATCATGATCGAACTGAAGGACCGCAGTGCGAAGCGACCACAAGAGTAAAATTCTAGAGCGAAGCAAATTCAAACTAGCTTTCTTTTTGTCCGCTAGCGAGCATAGGTTTTCCGGATTCGACGCATCTATTCGATATCGCTCACGCCAGTGAGAGAAGAGTGCGTCTCTTCGAGATTTGTCCAAACCCGGGACTGTGGCGTCAAAATACTTGTTCAATAATGGCGGCATCTTGCTCGCATCAACCGGGCTGCCTGTGACGAGGTTGCCGAGCACTGCAGGTGGGGCGACGTGGCTCGCCTTCGCAACGGAACCATAAAGGCGAGAAAGTGTTGAAATTCCAGTGTTCAAGGAGCCGCTTATCGTCGTGAAAGTAGCAGAGGTGACGAATTGCTCTTGCATACGCATGTAAGGTTCCATGGTATAGAAGGTCGCCAATTGCGCGAAACTCGCCAGTGTGAAAAGTTGACCGACCAAAGCCTGTCGCCTTTGCTCTTTTTGCATAATGTCGTACGTGTATGCACGCTCTAGATCGACCATATTGCAGTACTGTCTGACTTCAAGCACACCGCGAAGAATTCTTCTCAAAAGGATTCCTCGTAGTTGAACGATTTCTTCTCGACTGGCGTCCGAAGTGCTTTTCAAGTAAAGCAGCCGCTCGACCTCTGCCCGAACGCCAAGGATTTCAGCTGTCTGCAGCGGTTCCAGCTTCTTAGACGTTTTGTTGGAAGATATGGCGAGAGAAGGTGGCGCGAGAAATAGTCCGCAGAGCAGTAGCGCAATAAGACGTCTGGAACTAGCTAAGAAGGTGACATGGCTATGCTTTGATATCACTGAGGCTTTTGAAACGTAGTGGATTTGCCATTACTAACGATGGCGATATTTTGCCACATTGACATCTGCGCGCTGTCGACACACGAACTTCAGAGGTAGCAGTTTTGAAAGTGTTGTGCCTCATCACCTTGCTGTCCTCAATAGCGATAACTTGAAGCTGTTGGGTTTGAAGAGGTTTTTGTAATGGACAGACCGACGATAAATGAAAATACGCCAGCCTATATGGCATTCGTGTGGATTTCCTTCGGCATTTCAGTTCTTTTGGTGTCGGTGGGAATCTACCAATTGCCTGCGGAGCTTTGGGTTAAGGGCTATATGACGATGGGACTGTTTTTCTGTGTTGGGTCGAGTTTTACCCTCGCGAAAACTGTGCGTGATAATCACGAGTCGAGGAAGCTGATCAATCGTGTTACCGAAGTAAAAACGGAGCGAATGCTCAAGGACTATGAACTGCAAGATCCTCTAAGGGCATAGAGGATCTTGACTGCTCTTCTAGTGTTTAAGCCGCTCCGCGCCGTTCTTCTTCCGGTTCGTGTTCGTCTTGTTCGATGTCGTCGCCGAACTCTGACACGGCATCTATAGCAGCCGCTGTACGATCTACCGGTTCGACGATTCTTTGAACATCATCAAAGTCGCCTCTGATAGCTTTTAGTGCGAACATCTCCGCATCAATTTCGGAGCGTGTTCGCACCCCGAGGCGGCGGAAGATTGGAATCGGCGGGCACCAGCCTTTAATCGCGTGATTCATCAAGAACATTGAAACCGCGAAAGGAATTGCCAAAAATCTCTTTCCGCCAAACAGTGTCAAAACGCAGCCGCCTGTTGCAACGATTGTTGCGTTCAGCTGAAGGATGCGCTCCATGTCCCACTCTTCCGCAAGTTCGTTCAATCTCTCTGAGATTTCGTCCTTGCCTTTGCATGCGAAAGCAGCGATGTTTCGCTCCATCTGACGGTCGATTCTTTCATTTATTTTGTCGCACGTGCTGGCTCTAACTCGGTCGATTTTCTCTGGAACCATTTCTTTATGCATGCCGCTGTCCTCAAGGTTGGTACGGGTGTACTCCTGTCGAAGACCCTTGAGTATGCTTAGGGTTCCAATTTAATCGAACAATTCAGTGTTCTGAAATGATTGTTGAAACCGTACGAAATGTGCCCAACTTGCTAAATCCGCTACATATCATAACCGGGCTTTACGTACAGCTCATCCCATCTGCCCTTTATTTCGGGCTTGAAGACTTTCTCAGCCCATTCGCTCGAATCGATTTCCTCGAATGCTACCGAAAAGTACGACTCACCCTTTCCCAGCGTTTCCGCACCAACTTTGACAAGCTGGTCAGCAAGCTTGGCCTTTTGTTCTTCCGAGCTGCCTGGCCAAAGTTTCACAATGATGTGCGGCATGGGTTTTTCTCCTTGTATCTTTTCGAGTGTAGGATGCTATTACACCTTGTTTATCACCCGAGTCATAGAATTCATGGAATTCTAGACTGCGAAGCCACGTAAGGCAACTGAATGGAAGATTGGGCATATATGGGAGTATGAACCGATCTAAGCGCCATTCTTTGCACCTTGCAGGACTGTCAATGTTCAGCAGCCTGGTTTTTTTGCGTGGCCGATACACTAGGACGGACGTCCGGGCATTGCTGTCATTGTGCTTAAGCTTTTCCCTAGTGCTTTGGGTTGCGCCAACATGGGCAGAGGAAGCCTCGTCTATCTCGGAACCTGCCGGCGCAGAACAGGCGAATCCTGAGAAGCCCCTCCAGCGTACTCTTAAAGGCGGAACGCACATAAATGAATCTTCCTCGGGCAAAGCAAAAATGGATACGACTACTTTGCGTGCCGGTGTAGCTACGCAGCATGCTCGAGTTTCCGTTGACCAGCGGATCACGCTCATTGCTGGTGCCACCAAAAGCGATACCAATAAGTTTCTGCTGAAAGTTGATAAAGAAAAAGTTTCAAAAACAGTCTTCAATTGTTTTGCTGAAATGACCTGTCTTGAAACAGCTGAGATCGGTTCGAACATCAATAACGCGGTGGGGCGCTGGCAGCCACTTTTGGTAGAGGAAAATCCGGCTGCACTGGCGTTGGGCACAAGCAATCCACAAATCAGCGTGAAGATGAACGGAACTGTCTATAAAATTGCTCTTCCGACATTTCAGGGGTTGAAGCGGATTTTGCTAGCCACAGATGCCGAACAGGTTTGCGCTATGGATCTGGATTCAAATGATAGCTGGCTGCTTCGCTTGAAGAAAAATCCGGATAATACTCTGAAGAGTGTCCAGTGGGCGAAGCTGGTTCACATGAAAACGAAAGTTGAATCAGGCGTTGCAGTCACAGCTCCAAAGCATGTTTGGGACGCAAAGGAAACGTCTAGTCGCGGGTGGGATGGCCGAGCAACCAGAAGCCATGGGTGGCTAGAGCGACCAACGAACGCTCGCGTTTCTGGAAGTCGTTCGAACCAGGGACGTGGCAGTTCGGGCGAAGGCGGTTTTCTTGGCGGTGATGTCTCTCGTCACGTCACCCGGGGGCATGGCAGGCGCGGCACTTCCGGTTTCTAAGTTGAAATAATTGGGGTGACCCGAGCCAGCATTTTCGAAATATGCTACAAGGGGACTTAGAGGGAAAATTTGTGCTAAACGAAAACTCTATCAATCAGGGCGAAGTTGCCGCTGCGCCCAAGGTCAAACTCGTTGCCGCTGAGTCGGTCTGTCGCAATCCAGAAGATGTTGCACATTTAGCGAGTGTTGGGCAATCCGTCGAAGCCATCAACAACTCGAAATCGCAGATTGAAAGTCCTCCTTCCTCAGCGACAGAAGGAAGAACAGCTTCTGACCTGAGAAAGGTCATGTATGACCTAACTTCAGATGACTTTCTCCGCGTCCTTGAGGAATCATCACCAGAACAAATTCAAGCTCTTGTCAGTACGTTCGAGAAGACTCCGCGCACCACCGGCGGTTCAGGGCTATGGCAAAAGATTGCTGCGGTGCCACAAGAGCGGTGGTCGCTGTTTTCGGTTTTGTATTGGTGGGAATGTCGAAGACCCTTTTACAATGCGGCGGTTTGCCTATCCGGTCTGCCATCAGTTTTGATTTTGTCGCTTTTTGGTCTTTGGTTTCCAGCGATCCTCGCTGCGCTGTTTTACGCAATTTGCGCCAATGTTTGCTATTGCTTGGGTGCACCGGCAGAGGTAATAGCTCGGCTTTGCTTTAAAGAGAAGGCTGCGCATTCTGCACCAGTTCTGCTCGGTCTGGGCACAATCTTTTCTGTCATGCTGACCGTTGCTCTCGAACTGCTCGTTTTAATAACCCTTGCATTCTCGGGAATGGGACATAGATTCTGAGAAAGCCGAGGACTCCTACTCGTCGAACTTCGAATCGAGACAGGTTCTTATCACTGGTTTTGAAAGCAGTTCGCTGAGCGTCAGATTCGTTTTCTGCAATCGCGAAAGAATGGCTGCACAATAGATCCACTGCTCTTCGTTCGTGAGTCCAAGGTTGCCGTCTATGAGTTCGGATTCTTTGACCAATCCGTCTAAATCTGCTGCATTGTCACCCGAGGACGCTGTTCTCATTCGTTGTGCAATGTCGATAACAAGGTTGCGCCGCTCATCAAGCGTGCTTTGAAATTTGGGTCCGATATAGCTGCTCTTGTCGACAATCATTCGGGCGTAAACTTGCTCGAGCCAACGATCAAATTCCGGACCGAAATTATAGTTCTGCAGAACCCTCTTCAAATTTTCTTCGGTTATGATTCTCGGCGCCGGCGCGCCTGGATATACATAGCTCTCTGGTTGTCCCGCGAGCATTTTCAAAACACTGGAATAATAGGCCCAGCTGTTTTCCTGCCCAAGTTGTTGTGACAACGGTGCATCAACTGACGATAAATCGCGCACCGGAGATGCAGTTGTCGAAGAAACTTCGTGGACATTGTCATTGCAGTTAGCGACCGGGCTCAACTTTTTCTGAATGCCGCAGTGTTCACCTTTATCAATGAACAGTCCGACAATAGTGCTTGAAGTTGCTTCGACAACTGCATCTCCAGCGACCCAATAATGTTGGGAGGACGGAGATGCAGTTGTCGAAGAAACTTCGTGGACATTGTCATTGCAGTTAGCGACCGGGCTCAACTTTTTCTGAATGCCGCAGTGTTCACCTTTATCAATGAACAGTCCGACAATAGTGCTTGAAGTTGCTTCGACAACTGCATCTCCAGCGACCCAATAATGTTGGGAGGACGGAGAGAGTTTGTCAAAGTTTGCAGCGAAAGAGGGATCGCCGGGGATCGGCTGTGCGAATGCCACTAAAGTAGTTTTACCCCAATCCCAACCTCTGACTTCATTTCGCAATACGTCGCCATAGCTTCCTTGAATCACTGAGCTGACAAACTGGCTGGCGAGTCCGGCGCCAAGGCTGTGACCGGTGACATAAATGTGCTCAGGTGCGGGATACTTCTGCTCAAGATACTTGCAGCATGCGGTGATTGTGCCAAGCATCGTTGGCAACGATTCTCCAAATCCCTCAGTGACTTTACCTACTTTGCTAATTAAAGGTAGATCGATTTGTGTTGTCCCGCGCAGGTCAGTGATCCAATCAGGATTTCCCTTGTGAGCTCCAATCGCATCCTGCGCCCTCCAAACTGTTTTGGCGAGCGACGCCCCACTACGGCTGCCTCGAAAGACAATGTGCGCGTCATAGCCCGTTTGAGTTTTATGCATCAGAACAAAACCCATCAGGCTCCAAGAAGGATCGCTTTTTCCATCGCTTCCCGTCCCGCCCTCGAAAACAATTAGATGATCATCTCCGCTGGGAGTTTCGCGTATCCTAAAGAGTTCAACATCGTTGTATGGATATGAGGTTGGCTTTGTTCTGTAGCGAATTCCTTCAACTGTTTTGATGTTTCGCGTGACATAGCTCGGCGCTACCACTGCGAGAAAACGCTCTCCATCTCTCGTGAAAGCTGGTGAGGTCGTGTCTATGTGTTTGTAGTTTGTGAGAATCGGATCGAGATTTAGGTTGCTTTCTCTCCAGCCTCTCGCTGCGTTTGGTCCGCTGTAAAAGCCGTGTTCTAGTCCCAGGTTCGCAGAATAATCGTGGGTAAAGCGGCAGATGTTGTTGCGCCGGTCGCTGCCTACTCTAGACATCATGTCGTACCAGGGATCTAGCGGCAAGCACAGAGACTGGTGGTAGAACTGATAGGCGAGCGTGCACAAATCCAAATTGAATATGGTTTGTGGAACAGCGCCGCGTGGCGCATTTGTGTCGTCTGCAATCGCTGGTGCTGAAAGCACTAAGCCGAGGAGGATCCAAATGACAATCGCGTTTCTTTGAAATCGGTACCTTGTGAACATCATTGGTTCCTTTTTGAGCACGACTGCACGGACTGTACAGGCATTTGTGTTTGGCTTTCGTCGCTGGGAAGTGTATCACCAATCGGGAATTGGCTTCGGTAGATAGATTTCGGGCTTGCTAGTTTCAGCTTTCCTTCAGGTTTTTGGAGCTTTACCGACCTTCGTTTGTGGTAAATCTCGTAAATAGGAGTCCTAGGAAAATTCATTAAATCTAGGGTGAAGCATGTATACATTTGCAGAGACAGAATACAAATGGTGCCCACAGTGTGCAGGCAACATTCGTCTGGAGGCTACGCACTGTCGCTTTTGCCATAAGCCAATTGAAAACCGGCTCATGAAGAAAGTTTCGTTGCACCCGTTTGTGACTGTTCGAAGTATCAATGAGTGGATTCCGGATTTTGAGAAGGTTAAGTCAAGGCTTCCTGAGCAATTTCGCAGTCGCATCGATCAAGCGAAGTCTGAAACTCCCAAAATGCAGGTTGGCGAATCACTTGAGGAGCAGCGGCGCCAGCCTGGTGGTGAGTTCATCTGCCTTCATGAACCACCGGAGGCGAAGATACATGCAATTTTGATGGACCTTCTTTTATCTCTTTATGCCAATGGCGAGTCAATCGCGGAAGTCTGTGACTTGCCACAGATGAAGCTGCTCGAAATTACTCCGCAAGAAGTCCTTGCTGAATTCGATCTTCGCAAGGAAGAGATGGAAAAGGGGCACCGATGCCGCTATTGCCAGGAGTTTATTTTTGCAAACAACGAAGAATGCCGCTTCTGCGAAGGCTCGGATGAAAGTGCACCAAAGCCTGTCGAGCGGTCCTGGGACAAACCTCTGGATCCTCTGTTGCTGAAAGATGTAATTCTTTATGAGGCCGCATGGCGCATCATCAACGAAGAAGAGGCGCTACCGCAGGAAATGTTGAGTGCGAATTTCCTTAGTCAAAGTGATGTCGATCAAGAAATTCTCCGGCAGCGTAGTGGAAGCAGCGAACTGCCCATGGCGCGTTTCACCAAACGCATGGTCGATTTGGGGCTGGTGAGTTACTGGACCCCAGAACAGATTGCATTGATGGACATCGCTGATTCTGGCGGTGCGTTGGATTCGAAGAAGGAAAACAGAGCTGAAGAGGCCTTGGTGTGCTACGAGCATGCGCTCAGAAGGACCGAAGGAAAGGACGAGCTGATGAGTCAGCGTTCTACGATTCTCACCAAGCTCTCTACCTATTATTTGCAGAAGAAAGACGATTCGAAACATCGGCTCTACAGTGACATGGCGCATGAATGCAGCAAGTTTGGCATGACTGATGAAATGAAAGCGATGATGGACAAGTCGCACGAAAGCATGAAAGACATGTTCAATGGCGGCAATATTTTTGAAGCGGATCCAGAGAAACGTTTGGCATCTCTCGATACGGACTTTGGCTTGAATTTCGCAGAGATGGACGCAATGATCTCTCAAATCGAGGAAACGATACCTGGTTTGGGCGAGTTGTTTTCGAGTCTCCAGTCCGGCATGGAAGCGACGATGGCAAACACGCGATTGATGCTGGAGGCGCAGGTCGCAGAGAAGAACGGAGATTTGGCAGGAGCCGAAGCGAAATACAAGCAAGCGCTGGAGAATGTGGACGAAGATCGCCTCACCGGGATGCACTCGAAGATTTCTATTTTGAACGCGCTTGGTGAGATTAAGCATAAGCAAACAGATGATGCTGCTGCAGAGTCCTATATGAAGGAAGCACTGACTTTCGCAAGCGAGTATGCTGAAGCTGATCCTACGCTGGGCAAATCATCTCTCCATCCCACGTTGACCACGTATGCAAGTTTCTTGAGAGATGTTGGTAGACACGAGGAATCTGAGCAAAAGTTTCTCGCTGCAATGAAAGCCGAAGACGAGGTGACGAGCGTATTCCTTAAGGAATATGGTGGCTCCGCCGGTGACTATGCCGCGCAGAAAGCGGAGATTAAGGAGAAGTACTCTCAACTCTTGCGTGCGATGAAACGCGATGACGAAGCTGCGAAGCTTGACGCCGAAGTGCTTATGCTCAAGAAGGAAGCAGATGAGAGGCAAGCCGAACTACAGGCAAGGCGTGCTGGAACCTAGTAGCGTTGGAACCTCTTTGCCCTGGAACCTGGTAGCGCTGTAACCTTGTAGCGCTGTAACCTTGTAGCCCCTGGAACCGCGTGGTTCTGGAACTCTTGGTCCATATATAGCTATAACAGAACTCTAAAGAGCAGTTTAAGGCCGCTAGAGCCCACAGGGCTGGAATTTCGAGCGTTCCGCTGCTGAAAAATAAAGAAATTTTGTTATTTGGACAACATTTTCGCTGCGTTGGTTAAAACGAAGGTAGGACCGATTCATCCCACGCTCCGATTGGCGCTTGCACGCCTTTCCGGAGGGCGGCTTTTGGTCTGCTTTCGAAACCTATGAGGAAATGAGCATGAGTAAGACTGTTGGTATCGATTTGGGCACGACAAACTCTGTTGTCGCCGTGATGGAAGGCGGCCAGCCGACCGTTATCGCCAATGCGGAAGGCTCACGCACGACGCCTTCAGTTGTGGCTTTTACGAAGACTGGCGAAAGGCTGGTAGGTCAGCTCGCTAGACGGCAGGCTGTGGTCAACCCGCAAAACACTATTTATTCTATTAAACGCTTCATCGGTCGCCGATTCGACGAAGTTGAAGCGGAGCGCGGAATAGTTTCGTACCGTATCAAGCCTGGAGCGGAGAACAGCAGCAAGGTTGTCATTCAAGACAAGGAGTACACTCCGGAAGAAATTTCGGCGATGGTTCTGCGCAAGCTGAAGGAAGACGCCGAAAAATACCTCGGTGAAAAGGTGACCAGCGCTGTTATTACCGTTCCGGCGTATTTCAATGATTCTCAACGGCAATCGACAAAGAATGCCGGCGCTATCGCTGGATTGGACGTTCTGCGCATCATCAACGAGCCTACGGCAGCTGCGCTGGCCTATGGCATCGATAAAAAGAACAACGAAACCGTTCTTGTTTTTGACCTTGGCGGCGGTACTTTTGACGTCTCGATTTTGGAAGTCGGTGACGGCGTTTTTGAAGTCAAATCGACATCCGGTGATACTCACCTTGGTGGCGATGACTTCGACCACGCGATCGTCAATTGGGCGGCTGATGAGTTTAAGAAACTCGAAGGAGTTGATTTACGCAAAGACAAACAAGCATTGCAGCGTCTTATCGAAGCTTCCGAGAAGGCAAAGATTGAGCTGTCTTCCGTTTCGGAAACAACGCTTTCGCTACCGTTTGTCACCGCGAATGAAACCGGTCCCAAGCATTTGGACATGAGACTCTCGCGAGCCAAGTTTAATGAATTGACTCGGGAATTGGTCGAGCGCTGCCGTAAGCCTGTTGAAGAAGCAATTCGCGACGCAGGACTGAAAGCCTCTGAAATTGATGAGATTGTTTTGGTCGGCGGTTCGACACGCATTCCGGCCGTTCAAGAGCTGGTCAAAACAATAACCGGTGGAAAAGAACCGAACCAGGGCGTGAACCCTGATGAAGTCGTAGCGATTGGCGCTGCAATTCAATCAGGTGTGCTTGCCGGTGAAGTGAAGGATGTTGTTTTGCTTGACGTAACCCCACTTTCTCTGGGGATCGAAACCATGGGCGGTGTTTTCACCAAACTTGTGGAACGCAATACGACAATCCCAACCCACAAATCGCAAGTATTCTCCACCGCTGACGACAATCAGCCCGGAGTCGATGTGTGCGTGTTCCAAGGCGAGCGCCCGATGGCTCGCGACAATAAGATGCTAGGTAATTTCCGTCTCGACGGAATCGCACCTGCACCACGCGGACTTCCCAAAATCGAAGTTTCGTTCGACATCGATGCCAACGGTATCGTCAGCGTGACGGCGCGCGACCAAGCGACCAACAAAGAGCAGAAGATTACAATCACAGCTAGCACTAATCTGAATAAAGATGATATCGATCGTCTGATCAAGGAAGCGTCCGAACACGCTGACCAAGACCGCGAATTGAGAGAAGCTGCGGACACTCGCAATGAGGCCGATCAGATGTGCTACATGGTTGAGCGACAGTTGAACGAACTTGGCTCTGCGGTTAATGAGCAAAACAAAGCGAAAGCTAAGCTGCTCGTAGACGAGCTGCGCAAGAAGATTGAGGAAAAGGCAAGCACTGCTACTCTCAAGTCATCAATGGACGAATTGCGTGGAGCACTTGTTCTTCTGCAACAAGACGCAGCCGCTGCTCAAGCCAATGCCCAAGCGTCCGCGCAAGGAGGGTTTGGACAAGGACGAAGCTCGAGCGGCAGCGGTGCACATCAAAACAATGACGATGACATCGTCGATGTGGAAGTAAGCGCCGCGTAGCACGCCACGTTGCCAAATGCGTAGGCTAACAACCTCGCGCAGACAACGCTTTTGCAAGCAAGAGAAACGCAATCTTGTGAGGGCAAAAAATGGGAACGCCTCTGGGAAAACCAGGGGCGTTTCTCTTACGAGTCACCTGGGAGCGCTGCCCGCGTGCATATGACGCCGGTTGTTGTTAAGGCCGTGTCTACACTCTTAGAGAGCCACGAAATCCCCTCAACGCATAATAGGAAGACGCCCCATTGTGGTAGAGAAACACTGTGTCGTAGCGGCGATCACAAAAGAGCGCGCCTCCAAGTTTTCTAATTGCAGGCGGTGTCTGCACCCAGCTTGAAGTCTTCAAATCAAATTTACCGAGCGTTTGCAGCTCGCGATACTGCTCCTCCGTCAATATCTCGATGCCCATGGACTCAGCCATGTCCATCGCGTTGTCTGCGGGCTTGTGCTCTTTTCTGGAATCGAGCGCTTCGCGATCAAAGCAGACACTTCGTCGCTCTTTCGGTGTTTCTGCGGAACAATCGAAAAAGATGAACTCACCTGCTTTCTTTTCCTGTCCAACCACATCGGGTTCACCACCGGTTCTTTCCATCTCGCTCAAGGACCAGAGTTTATCTGCGTTTCCTTCGAGCTTGGATTGCACCTTTGCCCATTCAATTCCCTTGTGACGGCTCATGTTTTTCTCAAAGCGCGCCTTCAATGTTTTGATAAGTTCCTTCTGCTGATCCGACGACAATGTCTTGCTTTTCACGCTTTTCATAATGATTCCTACCAGACGGTGCGGACAGCCATCCTCTTTTCTTCGAGAAAAGGGGCGGCTATGTTGCCAGGAAAATAGTAGCGTTTTTCGGCAATTTAAGAGTTGTTCCAATTGATTATTTTGCAGGAACCATCGGCATCCAGAAGTGTCTGAAGAGGCAGAGAGAGCGAGGTATTAGGTATGAAACGGCTGGAGACGCAACAAAGTATCGGATTAAACGCAGCTATTGCGCTCCTTCTCGCGACTATCATTTTGCCACTTCCTTCGAGTGCGGGGTCTGGCCGAGGCGCCACGGGGGGCGCTCCGTCTGCAGGGGGAATGGCGCGTGGTTTCGGGCGTGCCATGGGAAATCCGCATGTGCAGAATTTTGGCTCTTTTCCTAATCACCGCCGGGGCGCATTTTTCCCGTATGTTTGGTACGGCTATCAATATCCTGTGCCGGTCCAAACAGAACCCGACCTTCCTGAAGTGTTCGCCGGCATGCGCAAGAAGCTAAGTGAAAGCGGCAGCAAACGCGAAATCAGCCGCAACGAATTTGCGCACCTGAACCAAAGACTGAGCGACCTGAAAGGCAAAGCACAATCATTGGAAAACGCCGGGGGTGGCTATCTAGATGCTGGACAGGAGGAAGACATGCGGCGAGATTTGAAACAGTTACAGGATGAAACTGATCGCCGTTCCAAAGGCAAGTAGTTTTCTTGCGTAACGGTATCCTTAAGCTTGAGACTTCAGATACCGGTGCCTCGGAGTTCTTGTAGTTTCTCTTTAGCAGAAGTCCACAACGTATGCAGGTCTACTCCTACTGCTACCAATGAGAATCCTGCGTCGAGATAGTCTTTTGCTTGCTCAGGCAATAAAGCAAAAATGCCTGCTGGCACTTTTCGCTTTTGGCAGGCAACAAGGACAGATTTAATTGCTGTTTGAACTTCCGAATCTGCCACTTTTCCAAGCTTTCCGAAACTTCCGGAAAGGTCATAGGGACCGATGATGATTCCATCTACACCTTCGACTGAGATAATCTCATCGATGTTTTTCACCGCGTCTCGATCTTCGATTTGCACGATAACACAAGTCAATTCATTAGCCTTCTCGTGATGTGTTGCATCGATTCCATATGTGTGCGCACGACCGGCGCCAAAACTTCGCTCGCCAAAAGGTGGATATTTCGCTGACTTGACGGCACGCAATGCATCTTCTTTGCTGCTTACATGCGGCACAATGATGCCATCAGCACCAATGTCGAGCACGCGTTTAATCCACTCATCTGCATTAGTGGGAACGCGCACGAGACCAGCGCACTCAGGAACTTTAGCAGCGAGTATCGCCTGCACTTGTTCTAGCGAAAGTGGTGCGTGTTCTAAATCGATCCACAACCAGTCATAACCAAGGTTTGATAAACACTCTGTCACCGCAGGTGGTGACAGTGAAACGATGGTGCCAATTTGCGTTTTGCCTGCTTTGATCTTTTCCTTGAAATTGGCGAACTTCACCTCTGTAACCCCCGCTTTACTTCTCTCTCGACGCGCTGAAGCATTATTTCACGATTGCCGGTGCTTCGGCGCGCGGAACTCTTACTAATACAGCTCCAGGTACAATCTCTATGGTGCAGGGTGTCGTGCCGCAGGGCTCGCCATCGATCATAGCTTCAGCTTCAAATCTAATTTTCGGCACGTGCGTTTTTCCGGAAAGAATATCGCGAGTCTTTCGAGCGAACCTGTGTAGTGGCGAACGACTAACTTGCTTTGGAATCATTTCTATGTGGACTCTTTTGACTTTGCGTAAGAGATACGGCACGTGACCTGAGTCTTGGTTGAGGATGAACCATCTGAAGAAACGCGCGAGAAGCCGCCAATAGTCGACCACGCTGCGAGGATTCATTACTAGCAAGTCGAGTACTCCATCGGAGAGATGCTCGATGCCCTCTACTCCAATTCCCATTTCCGAACTGTTGGTAATGAAAATTCCGGACGCTTCGACATCTAGTTTTTCTCCGTCATCAATCGTCAATTGGTATCGCAGTGGTCGATGAGTTACACTCTTTAGAAGCGGCCAGCCGTAGGCGAGAAGTCTGAATTTCGTCTTGTGTTCTTTAATAGGTTTTGTGATCGCGTCGGCAATTGGTCCTGTGCCTGCGTCAATAGTGAACCAGCGCCCATTCATTTTTCCGAGGTCGAGGTTTATTGTATCGCCATGAATGATCGTATCCATCGCGCGTTCAAGAGGGTCTTCGTTGTGTTTTCCCGTTGAAATTTTCAGTGCTCGCGCCAGCAGGTTTCCCGTGCCAAACGGAATTATTCCAACTGGTATTTTCAGCCCTGACTCAGCAACTGCCCCAAGAACGAATCCAACGGTTCCATCTCCTCCTACCGCTACCACCAACTCAAAAGGTCCCATTACTGGAGCAAGCATCTCGGCGCTAGTCATATCTTGCGTTAGTGGTCTGGCATTGACCACATAGCCTTTCTCTTCGGCAAAGTGTCGCACCATCGCTCCCAGACGCCTGTCGAAATCACCAACCGTGCCCGACGCAGGATTGTAAACAACCAAAACTTGCTTAAATTTATTGGAGTCTGTGCTGTCGGAAGGCATTTGTAAGTCTAGAGAAAGTCGACTATTCTCAACGGTGCATCATTTTTCTGATGGCAGTTATAGTAGATCTGGTGGATGAAATCTGCCGCTCATAAGAAGCTATTTGCACATGAGTATAGAGCAAGGCGACAAGTTCCAGCGTTTAAGTGACATCTAATTGAAATCTTGGCAGTGCAGAGTAACGACAGAGTACCCATAAGGAATTTCTCCCAGGTTGAACCCTACTTATTTCGTGGCGGTCAGCCCGTTAAGGAGGGCTTCTTCGCACTGAATGAAATGGGGGTTCGAACCGTCATAAGTTTGCGATGGGGAAAGAAGGTAATCGCTGCAGAAAAAGCTGCTGTTGAAGATCTTGGCATGAAGTTTATCTCTATTCCACTAAACTACTGGAATTTGCCCAAGCAGGAAACGGTTGATATGTTTCTGGCCTTGATTGATGACGAGGCTAATCATCCTATCTATGTCCACTGTTTTCATGGCTCGGACAGAACAGGGATTTTGCTTGCAATTTTTCGAATGTTTCGCCAGGGATGGTCATTTAGCCAGTCTTACGATGAAATGCGAAAGTTCGGCTTTCATAGATTTCGGCTTCAGAATTTCAAGTGGTGGTTGCGTAAATTCAGTCGTGCTCATGGTTTTCACTGAAACTTTCAGTTTGGTTCAGTAATGTAAACATCCCGATAAGTGCTGGCACTTTGACCTCAATGATGCGGTCAACCTTGAATCACCGCACCAATTAGGAGATTGTTTAATGTTCAAGTCTTTAACATCAATGCTCTCGCTGTTTGCCGTTCTTGGTGTTTTAGCTACACCGTCATTTGCTAAGGATTCAGCAGAAATCCAAGCCGAAGCTGACAGAAAAGCAGCCGAAGCTGCCGCAGTCGGCGCTGAAGCAACCGCAGAATCGACCAAATCCGCAGTTGCTCAAGTAAAAGGCAAGGAAGGACGAGCAGCTAAACATGCAAGAGAAGCTGCCGAGAAAAATAGAAAAGCAGAGCGAATTCAAGACGATGCCGACGACTTACAGCGTAAAGCTGACAAGAAATTGCGCAAAGAGCTTAGATAAGGGCTGCGATATAAGGCAGCAGACTTTTCCTTTAGAGTCTGTGCCGGTATATCATTTACCGCTGCGAGGAGCCGAGGGAGGAACAGCTAAAACGGGATCGCCGCCGGTCCAACTTTTGTTGTACAGGCTCGGTGTTTGCACAGCACCACGATCGCTCAAGACCTCAGCGCTGACCAAAGTGCGCAGTTTATCGAAGGCTTCGTTCAGTGAAGTGTCCTTGCCTTTGCATTGCAGTGCTTCCATTAGCTTGCGGGTGAAGATGCTATTCGGATAGTTTTTCGATTCCCAAGATACTTGATCCGCTAGACTAGAACACAGCACTACCTGCCCGCTACCAACGTTCAGTTTGCTTGCATCCATTTTTGTGACCCGCATCAAACCTTTGCTGGCAGAATCTGCTGCTGCGCTGTCATCGTCATCATCGACATCGGCGGTCTTTTTCTCTTCGCCGGCAGAACCACTATGGCAAACATCGAGTATTACGACTACGCGTTTGCTGTGCACTTGCTCTTGGATAATTTTCGTCAACCATTGCATCGGGATACCGGTTGAAACCAGCTTGTATTTATCGGTGTCATGAGCGACCAAGAAATTGACGCCGACCTCTTCCAGAGAAGGGCTACCATGGCTCGAAACGTATACAACAACTAGATCATCCGGTTGTGCGCGCTTGCCTAGCCACCCTTGTCCCAGTTGCGAAGTAATTTGTTCTTTGGTGGCATTACTATCCGTCAGTAGTCTTACGTGGTCAGCCGCAAAATTCTCCTGAGTGACAAGGAAGTTTTTGAAGTCCGTTGCATCCTTCGCCGCATACTTTAAATTGATCGTTGAGTCTTTAAAGTTGCTGATTCCGACTACAAGAGCCCATTTGTCCGCCACTTTCTTGTCTTGCGATGAGCCTGCCAGAGCCGATGTTGCATAGTTTTGTACTTCCGCTGCACCAGGCAGTGCCGCAGTAATTTCTTTGGACTGTTTCAGCAACGGCGCTGCGAGATCATTTTTGTTTTGTTTCGTATACAACGCAGCTAAAGCTTCGAGGTCTCTTGCAACTTGTGGACTCTTTTGCCCGAACAGTTTTTCGTCCGTGGTCAATACTCGCTTAAGAAGCGGCTCTGCCTCATCATACTTTTGTTGAACGGTCAGCAGTTCCGACAAGTCTCTCAATATGTTTGCGACCTGCGAATTGTCTGCTCCTAGTGTCTTCTCGGCAAGCTGCAGTGAGCTTCTAAACATCGGTTCTGCTTTGGCATAGTCTTTTTGTGCAAGATAAATCTCGGCGAGACTGCGCACCGTCAGCGCGATGTCCGGATGATCTGCTCCTAGTTTTTCCTTGCTGATTTTGAGTGCTTTGTTCAGCATTGCCTCAGCTTGATCGTACTTGCGCTCATCTGCAAGGATGCCTCCCAGCTCGACCATATCGTGAGCGACGGCTGGGTGATCGGCTGTAACCAGCTTCTCGTCAAGTTCCAAGGCGCGTCTTGCAAGTTCTTCCGCTTCGCTGTATCTACCTTGGTATCGCGCGATTGAAGCTTGCGTGATCCAGCACTTCGAAATCTCTACGTTGTTTTGGCCGAGCGAGCGCTCGATGATCTTAGTCGCACTTTTGCAAAGCTCTTCTGCCTTTGCATAACGCCCTTCGTCTCTGCACACGAGCGCCAAGTCGAGCAGAGCTTTACCGTAATCGGGATGCTCTTTCGTCAGAGCCGCCTCGCGAATTTTGCGAACCTGCTGGAATGTTTTTCTCGCTTCGGCGTATCGGCTCTGTTTCCGATACAACTCGCCAAGCGGTTCTAAAACGATCGCGATATGCTCATGTTCGAAACCAATCAAAGATTGAAGACCGAGCAAAGTTGCCTTGTACAGAGCCTCCGCTTCTTTGTACCTCCCTTTCTCATTCAATATTTGAGCAAGGTTGAACGCAGTATATGCATACAGCCAATTTTGTTTTGATTGCGGCGTGTTGAACAACAACATTGTTCTGTCGTTGACCGCTTTTGCCTCACTCAATTTGCCCCACTTGAGATAAAGTCTGGTCAAACCGTTTAGGGGTAATGCCAAATTGAAATTGTTCGGACCGACCTTTTTTGTGCCGATTGCAATTGAGCTGTTCAAAACAGCCTCGCACTCAGGAAATCTACTTTGATCGAGATAGAGAACGGACAGGTTGCTCATCATCGTTGGGATCAGATCGCTGGCGCGTTTCTTGCTGGCTTTGTATTTCTTGTTTAAGTGTTTTTTGTCCGATTGTTCCGCTTCTTCGATGGCGCTCTTGAAAAGAGCCTCCGCTTCCTTGTAACGCCCTAAAGACCTGTACGACTCTGCCAAACCCAGTGAAATCTGTGCTGATTGATATGCGCTCTTGTCTGCGAAATGCTGCGCTTTCTCGAACAGTTCTATTGCATCTTTGTAACGCCCATGCTGGTAGTTGTTTTGCGCATTGACAATCATGCTGTCTAGCTGAAAAGGCGCATCGATCGCGGGGGCTGATGCATTCGCCTCAGATGCCGGGCTGGTCTGCGCAATTGTCTGAGCTTTCGCTGCTTCTGCGGGGGCGAACAAGAGCGCGAAGTAAAGAGCAAAGACTGCGGCTTGAAAGCGTTTCGAACTCATTGAAAACCTTTTGGGGGATTGGTGGAATGCCGAGAATAGGTATGGATTTTAGCGCGAAACCAAGAAGGAACATATTTAATGTTTGCGCACCTTTCCTCAAGGTAGGGTGCGGCTTTTCTAATTGCCCTCTACCGTTTTTAAGAGGAAATTTGCGTGTATGTATTTAGTACGATCAGCAGACTACTCAGGGGAAAAGAGAATGATTCGAGCACTTTTTAACGGCTTCGTTGGTGCAGTTGCGCTGACCACTGCGCATCAGGCTCTTCGCCGGGCTCTGCCCGATGCTCCACAGCTGGACCGCATGGGCATGAAGGGCGTCGCGAAATTCTGTTCGGCGGTTGGAAGAACGCCACCTAGTGGGTCTTCTCTTTTCCTCTTTGCATTGCTGGGCGATCTTTTCACCAACACTCTCTATTTCAGCCGGGTCGGCTCGAAACCCGGTTTTGGAAGTATCGGCAGAGGCATCACTTTGGGCTTGAGCGCAGGACTCGGCGCTGCGGCCTTGCCCGTAATGCTCAGCTTTGACAATGGTGCAAGAAGAAGAACCAGGAGAACCGGCGCGTTGACCGTCGGGCTTTTCTTGGCGGGCGGCTTAGCGGCGGCGTTGGCGGCTCAGTGCTGTCCGCGCACCGAGAGTTAAGCTCGCAAGGCGGTCGTGTTTTCAGATTGAAACAGTTGCATTTCGCTTTCTGAAGATATGCGGAGACTGCGGCTGCTGTACGTATTGATGAACCGAAAAGTGCTAAGTTGTATGGGGAGTTCTTGACCCTGTGTAGCGGAACTTGAGGTACTAACAAAATGGCAGAACCCACTGGTTCGCAGCCCCAGGCGTCTAACCTCAATACAACAAACGTGATTGGAGGCGAATGTCAGAATTGCTTTCGTCCCGTCCCGGATGAGTTCGCAACGCCGAGCACACATCAGAGAGCTCAGCAGAAAACACAGTGGATCTCAGTTTGTCGCTGCGATCGTCCATTCTCTCCGAGTTCAAACTTTTCGATTGACCTGTGTGCGAATTGCAATCGGCGAATTGCTGCAGAAGTTCCGCCCGGTCCGAGACACCCGGATCTTTGCTGTTGCATGCAGCAGAATCCGAAGAAAATTCCGACTCATTTGAAACCAAACGAGAGCGATTCGGTTAGCTTCGATATATCGAAAATCGGCTTGTCCTCTGCGAGTTTTCCGACAGAGAGATACGCGCCCATTGGTTTTCTTGGACACAGCAAACGTGCCACCACAATTCTTGCAAGGGATAAGACGCGCGGAATTAAGGTTGCTGTGAAGGTTTTCAAAAAGATCCCACCTGAAATGCAATCTACCTTTCAGAGTGAGGTGAAGAAAAATCAGCAGCTTTCTCACACCAATATTGTCAAAATTGTCGACTCCGGATTTCACAACGGCAAATCACCATATCTGGTGACGGAGTACAAAGATGGTTTCAATATTGAACAGTGTGTGGCTTTGTATGGAATTCCGAGTTTTGATATCGCGGTCAAGGTCATGCTTGCTGTTTGCGAAACGTTGCTATACGCGCAGAAACAGGGTGTTTCACACAAAGATATTCGACCTGGCAATATCATCTTCTTCGATGACATGAATGGCGACCCGTCCGTCTTTGTTACTGATTTCGCGCTGCCAAAAATCAAGGCGAGTGAAGGACTGGCCGACACGAATGATGCCATTTGGATGTCTGCCGACGAAGCTCGCAATATGGAGTACACCGAGAAATCCGAAGTCTATTCTGTGGGAGCGGTTGGCTTTTTGCTTTTGACGGGAAGACCGGCATTTCGCGATGGGGACATTCAGGAAATCAAGAATATGCACGCGTTGAAACTTCCGCCGAAGATTTCAGATCTGAATTTCGATAAGAAACGCCCCAAAGATTTGGACGAAATCATTGTCAATTGTCTGGAGAAAGATCCGAGCTATCGATTTGAGACAGTGGCAAAACTGCAAGAGCGCCTGGAGATATTTCCGCGCAGAATACAAATGCAAATCAATGCTGTGCTTGCTGCAAGACAGAGAAAGAAAATTATGCTGATCGCGTCGATCGCTGCTGCCGTGATTTCTGTTGTTGGTGCTATCGGATTTTTTGTTCTGCGCGGTCACTGATGCTAGCTTGTTTGGAGTAATCTGATGGTTGAAACATTGCAGAAGCTGGAAGGGCGAACTGCAATCATTACTGGCAGCAGTGAGGGTTTGGGTACGGCGATTGCTTCACCCTTCTATTTCTGCTCCAGTTTGCTCTGATAGAAACTTTCTCCCTCTTAGACGGTAACATTGCTGCGTGTTTCTGGGATATGAAAGGAGAAGACAATGCATTCCTAAGTCTTCGAACCGCCGCTAATCAAATGGCCTGGCTGCACGCTAGCTGGACCGAATGGAAGAATTGTTTTTCGTTTGAGATTTTTGGACGCGACGGTAAATTGCAAGTCGATGGACTTGGTGGCAGCTATGGGCGAGAGACAATCCCTTCATCTATCTCGATACTGCAATCTAGCGTTTTAGCGTCAGCTGAATTTGTGAGTTATTCGCGCTGAGTGCTCCGGTACGATTTTGCCAGTTTTTCCTGCGGTGAATTGAAGGAATTTGCAGAAGTTTTATCAGCAAGTCTGCACTTCTCCGAGGTCCGATTGGCAAACGCGTTTCTTCATCATGAGTCCATTTGACCGGTACCTCAGCCACCTCATAGTTGAATTTGTAAGCCATATAAAGCAGCTCGGCATCAAAGTATGCGCAATTCAACTTGGTCAGGGGGAAGAGATGTTCCGCCGCTTGGGCAGAGAACATTTTGAAGCCGCACTGTGTATCTGCAAATGGAAGTTTCAAAACGGCATTCTGCAATTTTGTGAAACCCAACGCCGCGACATGGCGAGGAAGTGACTGCCTTTTCACAATTACAGATTCCTCCAAAGCGCGCGACCCAATCGCTACCTCATATCCTGCTACGAGGCGCTCCAGCATCTTGTCGATGAACTCTACAGGGACGGCACAATCAGTATCCATGAATAGCCTGTACTTACCGCGAGCTTCCAACATTCCGGCACGAACTGCAAAGCCCTTTCCTTTGTTTTCGGAAAACTCGATTAGTCTGATGGTTGGATCCATTTGTGATGCCGCACGTACGATATCCGTGGTGCGGTCAGTGCTTCCATCGGAAACGATGAGCACTTCGCTTGTGAATTGTTTCCTTTCTAAATACTCGGCAAGTTTTTCCAAGCAACGGGGCATCCGCCGCTCTTCGTTGTACGACGGAACGATAATGGATAGATAACATTCGTTTTTGCCTGGGGGCATTTGCGTCCCTCAACTGTCCGGAATCATTCTACAACCTAGCACAAGGCTCAGGCGGTAGAAGTTGTTAAGGTGTTGTCTGCCCCTTTTCAGTCTAGCCTTGGTCGTGATAGATCCTCAAAAGCAGTTTTGAGTACTCATCTGCTGCTGGCAGGTTTCGCCGAAACATCTCCAGGTTGATGAGCCGCCGCAGGCTGGCTGCTCTTAGCTCATCAGTGGGTGAGTTTTGTAATTCGCGCACCCACCGGTTGGTAAGTCGATCGTTTGGATGCCCCTTGAGGTTTATGGTAGTTGCTAGTACAGTCAGCGCAGTGAAGAGTAAACCGCAGACGAAGAGAATTGAGTCGGAATTGTCTACGTTTAGAGGTGTTGGAAGTACCATCTCACCGCCTGTCACTGATAGAATCTCTTCTGCTAGTTTTTGATCTCCCATGCTGTACACGGCTGAATAGAGTGAGCTCAATACTTCTTTGCGCTCTTCGAGAGATGTCTGTGATGAGTTGGCGTATTTTAGAGCTTCTGAGATGGTTCTCTTGGCCTCTGCAATATTGCCTGAAGCCTGCAAGTCATATGCTAGAAATCCAAAATTGTCTGCGCAACGATCGAGCCGTCCTGCGCGTTTAAAAATCGCTATTGCTCTTGTTCTGGTTTGTATTGCGAGCGAGTAATCTTCAAAGTTATTGACTATACGTCCAGCCTGCGTCTGCAGTCTATGAGCCAACTCGATGCTGTTCTCTCCATATATGCGCGCCACAGTATTGTTCAGGCGTTCGTTTGCTACCTCAGCTCTGTCTGCATCATGTCCTGAAAAGCCGCAAGTTGATGCAAGTGTAATACCGCACCCTTCTGTCGTCAGACTGAAGATCTGCTCTCCAATTTCATACTGTCCAAGACCATCAAGAATGTAAGCAGTATCTCGAAGACCATAGTGCTTTACCATCTGAAGGCAATTAAGTGTTCCAGCCAGTGCAACGCAGTTGATAACAGAGAGTCCTAGCCAGAAGACGTATTTCTTGTAGGGGCGCTCTTTGAAGATATCTTTCAGCAAACATTGCGCGTACTCAAAGTTGTACGGTTTATGTGTTCTTTTGAGAGCACGTATGCTGATAGCAAGCGCGCAACCAACAATCAGGTTTGTAATTCCCTGTAGAAAGAATTGGTTCCAATAGCAACGTATGAACCAGGGTGGATTCAGGATAACATCTCCCAGCTGCTGCAGGGTGTTGATTGCTCTTGCAGGGCTGCGATCGAGTTCGTAGACCCATCCCCAATAGATGTCGTAGACACTAATACAGAGCCACGCTGTCGCCACAACGACCGCGCAAACGATAAGGTTTAATTTTGTTAGCTTGAGCATAGTAAGATAAGTGGACGTGAAGACATCCAATATATGTCAAACCTTCGTTGAGAGCAGGGTTTCAGTGGTGTAAACACGAAGGTGCTTTGGCGCCTAAAGACAACCGACATTTCTTAGCAGCGGCGAATTGAACATGGTGGAAGGAGCAATTACAGTTTCCTGCAATGGGATTTCGCTTCCATAGCGTTCGGCAAGGAGTTCTTTCACAACTGGAGAGTTTAGGTCGAAGTCACCTAGTTTTTGCAGATGCCCGACTTCGATGCCCAAAGCTTCCTTGTACATCTTCCAGACGAGTTCTGAACAATAGATTCGTTGATCCGACCATGCGAAATATGGATCGTACGGTTTGCCCTCGAATCTCTTCCATGCCTCCTTCAAGCTCTCTACTTCTTGCGGCGAAAGCTTGCCTGGACTCTTCAATCGCTTTATCGAATAGTGCTTGTCGGCGCCACTTTCAATCCACTCTTGAAGTGGTGTTTTGACTACTGGTCCAACAGCTTCATAGACATACCAGTTATTTTTTGTACCCTTTTGTTCGCGAAAGATGATTCCCATGTGCGATATTTCCGAATGAGTTGCGCGGTGTATCGCAGCGCTCTGCCGCGATTTGGACGCATGGAAAATGAGGTCTCCGTCTTGAAGCAGTTCTGTCGCAACTATTGGGGGCTGAATTCCCGCAGACGAGAAATAAGCAGAGATCAAAACCAGTGCTGTGGCAATCGCAATGCTTAGAGGAATTGCATGTCGTTTACTTATGACCATATCTACATTCCGTCTTTGTCGCTAGGGTCAATATATACACTCGTCATTTGAACTTGCTGAAACACCAAACAGTTAAGCAAGTGTTTGTCGGAGTCTGTCTATCCTGCTTAGTTAGAGCAGTTTGAGAATTTCCTTCTTCGCGATGTGTCGAGTGTTTTCTTTTAACCAGGCTCTCGCGCGCCTCTTTACCCTTGAATCTGGTGCTCTTTTCAATAATGCAACTAGTAGCGCGTGTTCACTATCCCATCCCCTGACCTCATTTAAAAGCACTTTTCCCGCTGCAATCTGCTGCTCAGTGGGAGAATGCTGTAGCAGCTCAATCAGGATCCAGGGAATGTTTTGTTGCGCATAGAGCTCACTCGCAATTCCGATTGTCTCACTATCTGGACACGCCGCAAGCAATGTACCTACTAGGGATGGAATCCTTTCCTCCAGTGGAGTTTTTCGAATAACGATCTTTGCTTGTTCAATCGCAAATTGATCGGGTTTCAAATTGCTATTCTTTCTCGTGCTGAGCAGCTCATTGAGAACCAAGAAGCTCATTCGTGAGTCGCTGTGCTTCAGGTACCAATTTTTTGCGTTCTCAATGTCAGTCTCGTCGTTTGTGGCGTGTATCAGCGCAGCGTGTACGTGCGCTACCTCTGTTTCCTGGTGACTTTCAGGGTCTTTATCCTTTTTGTGTTCGGTTGCAGCTAGCCAATTTCGTGCAAATTCAACCACCTCTGGACGTATTTCCATGTTTAACTTGCGAGTATTGTCGAGAAGTGGTCTTATCTCATGTTCGTTGTATTGGCGCGAAAAACCATGCTTCTTCAAATGTTTGAAAACTGCAGCAACTGTATCCGGCGTATTTGCAAAGGTTGTGTAGCCCATCAAAAGCAGGTTCGGATTGTCTTCATTAAGTTTCAACCAGCGCAGTGCCAGACGATTAGCGATGCCCTCACGAACTTTGTAAGGGGATAAACAGCGTGCCCAAATATCGTTAGCTGGAGCATTCTCTAATCGTTCTAAAACTAAGCGATCTAACTTGGCACCAGCCTTTGCTTTTAAGACGGACCGAAAAAGCCAATGTAGTTCTTCGACTGGCCAATGCCTTTTCAAATACTTTGCTGCAAGATCTGTCGATTCTTTGGATGGAAAATGCTCAAGCCAGAAGGACATGACTCTGGGTCCATCGCGATGATTCGGAAACGCATGCGTCCACTTTCTCGCGTATGTTATGAGTCGTTTTGAGGGTTTGATTTGAAATAAGTCGACAAGTTTGTCCCCGGTTCCCAGATTCACGCCATCATTAACAAACTGCTTCAGCCAGTACTCATAGAAGTTTTGACTTTGCAGTTTCGAAAGGTGTGGTTTGCATGAAGGGGCCTCTTGCTTGAATACGATCCACGTCTGTCCTCGCGAAATGAGCCTAAAGATACTCGTTCCAGAAATTATGCACTTTTCGCAGACACCAGGATTTGCTTTCGGAACATCGTGCGTCTTATGAAATCGATTGCACATAACACATGCCGTATTGGTTTCCTTTTGCTTGGCCTGGAAATCCAAACATGTGTCGCAAACATTTCCGGTTCTTCCGACCAGAAGTTTTACTTTCTGGCGCGGTCTTTGACAAAAGGAGCACTTAAGTTCTTCCATTTTGTTTTTGATTAATCAATCGCTATTTATCTCTCCAGTTTATTATAGTGTTGTGTCCCAAACCAATAGTGAATCTACAAAACAGCTGTTTGGTGCCATGAGCAACAGCATCTCAATTGAAACCGATGAAGTCACAGATGAGCAGACGCAGAAGAAGGTGCGGTGCAAAAACTGTGACCACGAGATAACGAGTCCCTCGCTAGCAATTCAACCGCACGAACACACGTTTCGCAATCCTGCCGGCTATTCTTTCCACGTGTTGTGTTATAGCGATGCACCTGGAGCGGCGAATGTTGGTGACGCTTCGACTGAGGCGAGCTGGTTTGCGAACTACTCTTGGACGTTTGCGATTTGCGCGCAGTGCCACAATCACTTGGGTTGGTGGTACAGTGGAAAGGATCGGTTTGCTGGGCTAATCGCCACGCGTCTGATTCGCTAGGTTAGCCTTTAGCTTCGACGTGACTTCTTAAGTGTGATCCAGCTGAGGAACGCAAAGATACCGAGCCCTGCCCCCTGTGATAAAAGTTCCGGTGCGTGCTGAAGCATGTATGCTCCCTTAGCCACCAGAGCAGCTTCTTCAACAAGGTCGAAAAAAAGTGATGGGTCGCATCCGTGTGGAACGTGAAAGATCGGCCAAGTTGCTAATGATGTTGGCAGTGCAGAAATAACTTCCCTAATAGCCCAACTACCTGATTCAAAAAGCCACGCAACTATAACTCTCAAGGTCACCCCAGCCGAGATCATTATTCCTAAAGTTGTAGCCGCAGAAATCCGAGGATGTTTTTGAGACCAGGATTTTTCGCCTGGTTGAAGGTGTTTTGACCAAACCGCAGACAGACCGACCGACCAAGTGACTAAAACAAAGAATATCGAACTGCACACTCCGAGCGCTAAAGGACCGGCTTGCCACATCATTCTCACATAGGCAATAGAGTGAGGACCGTTATATGAGTACAAGAAAAGTCCAGCTACATTTAGCACCACTGCGTAGGCGGTTCCCATGACCAGCCCTGAAAGCAAGCCTCGAAGCGTCCGTCCAAAAATTTGCTTTTTCCACTGGCTGCTGTTGGAACCAACCAAACACGCCATCGCACCACCAAGAATGCAAGGAAAGCCAATCATGAACAGAAGGGCATTCTGAACTGCGTTACAGAGGCACATGTATAGAATTGCCAGCGAGAGACCTATCAACATACCGGTGGTTGCGCGCGGAACCGACCGCTGCAGCCATCCCAACCATAGCCCGACTAAAGGAATGTAGATGAACCCGACTCTGATTGTTAGAAGCCGATCGTGATCGAAAGGAGAGTAGAGCTGACGTGGTACTAATGATTCGGCAAGTAGGTAGCAGGCGATTCCCGAAAACCAGCCAATCAATGCGATATGCAGTTTGCTGAGCTTTCGATTACTTATGACTTGTTCCATAATCCGGCAGGTTGGCTCATTAGACACGACTTCCATTATAGGCAACTGCTTCTAAATTGCTCTTTCGTGCCTAGCGCATGAGAACTATTGTCGCAAAGTCTTCTTTCCGGGTACTCCATTCGGGCGATGCGTGACTGAAAAGCTTCATTATTCTTAGCTTGGCGGACTTTTTTGTTCTACATTAAATTACGTTTTTTCAAGCCTCATCCGTTACCGAGGGAAAAACTAAAGGAAGTATTCCTATATGGGCCGAGCTGTACATATTTCCAGGAGACCAGGTTAAATGCGAGTCCGAAAAGTAGAAGTGCTGGCAGTGCCAGTGCTCGAGTCGCATATTGAAGCAATGCGCCTAATTGCCGAGCAACGCATGATTTCAATTGATAGATTGGCGTCTGAGATGATCGCGAAAGAAACTCAGCGGCAGCGCAAACTTCTAGGCGGCGGTGCCGCAGTCGCGCAGCCTGATGGCGCTTCCAATCCGAAAGCTATGGCAAAGGCGCAAAAAAAACGAGCTGGAGCGGATTCGGCAGAAGATACTCTCTTGCGCAACATCGGAAAGCAAATAAGGTTGCGCCGATTGTTGATGGGAATGAGTCAAGCAGAACTAAGTAAGAAAGCTGGTTTTAGCCGCGCATTTATCGTTGATGTTGAAAGTGGAAATCGAAGCATCGGCCTCGATAATCTCTATCACCTTGCTTCCATCCTTGAGATTGAAGGCTCGCACCTTGTACATATGGCAGAGCAGATGTCTGTGGATCTAAGTGCGCAGAACGAAGTAATCGACTGCGGAACCTCAGAGCCAGAAGATTAGTCGCGGCTCACCATAGTTTTTCAATTTAGACCGACTTTCGTGCCAGTCACTGATTTAAGACGGCTATCTGATTGCCGGTTCAAGACGCGAATTCAGTTCTGCCACCTTGTTGCCATCAAGGTAGGTGCCGAGCTGATCGAGCGAGAACTGCAGTCCGGAATAAAAGTCGCCAAACACTCCGTACTTCGCACTCGCTTCGTCAAAGCGCATCTCATAAATCAGTTTCTTGAATACGAGCGGATCATCGGCATAGAGATCAACACCCCATTCGAAGTTGTCGTATCCGATTGAGCCGGAAATGACCTGTGTAACGAGACCATGGAATGTTCTACCGATCTTGCCGTGCTCGAGCATCAGACGCGCGCGGTCCGCAAAAGGCAGCATGTACCAATTGACTTCTTCGCCGCGTTTCTTGTCCATTGGGTAAAAGCACACGAAACGACGTTGCGGAATGCGCGCCCAGAGGCGTCCGGCATGGTGTGGCACCTTCTCTTGATCTTTGAGAAGCTCGTCAAAAGCCTTGTTCCACTCCTCAGAATGCGGCTTGAGACCCTTCTCTGCCAGTGCGGCGTGGATTTTGCCTGTGGCGTCGTAAAGCCCGAGTTCGAGGATGGAAACATATGACGATGCCGGAGTAATGAACTCGGATAGGCGCAGCTTGTCGATTACGGTCTGTGCATGTGCCAGACCCTCGTAATTCTTGCTGTAGTGCGTAAACATCAAATCAGCTTTGTGCCCGACCATTTGTGCCAGACCAACGTCCGTGTCTTCGGTGTTTTTCAGGGCGTTGAGAGCTTCGGTCGCTTGTTCAACAATCTTGGATCGCTCACCAGGCGCCAGCTCGTCCCAAGCTAACCGGTCGAAGGCGAACATGCGGTGGAGAATCCACCAGCTGTCGAGGGATTCGGGGACATCAGGGTGACGCATAGTCCTGGCTCCTTGGCAACGCGTATATACGGATTAAAGACTAATCCATAAAAGCCCTTCAACTGGCAGATGCTAAGCAAGTTTTTGCAATCAGGTGTGGGAAAAACGCCATCAAAGCCGCTCAGCGCCCAAAAACAAGAAGCTAAAACGCCTCAAATCCTCTGGAAGTTCCAGGAGACGAGCTTTCCGTCTTTGAAAGGGGCTATGCCGTGAAAGGCTTTTGGCGAGTCGTCGAAGACCATGTCCAGCCACAAGCGGTCGCTTTCCCAGAGATTGAGGTCCGAAATCTTGTCTATAGCAATCCATTCGAGGGCGCCTTCGACGTTGCCTTGGTGCGGCTCGCCCGTGTAGGCGTCCACGCGGAAAATGAAACCGAACCAGGCTTCATCGTTCTTGCCGAAACCTGGCCAGCTAATGGTTCCGCGCAACTTAATGTCAGT
The DNA here is from genome assembly GCA_012965515.1 of Candidatus Melainabacteria bacterium. GTDB lineage: Bacteria > Cyanobacteriota > Vampirovibrionia > Obscuribacterales > Obscuribacteraceae > QKMZ01. The sequence continues at coordinate 8,651 of DTSE01000200.1, read as the reverse complement.
TGGCGTGAGCCCGGATTCCTCTTCAATCTCCCTAACCAAGCCGGATATGATGTCCTCGGCATCCGACAGTTTTCCGCCCAAACCGTTGTATTTGCCATAGTGCAAGTCATCAGGGCGCGTGTTGCGGTGAATCATCAACACGGATTTCTTGTCCGGAGAAAGTATGTATGCGAGTGTGGCGAGGATGGGGGTATACGCTGTCATTTGAGTAGAAAGTCCTGGTGCTTATTGCTTCTGTTGTATATTGCGATTCTGTCTGCGTGAAACTGTGCTGAATGAGAAGGTTAGGCTTTGTTGGAAAGAGCGAATAATATCACTTCACTTTGAACAAAAGTGACAAAAACCGAGCCGGACTCCCGCCTCCAATTGCACACCGTATGCGGTGCTAGAAGGGTTTGGTATGCCGCATAACACAAATCACGAGATTGGGTGATTGCAATGTAAAAGCTCTGCTGTACGATTGCTTTAAGCCTATAGTCATAACTAATTAGGATGATTCACATCGAACAGCTCCTTCCTGAATGCCGGAGGGCGAGGTGCACGTAATTATTGCGCGTGAAATTGAGAGATTGAGAAACTTTGCGTGTCGGTGTCAGGAGCGCAACGACTTTCTTACCTCGTATTGGAGTCTGAAACAGGTCTTGGACATCGCCGACCGAGAGTCGCTTGGTAGCGAGACCTACGCGGATATACTCGTTGAACTCGGCCTTGTTTGTACGACACTCGACAAAGTCGCGGAAGGAAAGTCACATTTCGTAAACGCGCTGACTTTGTATCGCGACATTTACCCAGAAGACGGCTTTCCTGTTCAAGAATGTATGCGGCGAATCGAATTAGCAGAGAGCGCCATGGCGCTTAAGTCGTCGTCTACTTTTCGTAACTGATAAGCAAAGATTAGAGAGTGCTCAGTGCCGCTCTGGATGCAAATAGTTCTAGTTTTCGATTCCGATTCAGAACCGAGGCATTGCCAGCCGAATTTACTACTTACACACTGAAAATCCCGTCGATAGAGCTTCTCGAAGTCTGAAGCGAAGACTAGTCATCACCATGCTCACAGTCACGCGTGATACATTTACCACTTGGCTATCGAGCAAAAGAGGCATAACCTGGACAAATCCAGCGTATTTAATCATGATGGCTTGTACGCGGTGACAATCGTAATACGGGCAAGGCAGTGCGTCTCACCATTAGCAGGCTCAAATTACTAATCGCGATTTGCCACCTGATTCGTTAGAAAGTGTGGAATGAGATATGCCAGTATTACTAGTGGTTGAAGCCGATCCCGCTCAACGAGAGATAATTTCGTCGTTGCTGGAGATATTTGAATACTCTGCCGTCTTCGTGAATTCTGCCGAAGAAGCTTTGAGTGCCGTCAGAGGTTCACCAGCTTCATTCGATGCAATTCTCATGGATTTACGGTTGCCGCAATCACGCGAACTTGAAACGGCAAAAGCCATACGACAGGTCGAGAGAGAGCGCGGCAGGAAGACGCCGTTGATTGCAGTTAGTCCTTCTGCATCGGAACGAGATCGAATGGATGCAATCGGCGCGGCTGCTGACGACTGCCTCGACAAGCCATTCGATCCAGAAGATCTGAGGCGCGTGCTTTTGAAATGGACTTACAATCCTGCACGCCCGAATCTAAGAATTCTTCCACCAAGCAGATCACTCGAAAGTGCTTAAGGTCGCAATTCGTCCGTGGGCATTGCTAGTTTTTCAAAGAGGAAACTCGAATCCAAACCAGGTAACCGGCGAGTGCAAGGACCAGAAGTGCGCAGCCGATGTATTTCAACAATACAAGTGCACTGCTGGGCGGACTGCCCTGTGCAATAGCCAAAGAAGCGTTTGAGAATCTGCCGGTAACCGTCTTGTCCTCCGGACGTTGTGTGACACCCTTCTCCAACGAAAGAACCAGTGGAACTTCAGTGGTTGGACACAAAATCATTTGCCCGTTTCGATCATATGCGTGAAGGTATGCATACTGGCATTCGATGGGTTGATTCGGCAGTTCTACACGACCGTGCGGTTTGTTGATCACCGAAAGCATCGCTACTGTTCCTGGCTCTGGTGACATCTCTTGTTCAAAACTTTCTCCGCGCATCATGCGGACATCGAGCTTCTTGTCTTTGATTTTGCTGTCTAACGAATAGGTGTTGAATGAGTAGGTACGAACCGCCTCAATTTTATTTGTGCAAGGGTTGTGATAGGAGAATAAATTCTTTGCCTCGCTCGCAATTGGATATCGATGGTTGTTTTGGTAGAAGGACTGGGCGCCCGCGGCGACGATATTCATTGCTCTGGTTGTCTTTGTTTCCTCTGAATTCTCATCCCAGAACTTCAGTCCGGTTGTATCTTGCAAACCGTGTTCGATCGGCGTTAGCCACAAATAGTTTGCGTACTCTCCTTTAATCAAGCGAAGTTCGTCAGAGAATGAGCCTTTCCACACTACTGGACGAACTTTCTTCTTCAAGCCCGTGCCCGTTAACATCAATCCGTCTTTTCCGACAGTGATCGACATAGAACCGTCTGTAGTGGCAAATGTTTTGCCTACGAGAGCCTGGACGAACGGTGGTAGTTCTTTTGACGACGGTTCGTTTACCAAAGACGTTACAAACAGTGCGAAGACGAAGGCGCAGATTGCAATAGGGGCGAATCTGATCAGTCTCCTTGTCCAAGAATTTTCTTCCTTGATAGCTTTGTCTAATTCGGTGCTCGATTGCGTTTTGAAATATGAGCGTGCTGTGCCCCGCATTGATGGTTGCGTGTGAATTGGTAAATCCGACCAATCACGCCCCGTGTTGTTGTCGTTTGAAGTCTTGTTCGCCGAAAGGGGAATCGATGCATGTGAACCCGTGTTTTCGGCAGATCTACGGAATTCGCAATCGAGACCATTTTTTTCCAAATCATGCTCTGCTGTTGGTTTTGTGTACTCACTTCGACCAACTAGCACGCCCTGAGTTGAAGGAGCAAGAGTCACTTCTTTATCTGCTTCGCCGTTTTCTGCCCCAAGAGCTTCTTTCATCTCTTGTTTCAAATTTCTAAGCACACTCTTGTCGCCGTCAGTTTTTATAAGCCAGGTAGCGTAACTGGCAATAACGGATTTGCGAATGACATGCTGGAGTGGAAGAAGCGATGTTGCGAGTTTGTGAGCGATCCTGAATTCTATTTCCGCCTGGGGTTGCTGTGAACACTGATCGTGTGCCTTAGCTAGCTTCAAGTAAGTGACTATCTTCTCTGCATCGCGGATGCCATTTTGATCTTGAAGTTCAAGCAATGTCTCATATGTGTTTAGAGATTCTTGGTAGAGTGCTGCCCGCTGCTGGCTGGCACCGAGTTTTTTCAGTAATTCAATTCTTTCGAGCTTTGCGGAACTGTCGAGTTGGAGCAGCATCTTGCCGTAAAGCTCGCAAGCCTCTCCGAAGTTGCCTGCTCGGTATTCTAGTTCGGCATCAGTTTCTGTTTCGGATAACATTGGGTTGCTGTTTTATCTCTCTTGGAAGAAACCCGTGCCAAGACCGACGAAATCGAGAAGATTCCGTCCACATACCCCGGGTAGATTATTCCATTATGGCTACAGTGAACCCTTCGCGCATCACTCCAAAAGGCGATCTGAAAACGCCGTTAAGCCTGCCCGCGCGTCTCTGGTCCGCTTATTGTGCCAAGGGCAGTTGTCGCAAACTGGCGTCAGAGGACCTTGATTTTCATCATCTTGCCGGAGATCCGTTGCTGCAAGAGATTGAGCCTGGGAATTGCGCTAAAGAGTTCCTGAGAGGCGTCGACGGTTGCATTTGCCGCAGCACCTTCCATTGTTCGTTGAATCTGTTTGGCGACATTGAGCAAGTCTTGAATTTCATCACCGCAAGTCGATGTGAAGGCCTGACCAAACTTTTGCTCCAGCGATTCCAACATCCTGACCTGTTGTGACAGTATTACAGGCACCATTGATGTCTGCTGCACTATCTGGAGTTTCGCTGACTCATTGGCATCGATGAGGGGCAAGGAAGAAGAGTCGGAAGGAATCGCCATCAACTGTTTGTGAGCGTTTTCTATTCCCGCCGCTGCATCCTTGATTTGTTCTACCACCCCACGGTGGCTCGCATCTATTTGCATGTTCGATGTGTTTTCCATAAGCCTATAATCGCACAGATTACTCTGTCCACAGAAACTCATTTAGATCTATGCTTTCGTCTCTTCCAAAACGAACTCCTTCCTTTTCCAGAAGGACTCTTTGAAGTTTGAACGGACGACCGTCATCTCCGAGTTCTGCGGATTCGTGATGGGTGCTTAGCTTCCCTTTGGAGTTGATAACCCTGTGCCAGGGGACATTGTCTGAGTTGTATTTGCTTACGGTTTTTTCGTTGCCGAGCGCATTCATTGCCCAGCCGACGGCTGCAGCGCTCAGTCGTTTGTTCATGCGCCGTGAAATTTCACCGTACGTGCATACTTTGCCGCGCGGAATTTTTCGAACAATTTCATAGACATGCTCGAAAGGGCTGAGATTTTTTGACTTTTTGACTTTCGCTGGAAGTGTCATTTAGCTTTAATGCCGTTTACTTAGCAGCCTTCTTTTGGTGCTGCTCTCGGGCCAATTTCATGCCCTTCGCCATGTTGGCGAGCCCTGTGCGCATTGCAGGTGTATCGTCGAGCCGTATGCATTCGTCCTCGATTTTCTTCGCGTCAGCATCGCGTCCGGCTCCGACATAAGTGCCGTAGAGCAAAAGCACCATGCTCGGCAAGGGATCAAAATCTTTTGATATCTCGGTGTCGGGGCGAGGCTTTTTCATAGCCTCGGCTTCCTTGTGAATTTCACTCAAGCGAGCCATCGGATCGACATATAAATAATTTGCCGCATCCGCCCAACGATTTTCCGAGAACAGAACCACTTCCAGCGACTTCATGTGTTTTTGGAAGACTGCTCGTTGCTTTGGGTCTAATTTGACTTTGTCAAACCATGCAACAGTTCGAGCATTGTCACCGAGCATTCCATTGAGGATAATCCAGTCACCGCGCTTGTCGGACTTTTCCGCTGCGTCTCTTATTTCAATGAACTTTGCTTTTGCCGGAGGATGCACGGCGAATAGCTTTTTCACTTCATGGGGAATCAGCCCTTTTCTCAAGTCACGTTCGCTTTCATCTGTCGTGCTCAAATTGTTCCAAAGCCACACGTATTCTGTAAGCGCTTCATCATTTTTTCCGGACGTTGCAGCTTCGCGAGCTTTGTTCACGTGCGACCAAATATCCACGCTGTTTGAACTCGCTCCAGTAGAATTTGCCGCACTCGCGTCAGCGCTTTCTCCGCTTCCGGCGTCAGCTTGTGTTGATTCTGAATCAACTGAGGCTTTCCTTCCTTTTGCACTTTTTAGCCAGCGCAAAAGTTCTGCAGCTCCCATATATCCGACTTGGCGCCCGAATTCTTTCGAACCACTTTTCGCCGTAAACAGAATGATGGTGGGCATGGCTTCGATGTGCATAATCTCGGCAGTCTTCTGGTCTTTGTCGACATCAAACTGAACAGCGATCGCGTTTTCCTTAATCCAGCTTTGCACCTCTTCGTCGATCCATGTTGTCGTTTCCATTTTTTTGCATGGAGGACACCATGAAGCTGTGAAATCCATGAGCAAGACTTTGCCTTCTTTTTGTGCCTGCTGTTTTGCCTGCTCGTATGTGTATTTTGAGAAGATTGGCGATTCTGCAAGTGCAGCTGTTCCGCATGAAAGTGCGATGAGCGCAGACAACGACAATTGGCGCCAGAGCTTGGGTTTCATTATTAACAACTCCGATAACAGCGTCACTGGAGCCTCAATATATCACTGATTCTGATATGTGGCATCAGCCTGTCGGGGGTTTTGTCAAGCGTGGCTGAAAAGCCAGGGAAACAAACCCTCTTCTTCGAGCCCAATTGTCAGAGTTTCATGATCTAAGCCTTCGTATTCGGTTAGTATCGGCTGCGCGTTCAGCTTGCGTAAGTCGTTAACCAGTTCTCGTGTTTCTTCGATCGGACACGGTTCATCTTCCGTTCCTTGTAAAAACCAAATTGGAGTACTGGCGACATTTTTTGCGATGTTCTCAGTTCTGTTTGATACCACAAACATTGACTCAAACAATTTCATGTCCTCTTCCGGCAAGTGGGGAGGCGGTTCTTCACCCATCCATGTAATGCCAGGAGCAATGCAAATGATTGCACGAAATTTCTCAGGATGTTTTGCAGCAATCCAGAGATTGCTCGAACCACCCATCGAGTAGCCGGCTAAGTACATCTTGTCGGCGCAGGCGCCTAACTGCTGAACGGTTACGTCGATGCAGCGCAACATGCGCTTTTCCATCTCGCCGTAAAAGGCGCGATGGTTCGAGTCGCATTGGGGGAAAATGACGGCGGCGGGTAATTGCAAGTTTTCGAAAACATGCGCATTGCCTTTGAGCGGCAAGCCCGGATCCCATCCGCGTTCGCCCGATCCATGAAGAAAAACAATGATTGGGGCTTGATTCAGACTGCCGAAATTCTCTGGAGTAAATACGGCGAATTCGTACTGATTTTCTTCATCTCTGAGAAGTTGAAAGGGCATGTCGGTCTCCAGGTTTCCTAATTATCGCTTCTGGCAAACTTTAGGTCAGTCGCGTGCGGCAAACGCAGGTCTTTGAGAACGGTACCATTCGATAGTTGATCTTAAGCCCGACTCCAAGTCGATTTTCGCTTCAAAGCCGAATCGTTCTTTTGCCTTGCTTGTTTCCAATGCTCGTCTTGGCTGTCCGTTTGGTTTTGAACTGTCGAATTTGAAGTTTCCTTTGAAGCCTGTCAGGCGAGCAATCATTGAGGTGAGATCCCGGATGGAAATTTCAGAACCAGAGCCTATGTTAGTCGGCTCGCCGTCGTTGTAATGCTTGAGCGCAAGCACGATTGCTTCGGCCGCATCACCGGCGTGGAGAAACTCACGCGTGGGAGTGCCGTCGCCCCAGATTTCCAGTTCTACTTGCTTGCTTTCCATCGCATCGATGCACTTTTTGATCAGTGCAGGAATGACATGGCTCGAATGAGGATCAAAATTGTCTCCGGGTCCGTAAAGATTGACGGGCATCAGATAGATGGCGTTGAAATCGTATTCTGCTCTGTATCCTTGTCCCAAAGCTAGAAGGGCTTTCTTCGCAATGCCATAGGGCGCATTTGTTTCTTCCGGATATCCGTTCCACAGATCTTCTTCTCGGAAAGGTACTGGAGTAAATTTTGGGTAACTGCATATGGTGCCAACGGTTACAAACTTGCTGACGCCGGCATTCCTTGCTTCTTCTAGCAAGAGCGTTCCCATGATCAAATTCTCGTAGCAAAATTGTCCCGGGTGATTTTGGTTTGCTCCAATTCCGCCGACTACTGCTGCAAGATGGATGACGGCGTCAGGTTTCAGTTCTTGAAACAGCAGGCGCACATCTGCTTGTTCACGCAGATCGTAATCTTTTCTTGTCGGTGTGTAGATAGTTTCAAATCCTTGCTCTTGCAGTTTGTTCACGACAAACTTGCCGAGGAAGCCACCAGCGCCGGTGACTAAGATTGCGGATTTGTTCGATAACTGAAAACTGGACATCTTCTACGCTTTCTCAAAAACTCCCGTACTGGACCTGGGTGAGACAAAACCTCTACTTGTCTTTTGTGAATTTGCACCGATTGCGAGTTTTTCCAAATCGGCATCCACCATCAAGTGCACGAGTTCTTTGAAGGTTGTCTTCGGAGTCCAACCGAGCTTTTCCTTAGCCTTTGTAGCGTCTCCCATTAAGAGGTCTACTTCCAGCGGGCGGAAATACTTCTTGTCCAAAGTTACATGGTCTTGCCAGTTTAGTCCTTGGTATGTAAAAGCCTCTACCAGGAAGTCCCGTACCGAGCGCAGCTCGCCTGTAGCTATAACGTAGTCGTCAGGCTCCGGCTGTTGCAACATCAACCACATCGCTTCAACGTACTCTTTGGCATAACCCCAATCCCTTTGTGCATCGAGGTTGCCCAATACCAGCTTGTCTTGCAGACCAGCTTTGATGTTGGCTACGGCGCTTGTGATTTTGCGAGTTACGAATGATTCGCCTCGGCGCGGTGATTCGTGATTGAAGAGTATGCCATTACAGGCGAACATTCCGTGCGCCTCGCGATAATGCGTCGTACACCAGTGAGCGTATGCTTTTGCCGCACCGTATGGGCTGCGAGGGTTAAAAGGTGTCGTTTCAGTTTGAGGTGTTTCAAGCACCTTTCCGTACATCTCGGAGCTGCTTGCCTGGTAAAACTTTGCAGAAAGGCCGCAATCGCGAATCGCTTCCAGCATTCTTATGGTACCGAGGGCGGTGACATCACCTGTGTACTCCGGCAGGTCGAAACTTACACGCACATGACTTTGCGCAGCCAAGTGATATATCTCGTCGGGCTCGATACGGTCTATCAGTCTAGTGAGATTGTTCGCATCGACAATGTCCCCGTAATGGAGCGTCAATGGAATGTCTTCGTTGCCGAAAAGTGAACCGAAAGTACGTGCATTAAAAGTGGATGCGCGCCGGACTAATCCGTGCACATCGTATCCCTTGCTTATTAGCAGCTCAGCAAGATAGGTCCCATCCTGACCCGTGATACCTGTGATGAACGCTTTCTTTTGTTTGTCCTTGACCATTGAGCCCACTCGCCT
>DTSE01000199.1:6756-12685 GCA_012965515.1 Candidatus Melainabacteria bacterium | reverse complement strand
CTCGACCATTGTCTGCAATTGCCTGAGCTGCATCGCTCCCGGCTGACCGGAGATTACTGCTGCTGCTTGGGCGAGCTTCTCGGCTGCCTGCAATTCGCCCTCTGCGGCGACGACTTTGGCGCGGCGCTCCCTCTCAGCTTCTGCCTGACGAGCCATGGCGCGCTGCATTTGCTGGGGAATCTCGACGTCCTTGATTTCGACGGCATTTACTTTGATCCCCCAACCTTCAGTCTGGCGATCGATTATCGACTGAAGTTTGGCGTTGATTTTGTCTCGTTCAGTAAGAATGTCGTCCAACTCGTATTGTCCGATGACGCTGCGCAAGGTTGTTTGTGCAACCTGGCTTGTCGCTGCCATTGCATCCTCGATTTTTGTGACTGCCTTTCTCGAATCGATGATTTGGTAGAAGCAAACGGCTGCAATTTTGACCGAGATGTTATCGCGTGTGATTGCTTCCTGCATCGGGATGGACATAGTGACGATTCGAAGGTCAACCTTTTGCGAGCGTTCTATTAAAGGAACGACAAAGGCGACGCCGGGTCCACGTTCGCCAGAAACTCGCCCGAGTCTGAAAACGACCAGCCTGTCGTATTCGTTGACGAATTTGATGGATGATAATGCAATTAACAAACCGAAGAATAGAAGCCCACCGCCAATCTCAAACATTTTTCGCTCCTTGCTGCCTATGCAGCGTGACGTTCTTCGATTAACCCATTAAAAAGGTTCAGTGAATACCGGACTTCCTAGCCCTTTCTTCCATCGTTTAACCATGGTGAATCTCAGGGAAATTACTGTACAAGATCGGTATCTTCTTCAGATAGCATGGAAAGGCACGCTGAGCGAGCAAGTTTGGCGCCTGTTGGCGTGAAACGTCCCAATAATCGCCCACATTAATTGTGAGTGGCGCCGCTGGAAGCCCAACGGGTTACTAAACCGAGGAGATCGGACCATGGTATGGACCTCAGATTATCCGGAAGGCAGACCAGGCAGCCAATCCAGCTCTAGCGGCGAAACGGGTAAGGGCGCGACCGCCTCGTCCGGTAAGAATTCGGGCAAGTCCGGCGATTCCAGTGCCGGTGTGTCCAGCTCCAGCGGTTCGTCCGCCTCATCGAGCGGTTCCAAATCCGGCACAGCCGTCGCGACGAAGTCTTCCAGTTCGTCTTCTAATTCGTCTTATCGCTCTTTTTCCGGTTCCTCTTCTTCTTCCTCCCCTGATTCTGGTTCGAAACCCAACGTAAATCCAATCTCCAGTGGCGGCAAGAAAGACAAGGCGAAAGGAAAACCGCCCGGTAAACCCGGGGTCTTTCTGATTTTGGCTGGAGTCGTTCTTCCCTTTGCGGCAATTGTGTTTGAACTGACCACACACACCTGTGCCAGGAACTTTTTTGATCCGCTGCCTACGCCTGCGCACATCTTATTGTTTGCGCTGATTCCTGTGTCCAACCTGCTTGTATGGGTTGCGTCGCGGCGCAATATGACTGACCTGCTGGGAATGCTCACGTTAGGCACCGGCATGTCTATGGGCGTTGCCATTCTCTATTCGTTGATGTTTCTTCCGATTGTGCCACTATCAGTAGTGGCTATTCTCTGGTGCGGTTTCGGATTGCTGGCGCTGGCACCTTTGCTTGCCGTACCGGCGGTATGGAAGGCAAGCAAGTACGCGATTCACTTGTCTGAAAGCCAGAAGACCTATTTTGACGGACACCAGTTAGAGCATATCGGGCACCTGATCATCTTGTGCACTGTGATTGCGGTGGAACTGCCGTCCACAATGACCCGCATGCACATTGGAGAAGCCGTACATTCTGCAAAACCAGCCGCGGCGATCGAATGGCTGCGCAACTGGGGCAATCAGGAAGTGATGCTTCGCGCATGCTATGAACGTTCGGGCAGAGCCACTGATATTCTCGGTTCACTCTACGAAGTGAAAAATCCGACGAGTGTTGATGAAGCGCGCGCGATTTTCTATAAAGTAACCGGCAAACCATTCAATAGCGTCCCTTTGCCCGCAGCTTTGCGCGCGACTCGGCAGAATCAAGGATTGCTTTCTGATGGCGAGAATGAAGAGCCCAACGTCGAGGACGAGTTCGACCGCGATCCGGATATCGCAGGAGAGGCTGTGAGCGGAGTCGCCCGTGGCTTGTCGATGAACGAATCAAAGCTATCCGGACACATCGATGGCAATACATGCATAGCCAATTTGATGTGGAGTGTGACCTTTGGAAACACCTCCAAATACGATCGTGAAGTTCGCTCGAAAATTTTGCTGCCACCAGGTGCGGTGGTGACGAATGCATTCTTGATTGTGAACGGAACAGAGCGAGAAGCGACCGTAATGGGTCGCAGCCTTGCACGCAGAAAGTATCGAGCGGCTGTCGCCGATAAGAAAGACCCGTTGCTAGTGAGCACATGTGGTGCAGACAGAGTATTGTTGCAGCTCTATCCCGTTGCACCGGAAAGCAAGATAGGCGTTCGCCTGCACATCATCACTCCTCTGGCAGTAACGGAGTTGGACAAAGGCGAGTTGGCGTTGCCGACCTTTGAAGAGAGGAATTTCCAGGTTGATATTCCTACAACAATTAGTTTGAAGTCGCAGGAGCATCTAACATCTTCGGCCAAGGAACTGCATGTTGAAACCTCTGGCGCAACTAATATTGTGCAAGGTTCTATCACCACACCGGAATTGGCCAGGTTTGGCGCTGTCATAGTTGCTGACAGAGACAAGAACGTTGTGCGAATCGATGGCAAACATGACGGTTACCTAATCGGCGAAGAGATTAGGAAGATCAGCTATCCGCGCCCCACTTCATTGTTTGTGCTTCTCGATGGCTCCAATGGTATGTCCCCGCACCTCGATGCTGTTTTGAAACAGCTGAAGAATCTCCCTGCGGACATGTCCGTAAATATCAGATATGTCCGCGATGGTATGGTGCCAGTGCAAAGCATTGACGCCGGTGATCTCAAGGCACGTGATTCTGCTTTGAGCACCATCTCGAAAGTCCTTTGTGCCGGTGGACAGGATAATTTGCCGGACCTGAGAGCCGAACTTTCGGATGCTCTTGATTCCAATGGCGCCGCTATTCTCTGGATTCACTCAGCGCAGCCGCTCCCAGGCAAGCTTGGTAAAGATCATGAACGTTCAATTCGCAAGGCGACGAAGCCTTTGTTGTATGACTTTGCCGTGGCTGCTGGACCGAATGAGATTCTGTCGGGACTCTACAACTGTCCTGGGCTCGTGCGCGTGAATCGTGGAAGCTACGTTGAGAACGATCTCCGCCAGCTATTTGATACATGGCAAAAGGCGACTCCTGCAACCGAGATTGGAGGTATTCGGTATTCTCGCAAGCCATTGTCCAACTTAGACCTTCAGTCAACCTCGTTGAAACCGGCAGAAGCAGCTCTTGCGAAACTAGTGGCATTTGACGAAGTCTCGAAGATTCAAATCGAGCACGGCAATCACCGCTGCAAGTATGCCCGAAGAGCCGTTGCGATTTCAAACACGTATCATCTGGTCACCTCATTCTCCAGCGCGATTATTACTGATCCGATTCCACAAAGGAAAGCACAAGAGCAAAAGATTGCGCCTCCGAATTTCCATTTGCTCGGTCCCGATAATACGCTTAGTTTGAGACCGTCGAACATGTTGGGCTCGTTCTCGCCGATGATGATGTCGCAAAGAAATGAGCGTCAACTGACAAGAATGAAGGAGTCACTGGATGTTCAAGGTAAAAACCTGCGTCTCGACAGCGACGGATCTAAGGGACTGGCTTCTTCATCTATCAGCGAAACCCAGTATGCGCAATCGGTGCAAGGAAATACGGGAAGTCAAACCCGCCAGCAAGTATACTCGACGGCGCCATCATTGCAGGGTGCAACTAACGGATCTGTCGCTCCTTCCGGAAACATGATGGGAGACCAGTTCTCATCGGCCGGAGGGGAGATAAGTCAGCCATACGCAAGCAATACTCCTTACAGTGGCAGCGTTAACAACGACGCTACATACATGCCCGTACCAGCAGCGAGTCCTCCAACTCCTTCGTTTGCGGCGAAGGCAAATCACGCCGCTGACGTTGAATATCGTGAGGCTGCCAGAGTGCGCGACGAGTTTTCTCCTAAGGAAGAAGTCGCTGAGAAGAAACAGATTTCCAAGCGTGACAGCGAAGCTGATGACGAATACAGTGATGATGAGGGCGGATTCGATGCACCAGCGGATGAAGCAGGGCAGGCCACATTCAATGACAAGAGTGCAATTGAAACCTCTCCGGTCGTTCCGGAATCAGACACTTACATTCTGTTAGGCGTCGGCATGCTCGTCCTCGGCTACGCACTGCAAAACAGGAAGAAAGTGAGAGTCAAGAAAGCATGACGAATTCAGGCTTATTGGCGCTTTGCTTGTGCGTCTTCTGGCCTGTAACAATCTGGTATTTTGAGAGACTTTTGGATAAGTCGGATGAACCGCTGGGCGTCGTTAGCTTGATCGCATTCATTGCTATCATCGTCACGCGCCAGGGAGCGACTGCATCGAAGCGCACTTTAAAGATTCCACGCGCATCAATCGCGTGTTTGCTTTTGTATGCGGCGACGTGGCCGATTGCTCCTAAACTTTTAAGCGCGATCATTGCAGTTGTTACTATTGGATGTTTGATTAGTAGCCAGGGAGGCAAATTCAAGCTGGGTCTCGGCACTTGGTTGCTGCTGCTCTTTTCACTGCCGATAGTTTCATCGTTGAACTTCTACAGCGGTTATCCATTGCGGTTGGTCGTCGGTAAAATTGCCGCACCTCTCATTTCGATGGTTGGTTTTCCAACAATTGCTGACGGCACTGCACTTGTTTGGAACAACCAAATGATTCAAATCGATGCACCATGTAGTGGTATCAAAATGCTTTGGTTTGCACTTTTTGTTGGAGCTGTTCTGAGTTCAGTTTTGGAACTCAGCTTCTTACTCAGTCTTACGGTGCTTAGCTCGGCTGTACTTGCCGCATTGCTGGGAAATGTCTTGCGGATCACGTCCCTGTTTTTCATTGAGGCGAAAGTACTTCCTATCGATCCCTCACACGAGCAATTTATTCATCAGTCCGTTGGCGCCGTTTCCTTTGCCATCGCTGCCGGTGTCACGGCTGCCTTCGCAAAAATTCTTTCTAAGAAAGATTTTCAGCGGTCCCCAGACGAAAAACCATCTGAGCATGCGGATCTAAAGCAGATAACAGAGGAAACGGCAGAGAGCGTCGAAGTTCCGGACTTTGCGAAAACTGTCGGCGCGAAAGCAGATGCCATGCAAAGTCAGAAAGGAAACCCACAAATCGGAACACTCTTCACCAAGCGGACCGTGGCGTTTCTTGTTTCTGCTTTAATCGCAGGCGTGACACCGTTGGCATTCTCAAGAACCGTCGATAATTCTGCATCCACAGGCACCTTTCCGGGCTGGCCGAATCAATACAACGGTGCCTCGATTGAGCCGGTCCCGCCGCAGAAAGCGGATTTGGCCTTCTATAGAGAATTTCCAGGAAGAATTCAGTGTTTCTCTCAAGGTGCTCGACGAGTCATCATTCGCTGGGTGGCGAAACCGACGCGCCAATTGCATCCATCGTCCGACTGTTTCCGAGGCGTTGGCTATGATGTCACCTGGCAGCCTCTGATCACGGACCGTGAGGGAAACCGCTGGTCATCTTTCTCTGCTCGAAAAGAGAATCATGAGCTTGTCGTCCGAGAGCGAATTTATGATGGCAATGGTCAAAACTGGACTGACATTTCTTCCTGGTACTGGGCTGCCTTACTCGGCAAGACGCATGGACCATGGTGGTCAATCGTGGAAATCACTCCGAGCTCCGTAAGTAGCTCTACTACTCAATAGCTCTCGATTGTTCGATACAGAACAAGGCGAAGTTCCATACTTACCGTTTGACTCGATTCATATCGAAATCTGCGCA
>DTSE01000199.1:0-6746 GCA_012965515.1 Candidatus Melainabacteria bacterium | reverse complement strand
TCTATCGGTTTCTTCAAAAATTCAGAACACGTAAATTCGTCAATTGACTCCGACTGAAATATGACTGGACGGCTCTTTGTCCTTGCCGCTGTTGCGTTTCTTTCGGGCACGGATGATGTCAAGTGATGTTTTCTTTAATAGACCTGTATATCCGATTTTGATAGTCTTTTCAGACTGGGGAATATGGCCGCGCCTGCGTTCTAGCCGCAACAATCGCGGTTGAACTTACACAAAGCTGTCATTCCGGCTGTTCTAGCAATAGTTCAGTTATTGAAACGCACGGACACCTGGAAGCATGAGGTTTTCATACAAATGAATATGAACGTTGACTCGAAGTCTCGGAACCGCCGTTCAATCTTCGGGAGAGTTTCCGTTTCGCTAACGGTCCCCATGTTGTTAGCATCGAACCTCACGTCAGCGGCCCTTGCGGATAACAATCGCGCCACTGAGTGGCAACAGTTTCAACTCAACAATCCAGCCTTGGAAGGCAAGGAACTAAAGCAGTCATTCAAGGATCACTGGCAAGATATTCGTGAGGCACGAAAGTTCGATGCTGCAAGCAATGCGGCCGAGCATGCCATAAACAATGACGTCACCAACGCTATTTCCAATATCAATGCCGTAAATGCGGGACGCCTGAACGCAAATGATTTTGCGACAAAGGCAGAATTCAAGGCGTACAAGGAGTCTTTCAAACAGCAAAATATCTCAGATCAAATCAAGCAATCTGTTCAGCACCTCGACAACAATCAAATGCTGAAGGTAAATGGCGGTTTCAATCTTGATCTAACTTCGGCTGTTGAAACCATAACTCTTGGCAGTAATCTATTTAGAGATCAAGCATCGGTGAGCATCAATGTCGGCGGAGAGAACAAGACTGTTCAAGCCGGTTCAAAAGTAACCGCCGCTGAGTACGTAGCAGCGAAGCAAGCCTTGGTTTCCGGTGGGCAAACCGTAACGCTGGACTCCGACGGACGAGCCACAGGTGGAAGTGTCGACTTGTCTGCAATGACTGCCGGCAATCAGAAAATGAAGGTGGAAGACCTTGTCGTTCCAGTTTCGGTCACCGCATCAGGTGACTTCGGTAAAGGCGGAGACGTCAGAATCAAAGGTGACCTGGTCAACTCCGGCTCCATCAATGCTTATTCGTCGACCGGAAACGTGAATGCCATAATTCGCGCCGACAATATTACGAACAATAGCGGTGCTGACATCACTTCAACTGTTAGTGATCTCACACTCCAAGCGGACAAGTCCCTCAGCAACTTCGGCACAATCAACGCGACTGGCAATTTGACTGTTGTTGGCGAACGATCCGTCACCAATTCCGGTAGCGTGATTGCTGACGGAAACCTCAATATTCAAGCCCCCAAAGTCACCAATAGTGGTGCTCTTGCATCGACGTATGCGAGTGTGAATGTTGGAACGACAGTGGACAATGATGTTGTAGTAAACAACTATGGTGGCTCGATATCAGCGTTGAACGGCGCGATCAATCTGCGGGATTCAGCTTATGTAGCCGAGCATGACACTATCGTCGTTGGCGGGGATCTTTTCTCGGAAGAGCTGAACCTATACACCGGTGGCGGCACGTCCGATGTCTATGTCAATGAGTTGACTGGAGTCGTTAGTACAACCGGGACGGCAGCGCACGTAAGCGCGAATACCGGAACACTCAGTATCGGTGAGCAGTGTCTAACTGGTGATCCAACATATTTCAACACCGGGAATATAAACATTCTCGGCAACATTGTTGTTGGCGAGGATCTCGCAATAATTGCCGGGCAGAATATAACTTTCAGCACTCCAAACCCAGTCACGATTCAAGCTCGTGATGCATCAGGAAATGGCTGTGACATTGTGATGGTTGCGGGAGCAAATGTAAGTGGAACAGGCTCGCAAACACCAACTAATCTTCCGGCCCAAAGTCCTGGCAATATCTCTGGAAATGCACTATCTGCAAGCTTCAGTGGAGCCTCTGCAACTGGTGGCAATATCAGTCTTGGCTTTGCGCAGCTTGTGAATATTGACAGCTCTGGATCGGGAACAAACACCAGCGCCGGTGACATAACGCTTGCTGCTTATTCCAATGGAAGTACGGGCGGCAACATCAACCTTGGCCCATCCTTTGGTTCTATAACAGCCAAGGGCAATGGAACAGGAGCCAATGGAGCGATTACTGTTGTTGGCGAATCCAACAGCGTAATTCAAAATATTTTGCCTGATATAGACAACACTGGCGGGGCAATTGCGGCCGACATTATCCTGGCCGGTGCACGCCCTGCGTTTGATACCGGAACATTAATGACCTTCAATGAGCACGGTTCGGTCACTTCGGGCAACAAAATTATCCCAGGCGTAACATCAACCTTTGGTATACAAGCCGACAGTGTAAAGTCGTCCGGTGATATTTATGTTCGAGGTGGAGATCGGGTAGCTTTCACCACTCTTGAAGCACGCGGAAACGACGTAAAAATAGAAGCACCATTAATGTTTATTGGTGAGATCAATGTTTCTTCAAGCCAAGCTGGGCAAGACGCCGGCAGAGTAGAACTCTTGAGCAGTAATGAAGTGCGTGTTCAGATTTTGAACCTTTCCAGCATGAGCGGTGGCAATGCCGGAACGTTGATTGCTACGACGAATAGCACGAATACTCTTAATTTGAATGGTGCGGTCGGTACCAACCACATAGCTACCGTTCTCACCAATGCTGCCATTGGTGGTGATGGGGCTACTGTCGATGCCACTAATCTCGGAACCGGCGGCATTCGTGTCGTGAATGCGATACTTCCTTTTGCTGGAGCTACGGGAAATGCCGGTAGTTTGAGATTCAACACGCCGACAGGAAATCTCAACTTATCAAGCTACGGTGCCGGCATCAATTTGAGCGGCTCGGGACTCAATGGTGGCAACGGTGGCAACATTGCGCTTGTCTTCAACACCCTCTCGACTCAGAGTGGAACTTTTGAAGTAAGAGCAGATGCCGGTTTCAATTCATTGGCTGGCAACATAGCTATTGAGAAAACTTCGACGGCTACACTCACACTAGGTGCCAATGCTCTCTCGCTTTTTGCGATGGGACAAGATGGCACCATTGACGTGAAGACTGGTGGCTTGCTCAATGTCGGTACTAATAATGCAACGTTTCTCAATGCTGAATCGATAAGTTTGGAGTCTGGTACGGGTGGTGCCTTCGGAATCAACCTATTACGCAATCTTACAGGTACCAATCTCATTCTACACAGCGGTGCAGGCATTTTCCATAATCTTGGAGTTTCGCTTCAGTTCACTGGAGACATATCGGTAACCACAAATCAAATTGACTTGAACAGCGCTCTTTATAGAGGAAGAAGCATCACTATTAGCAGTAGATCGGCCGATCTTGTTCTCAACGGTGGAACCTTAGCAATTTTCGATTCTAACCAAACAACGATCGGTGCGGCCGGTGCCTTAACGACTACCGGCACCTTTGACTATTATGGGCAAGTGATCCTGAGCGGTCAGAGTGTTGTTGCTACGGGCTCGACACATACAATGTTGAGTAGTGGCGAAGGTTTTGTGGTGACGCAGAGTTTGCAAGACGGAACCTTTGTCAATACTTGGACTTTATCTGCGCCGGGAGTATCCGTCGTAAACAATCCCGGTAATGTAACCATGTCGGGTAACATCACACTTGCCGGTAATTTTGCTGTTGTTGCATCCGGTGATATCGACTTGACTGGAGCCAGTATCAATTTGAGCGGGGCGACGGCGGGCAGTCTGACAATGTTCGCAGGCTACGACTCAAGCCTGGTCACCAACGGTACTCAAACGGTCACGACTCAGACGATTAACAACCTCACGCCTAGCGCCGGTGGTGGGTCAGTTATCGGCGGTGCGGACATTGATGTCCGTGGTACCGGTAGTGGTGGCGTTGCCGGATCTGTGACTGTTGTTGCCAGGGGTGGTTCTATCGATGTAGGAGACATTCAGGCAGGCGGTGATGTTAACAACGGCCGTGTCATGTTGATAGGTGAAACAGGAGTTACCGTTGGCGACATAAATACAACTTCCAATTCTGGCAGTGGCGGAGCAGTGACGATCGCTGTCGGTCAAGCAGAGCTTCAAAGCGTCAGCATAACCAATGGTGCGTTAAGCGGAACAGTTGCTCCGAACTCAACCAGCGCTGGAGATATCAACGCAGGCACAATAACTACGAGTAACAAGCTAGTAATCCTTCGTGGAGGAGCGACGGCATCTGATCGCATAGCTGTTGAGTCAGTTAACAGCGGAACTCAAGGCGTGAGTGTACAGATGTTAGGTGGCAGCGCCGATTTGGGTTCGGGAAATGTCGCACGCCTTGTAGGACTAGGAAGCGGAAGTGTCAAGCTCATCAATAGCGGTGATCTAGAGGTTGGCGCTGCGGCCACCTGGGATCTTGACGTAACAAGCACCGCCGGTTCGCTTACTTTCACCGGTGGAAACTTCACTGGACTGAGGGCTTCGTCATTCGGGAATTTGAGCCTGGATGACTTTGGAGGCTTCCCACATGTCACAGGCAATGCATATCTTGAAACGACCGGTTCTGCTGGTGACATTGTCGGTAGTATTACTGTAAGTGGCAGTCTGACTCTAGACTCGGCGCACGACATTGGAACTGGACTTGGCTCCAGCGCACTAGCAACGAATGCTGGTTCGATCGACGCGTATGCGGCAAACAATGCATTCCTCTCACTGACAAATAGCGCTGTCAACTTCACTGGCGGCGGAGCAGGAAATTTTTTCAGCATCGGCAGTACCGCACCCAATGCTGTTTTGACGACTGGCCCGAATGGAATAAACGCTACGACCATTGCTTTTCAGACAACTGCAGCGACATCCATTGGCGCCTCATCCGACTACTTTAAGGTCAACAATAATGGTGGCTCAGTCAATGTCCAACTAAATGCGCAAAATGGTAGCGCGGACCAGATCGACGTGTTTTTGGAGTATGCTGGCTCCTCGACTTTTGTCTATACAACTGCTGCCGGACGTAATACTAGTTTGCGCACACCAAATGCAAGTGCTGGTGTTCAATTGAATAGCACAATACTCAGTGTGGCTGGCACATTGGACATCACGACAAACTATCTGAGTATTGATTCGATTATAAGAGCCGACGGAAATATTTCAGTTCAGAGCAATGCAGGACAAGGTCTCACCGTTGAAAGTCTTACGCCGACTTCAACTATTGAGTCAGGAGGTTTAACTGCGATTCGGGCAAATTCAGGGACGTTGACCCTGAAGGGGGCTCAGTTGAGTTATCTGTCATCTGTAGATCTGTTTGGTGAGACAGTTGATGTGCAGAGCACGCAAGTTGCGCAACAGCCATCGCGGATCTTTACTGGCAATTTGATTATCAGCGGGGTTGGAGCCCTTGTCACCTACAACGACCCTCCGCAGCCAGGCGACACTTGGACATTGATTAATGGTGGCACTTATGCGAATGGTACTGGCAACATCACTTTGACTGGTCCTCTCACCTTTGGTGATCTAGCAATCATTGCCGCGGGCAATATCACTATTAATGGTGACATCGATCTCTCTGGAGTGAGTGGCGGTGATTTGACAATGCTGGCCGGTTACAATTTCACTCCGAGCCCAGATGGAACCACATTTAACCCGATCGGTACTTACACGAACTTCACACCAAATGCTATTGGTGGTTCGATAACAGTAAGCGGCAGTATTAACACAAGTGCCACCGCTAGTGATGCTGGCAGAGTTTATGCAGTAGCTAACAATGGAACGATCTCCTTACAAAATATTGATACCACTTCAACTGGTGGCAATGCAGGCGAAGTTCTATTGATAGGTGGCAATGGAGTGAGCGCCAATAATATCAACACTGGCGGAGCAGACGTCACAATGGCGGTGGCCGATGCTGTTCTGTTTCCCGAAGGTTCGACACCATTTCAGATTGTAGATGGTCGGATAGTTGGTGACATTGGTCTCGGAAGCCTGCGAACAGGCGTCATTGAAGTTCATGACGTAAACGTGGGTACGACGCAGTTCGCAACCGCCACCTTCAGCACGGCAGGAGACGGGGATGTGAATATCAGTGGCCTCGTTACTGCCAATCAAATAAGAATTGGCACTGGCGATCTGAGCATTGATAGCGGTTTATTTGCTACTGCTGGCACTGGTGGCGGCATGCGAATTGAAGTAAACACCGCCACCACGTCAGCAAATGGACCTCTTACTTTCCAATCCAGAGGATTGAATAACGACAGAGGTGGAAGTATTGAGTTTGAGCAATTCTCCACAGCTGCTGTCACTCTCGGCTCGAGTGGACAATTCGTCTTTGATGTCGGCTCTGAAGGAAGCGGAGAAGGTGGAATTTTACAAATACGCTTTGGCGGTGACGTCACCGTTTCGTCTGGCGCTGTTGTCGCCGCCGGTACAGGCAATACCTCTGTCGCCATCGGAGCAGATGGCAATCTAGCCGTCAACGCCGGTGCGTTCAATCTTAGAAACCAAAACGGAAGTGGCTCCGGCATAGGACTCAACGCAGGACAAGATGGCTCTGGAAATCTGATTCTCAACGACATCTCGTTCTTTGAGCAAGCAAACGGAAACGGTGCTAATTCCAGTGGTGGCAATCTAGCCTTTAATGCCGTCGATATCATCTTGCCTGCCGGTGTGGGAAATTCCGCAACCAACGCCCTTGTCCTGACTGCCTATGGAACAGGAAATGGAAATGGCGGAAACGTTGTTTTCAACACCCA
>DTSE01000198.1:25547-33755 GCA_012965515.1 Candidatus Melainabacteria bacterium | reverse complement strand
GGATACTCTTGAATGTACGAAGTGAAGGCGCCCGCTATTTGAAGCACCGCGCCATCTATCAGCAACGAGTGGACGTTGAGTGCCATTTTGATCGGATAAAGTGAATCCTTCTCTCCGTTCTCAAAATAACGCATGCGATAGTCAGGTTTGTATGCACCTGCATTGGCAAGCGATTCTGGCTTGCACTCGAGCTCGACAACTGATAAGTCGCCATAAATGCCCAATAATGTTACTTGAATCTTCGAACCGTTCTGCCCGGTGAGAAGTTTCTGCATCTCTTTTAGATCTCGCCCCTTTGTATATGTTGGGCCGATTTTTATTATCCGGCTTGACCTTTCGATGTAAGGGCGATCGGGATTGCGGGGTTTTTGAGTTGCTAAATATGTTCCTGTCGAAGATGGGATGAGAATGACGCCGGCATCAGGCTGTTCTGCAGAGGTTTGCGAACTCGTCTCCGCGCATTTCACGTCTGAGTAAATGAGGTTGCTTGCAAGAAAAAGCGAAAGGACAACAAGATGGATGAAGCGCATAGAGTTACCTGAGGCTGAAAGGACGCAGAAATGCGTTTAGTGACTAACCCATGCCGCACATGCCGGGGCATGGTTGTGGTGGCGGATAGAGAACTTTCGGATCGCGTGAGTCCAGCAGCCGTACTAAAATTTCGACTTGTTCTGCTGCTTTATCCTTTTCGCCGCACAGGGTGTACCAGAAAACAAGATGCCGATGTCCTGATGCCCGAAAATTCAAGTCGACCGGCATTCGTTCTATGAGTTTCATTGATCTCAATTTGTACGATTCCGCGACTGCGAATTTTGACTTTGTGAGTTTTGTGTTTGAGTTCGAATCAGGTTGAATTTCTATTACCTTTTCGGGCATAGCAGTGAGTTTTCCAACGGGAAACTCCACCTCGGCTAAACTTGCCAAAATTTGTGCAGCCAGCGTTACGTCCCTTTGTTCAGCGTTCTGGTCATGTTCAATTTTGTCGCAAAAAGCAAGAAGCACTTTCTGGTATTTATCCTTCAGTTTCCAATTTTCTGTTTTGGTGAAAATCTGCACAGCAGATAGATACCCGCGTAACTTCTCTTCTCGTTCTGACTTCTTCTCTGTTTCTGTCAGAAATCGTTTGATTGCTTTTTCAAGGCGATTGAAATCTTCCTTTTTGACGCCGTGGTAATCTCGTCCTTCTTCAAGTAACTGCGCCCACATCAATAGGTGCGCCTTGAAATCGCCCTCGTCTATGTACTGAGAGCGTTCGGCAATTGGGATGGACTTGCGATAAATCCTATCAGCCTTCTTTGCCTCGCCTATGCGCCAATACTCAATTGCTAGGAGCATCAAAGAATAAGCGTAAAAGGATGGACACTTATCTGCGTCCTTCTCTGCTTCCTTTGCTTGGAATTCTGCATCTTTCACGTCGTAGCAGTAGGCGGGAACAGCACTTTGTCCGGCAGAAAACGTAAGCAAAGCTGCTATTGCCAGGTGCGTGCGTTTTCTGATGCCAGACTTCATAGCTATCCTCAATGGAACTAATAGCTAGTTTGCCTGAAACATCTTTATCGCGCAACAAATGACTGCGTAATTACAACACTGTGAACGGCGTTCTGCGGTCTTTATTTCTCGGTTTAATGAATGTAGTAACTTATTTAAGACCGGCGGTTTATTCAATGCGGACCTACAAAAAAGGGCGTGTGCAACACGCCCCTACAAAAACACGCGCCCGCAAAAAAGGCGTGTGCAACACGCCCCTACAAAAACACGCCCCCGCAAAAAATGGCGTGTGCAACACGCCCCTACAAAAACACGCCCCCCCCACGCGAATAGCCGAGGCGCTCGCTCTTACGGACAGGGCTTTCCGTTGTACTGAGTGAGCGCAGGGAATTTTACAGGCGGGCAGCTCGTGGCGATCGGCGCGAAGTATGTCGGATCGCCTGGATTGCCCGAAGACACTGTCGATGGATCATATGATTTGAAGACGACTGTGATGTTTCCACCGTACAAACATGCTGTGCGGTTCAATTGGCATATTGGCGTGCTTGTGGAATTGCAGGTTGTCACTGATGGACACGGCGATGCCGGAGGACCCGCCGTGCAATTGGTGCAGCCATAGGGATAGACGCCAGGATTATTTACGTTATCGCCCTGGCAGAAGTTCTTGATTACGCCATTAGTCAATTTGTAGTTTTGAAATTGTCCGTTAATTCCGGTTTGTTCGATCACCAACCACTGATTTGCGTTCAAACCGCCGAAGCGCATATCCAGGAATGCGTTGTTGCCGCCGTTGATGCTGATATCGGCGGTTTCGTTGTGAGAATAGTCATTGGTCCAGCAGTATGTGTTGATTGAAAATTCCGCTTTTGTGGTGCCTTGTGGAAACGCTTGAATAGCGGGCGGTGGGCTATTGCAATTATTTGCTGCCGTCCCGAACGCGATTGCCAAACCTGTGAGCATTTGAGTTGAGGTGAGCTGTGACTTTGCCGTTTGGCCGCCAGGCAATGCAAAGTAAAACGTGGTCGGATCGGTGGTCGCTGTCCAGCTCACCGGCGTAGTGCCGATGAATAACGGTATTTGATTTGCGTACGGAATAGCGCATGCTGGTTGACCTAAGCCAATAGTGAAGTAAACGTTTTGTGTGTACTTGCTTTTGTTCGAAACAGCAAATTGAGTGGCCGAAGTCGGCGGAGACGATGAGTCCCGTACAGCTCTCGGTAGAGAGAAGGCGAGCGGACCTGCAGGCGAGCCACCATCAACCTGGAAAAATAATGTGTCCATCACTTTCTTCACAGGGCTGTCATTGAAATAAATCGCATCTGCTAACAACTTACCTGCTTTCTTTTGCGGTGGCGGCACGATTGTTATTCGCTTGATCAAGCTTGCTTCTGAAATTCCAAATTGCTTGTTGCTAAGCTGGATAGTTTTGAACCCATCTTTCTGACTGGCGACGGTTTTGCCCTCGGACAGAAAAACTGACGAGCGCATCCATGTTCCGGTCGGTGGTCTGTAGTCGATATAGCACGCACTATCCGGCGGACCTTTATAGTCGAGGGTCAGCTTTCTGAAACTTCCTTCGAATGCCGGATTGTCCGGAGTGATTACGATACCGCTGTAAGTGCCCGCCGAAGCTTTTGGAACGTGCGTGGCGGTCATATAAGGAGAGCGTTTTGCATTGCTGACAATGCTGGATGACATAGACGGTGTGTTTGGGCTTTCTGCGGCGACGAATGGTGCTGCTGAAAGCTCCGAAAACTGTCCCTGGGCAATGGCGAACTGAACAAAGGCAGAAACAGGCAGGCACAAGGTTGCCGCCGTCAAAAGGCGTTTTGAAAGTTTTGTCATTTAATATAGCTGCCGCCGAGCAATGCGACAGGTGCCCCCCTCCTTCCATTCTTATATATCGATGGCTATTTGTACAGAGGGTTACAAACGACAAAAGTGTCCGGATTGTAAGCTTGATTATTTTCTGTCGCTCTCACGAGATAACTAATACCGAATATGGTGCAAAGAAATCATACTTCTGGGTGATGTACAGTTCGGCGTTATTTTGCTTTTGTGCAAAAGCGTTATCTGCGCGACAAGATTGCAGATTTAAAGGAAATTTCTCGCCGAGTCGTACAAGAATATGCAAGGATGGTATTACAGTTACTTGTCGGTAACTTCTGTCTTGAAGAGTGAGAGATGTCTGCCTCGCGTTGACGTCTTCTTAGGTTGTTGTCAGTTCGTAAGAATCTTGCATTGTCTTTGATAGTGCCTGAAACAAATGCAGACCTCGGAAACTCCGATGGAAGTGACTGGTTACTTATTGATGTATACGTAATTCAAAAACGTAACGCGCTCAAGGTCCAAACAAACGCTTCAACTAAAACCGTGCTTCAAGGCGTCACTTCCCCCCAAGTGGCGCCTTGTTACTTTTTTGATTGCCACTTACTCGGGCTAGCCCGCTTTTCTCTCTCTAACTCTTTCTTTCTTTCTTTCTTTCTTTCTTTCTTTCGCTAATCTGTCCCTATCTGTGTTGCGCCAATCCGTCTCTTAGTGCTTTTAGAGCCGCTTGCGTGCGGTCAGAGACCATTAGCTTTTCCATGATGTGACGCATGTGGGTTTTGACAGTGTTGATTGTTATGCACATATTTTCGCCAATTTGCTGGTTTGACATGCCATCCACAAGCAGCTGCAAAACCTCCAACTCCCTTTCAGACAGTGCAAATCTGTCACCTCTTTCCTTTTCCGGAGCAGCTTTTTTGGATGTCGGATCGTCCGATGCCTTCAGCACCCGCTTCGCAATCGCCGGGTGTAACCATGACGCGCCGGCATAGCAAGAGTTGATGGCCGATGCAATTACATTTACCTCGGCGTCTTTCAAGCAGTAGCCGTCTGCGCCCGCTGCCAATGCCGCAAAAATAGCGTCGTCCTCTTCTCGGGAGGTCAGGATGACCACCTTGATTTCGGGCATCAGTTCTTTCAGCTTTTGCGTAGCTTCGATTCCATTCAGAATCGGCATACTGATGTCCATTATTACAACTGCGGGCTTTAACGCTTGCGCCTGTTCTATAGCCGACTGTCCATTGTCCGCTTCCCCGACAATTTCAAAGCCAGTACAGCGACTAAGGACCATTTTTAAGCCAAGCCTTGTGATTGCCTGGTCTTCAACCACAAGCAAAGTTATTTTGGAATCCGCTGCTTGCGGACTTGCCTCGACAATATCCATACCCAATTCTCCATCCAGCCCACGAGGTTTGGGATTCCGGAGTTAGACTTATCACAGCTTCTAATTCCTGGCAAGACATGCTGGTTCGCCGGGTTGCAATGGGTTTGACACAGTGCAAACCTTCTAGACCGGGGCTTTGTAGTGTAATGGCAAGTCAAACCAGAAGGTGCTGCCTTTGCCGACTTTGCTCTGCACACCGATTTGCCCGCCGTGTTGCTCGACCAGTGCTTTACTGACGGCAAGCCCGAGTCCTGTGCCTTCGCTCTTTCTTGTGTCGGACGAATCGAGTTGCCGGAACTTTTGGAAGAGTTTTGGCAGCTCAGAGTCGGGAATGCCGGGACCGTTGTCGACGACGATGAAGCGAATCTGTTCTTTGTCGAGAACACCGTTGACTGTAACTTCCGAACCGCCTTTTGAGAACTTGAGCGCGTTGGAAATTAAGTTTGACAACACCTGTGTGCATCGATCCTTATCGATGTTTATGGTGACACGAGGCGGCTCATTCTCGAGTCTGAGCTTCACACCGCGCTCGTCCGCCATGCCTTTGAAACTGTTGACCGCTTCTTCCAGTAGGCGGTCTGCAGCAATGGGTTCTAACTGAAGTTCGAATTTGCCCGATTCGATTTTCTTCAAATCGAGGATGTCGTTGATCAATCTGATTAATCGGTCAGAACTTTCTCGCCCGATTCTGATCAAATCCGTGCACTTTTGCGATCCTTGTTTCACAATGCCGCCTTCGATCAAGCCGAGCGCACCTCGGATCGAAGTTAGTGGTGTTCTCAATTCGTGTGACACAATCGAGTAAAACTCAGAGACGCGCTTCTCGGCAGCTTTTCTTTCACTGATGTCCCGGTCGATTTCAGAGATTCCTACCATCTCGCCGTTTCTGTAGATGGGTGCCAAACTCAGTGAAACGTCAACTAATTGATCTCCTCGCTGGCGAGTGCTATCCAAAGATTCTATGCATGCACCTTCCTTGACTTTCTCGATGTTCATAAAGAACTCTCTTAGATTGTCCGGCGGCACGAGCATCGTGATGCTCTTTCCGATTGCTTCTTTTGCCGTATATCCGTACAGCTTCTCGGCGCCTTTGTTCCATCCCGTTATAATCAGATCAAGATTCAAACCATAGATCGCATCGGTTGACGATTCAACAATTTTTGCTAGCTGGTCGTTCATTTCTTGTGAGCTACGGCGAAGCATAAACTGTCCGATTTGCCGTCCTATCGCCACCAGAAGGTCGAACGTTTCCATCGACGGCTGTTTGACCTCGTCGACGTAAAACTCTACAACAGCCGCAATTCTTCCTTCGATAACTATCGGAAATCCAATTGCTGTCCGCAATCCCGCTTCACGAGCACAAGCCTTTCTTTGCAGGTTGACGTCATCTGAAACAAGATTGAGCCATTGAATCGAACCGGCGGAAAGAACACGCCCGGGCAAGTCTGATTCAGACTTGATGCTCATCTCTTTGGAGACGCGCTCGAACATTTCACACTTTTCATTGCGTTTCCAAAATCCGGCACAACGCAAGTCTTTGTCGGATTCATCCTTCAACCAGATTGCACTGCATAAGACAGACTCGTCGCCAAACACTCCATTTGAAACGCATGCGAGCAGAGATTCATAACATTCATCGAGTGAAGTTGCTTCCGCGAGCAGTCTCGAAACTTCGAATTGCGTTGCAACTTGTTTTTCGCTCTGCCTCAACTCCTTTGTGCGCTGCTCAACAAGTAGTTCTACGTTTTCTTTACTGGCTTCAACTTCTGCTTGCCTGCTGGAAATTTCATGCATCTCTCTGTTGCCCTGCAAGCAACTAATAATCAGAAATATGTCTTCGAATACGACCCAGAACACATGCTCGACAGTCAACCAAGGGCTGGCATAGAGAATTCCATATACTGATTGTGGAAAGAAAATCCCGCGCAGTAAGTGGTCGGCTGCAGCAATGGCTGAAGCCGTGATTAGTACACGCCAATCTCGATAGAAAGCCAGAAATGCGAGCGAGCCGAAGATGAGGAAATGCGACTCGATTCGCCCGCCGGTCAAGTGAATTAGTAGAGCTGCGAGCACCATCTGCGCTATCGCGATCATGTGCCTTGTAATAGCCCGGCTCGGGTGCGTTTTTACCAGAATCAAAGGAAAAACAATGGAAAGCCCGCCCACCAAAGTTGCTGTCCAAATGTGCGGATGAATTGAGCTTGATGTGGCCACCCATGTTTTGGGAGAAACGATTGCCGCAATTCCAATTAGGCAAATCCACTCAACAACGAAAAGGATGGCGAACAGTCGATCGTTGCGCAAATAAAGCTTGTTCTTTTGCTCCTGGAGCAACTCTTCCGTTCGAGCGTGGCTAGTCATCATAGCTGGGTATTCCTCGTATCAACGATGGGGCAGCCATAGACTGCACCGAATGCCGTGGATGCTCCACCATCGGTGAGTACTTTCATCGCTGCCTCAAGATTTCGACACCCGCCCTCGTGTCCGCGTCCTTCTGTTAAACCGCCCTCGTAGCGGAGTGAACCTTGTTTATCAAAAATGTATGTTTGACCCGAAGTCAACGCACCAAAGTTTTTTGCTTCAATGCCATCTCGATCGGAAACCAAATGCGCTCCAGGAATTTCAGAAGCCGTTCGCCAGATATCCGTTTTTTCCCAACCCTTCTCAAAGCTGGATGGAGTGTAAAAGAGAAAGACACAGTTGAGTGAACGATTGTTCGTTTTGAGCGTTGTTACCTGATGCAAGCTGGCTCTAGAGCAGGGACAATGCGGGTGTAGGAACATCACCAGCGTGTTTTCGGTTGTGCTGCGGGAAATTTTACTTGCAGCTGGCCAACCTCTTTTTGAAAGCGATGCCAAACTTGGAATGCTGTCATATCGAAATTGCGCGCAAAGCGCTATCGTAAGTACGAAAAGCCAGCTGACAGCGCTGAGCGCTACCCAGTGTTTTCTAGCCATTCCTTTCAATCGCTCTAACATCTCGCGCTTTTTCTAAACCCTTACTGTGCTTTGTTTCCGTTCAAAACTGCCATAATGTCGTCCGGCAGTGAAATCGGGTCGAATGGCTTGCGAATCACTCCTGCAGCGCCAAGATCCTCATACTGAGCAATTTCGGCCGACTGCACCTTCGCAGTCAAGAAAATTACCGGCGGCATTGGATTCATGCACTCTTTAAGTCGAGCAAGCGTCGTCGGTCCGTCCATTCCCGGCATCATCACATCGAGCAGTATCAAATCCGGCTTTTCTCTTAAGGCGGTTTCGATTCCCGCTTGCCCTCCATCAGCCAGGAAAACCTCCCAATTGCCGACACCCTCGAGCGCGATTTCCGCAATAAGACGAATGTTCGCGTCGTCCTCAACCATCAAAACCTTTTCGATATTCACCACACACTTCCTTGAAATACATCACCGAGCGCTCGTTAGCGCTGTCTTGCCCCTCACTACTATCGTCCCAGTTAGTGCCGCAAGTAGCGTCATTCGTGGGTTGAAGAGGCTATCCCTCGATTTAGTG
>DTSE01000198.1:0-25537 GCA_012965515.1 Candidatus Melainabacteria bacterium | reverse complement strand
AAACTGGCCTGTCGTTTGGTCGCTTAAATGCTCACATGCTGGCATTTTTTGATGTGCCGTTCAGTTTGTTAGGGAAGTTTGCCCTGAAAGTCAAGCTGGGGAGCCGTTATTGAGACTCATTCCTATTTGCTAATTAGCTCAATTTTTTAGGAACCAATGCTAAGGGAGTGTGTCTCGAATGCAGGCCCGTTAGAGGGAGTAATACCTGCAAGGAGGTGTATGTAAATGACTAGAGGAAAAGCGAAAACCGCGATGGATGTAACAGAGTTACTACATCAGGACCATATGAAGGTGTCGGAGCTCTTTTTTCAGTTTTCAAAATCGGAAGATGAGGCTGAGAAGGAAGATCTTGTAAAACAGATTCTCACCGAATTGCACGTTCACGCGAAAGTGGAAGAGGAAGTTGTATACCCGGCTGTGGAAGAAGACGCTGAAGAAGGCGATGAGCTGGTTGGTGAAGCCGAAGTTGAACACAAGATGGTCAAGTATTTGATGGCCGAACTGTCCGAAATGACTGGTGACGACGAAGAGCTTGACTCGAAAGTAACTGTCCTTTGTGAGTTGGTGAAACACCATGTGCGCGAAGAAGAGAAGGAGATGTTCAAGAAGCTGCGTGAAAGCGGAGCTGATCTTGAAGAACTGGCTGAACAGGTTCAATCTCGCAAGGAAGAACTAATGGCAGAGCCATTGCCGACCATGAAGGCGACGCTCGCAATTGGTGATGAGGGAGAAGAGGGAGTAGAGGGAGAAGAGGAGGAAGCTGAAGAAGCAGAGGAGATTCCTCAACTTAAAGCTCTCGAGACGAAACGCGCTCCAGCTAAGAAGCCCGCAGCTAAGCGTAGTTCGGCGAAGGGCCGCGGCGGAAAGAGAAGATCTGCGTAGCATCAAAGCTTCGGACCTGTAGTCGGTGCATTCTATGCGCCGCTACGGGTTCTGAAGGGAGCGATTTGAAGTGGGCGCGTGCAACGCGCCCCCACGCTTCTGTGCAACGCGCCCCCACGCTTCTGTGCAACGCGCCCCCACGCTTCTGTGCAACGCGCCCCTACGCTTCTGTGCAACGCGCCCCTACGCTTCGAAAGTATTAACGTCGATCATGCAGCGAGCATTGCGGATCTCACTCGTGTTACCGCGGTAAGTAGACTAAGTTTTGTTCGACTATCGCCTATTTTAGTTACTCCACGCAAACGGTGGCCTATTATTTGCAGCATTGTGTTTGGCTGTTTTATGCGTGGTCCCGTCACCGAAGGAAGGGCTCAGAATGTTTTTCACGAAATACGACAAATCAAGGCTGAAATTTACTGCGATACTTTTCGCGTTGACATTTTGTCTTCAAACAGTGTCATTTGCTAAAGATGTATCAGGGCTCACGGAGTTTGACAAAGGCACCCAAGCTGCGGGAGAACCGCCGGCAACAGTTGGTCAGGGCGGTGAGCTTCATCAAACAAACGTCAATTTGCCACCGATGACTACCGAGTTAGGTGTGCCGATTTCAGATGATCAAAACTCTCTAAGAGCGGGGTCGCGCGGTCCTACCTTAATGGAAGACATGCCGGCAAGAGAGAAGATTTTCCACTTCGATCATGAGCGTATTCCTGAGAGAGTTGTGCACGCGAGAGGGTTTGGTGCTCATGGTTTCTTCGAGAACTACAAGCCTTTGTCGGATGTCACTAAAGCGGACATTTTTCAAAGAGCTGGTGAGAAAACACCTGTATTCGTTAGGTTTTCTACAGTCGTTGGTCAAAAAGGCTCTTTCGATCTTGCACGCGATGTACGTGGTTTTGCCACTAAGTTTTACACCAAGCAAGGCAATTGGGATTTAGTCGGCAACAACATTCCTGTATTTTTCATTCAAGATGGCATCAAGTTTCCTGACCTGGTTCATGCCGCTAAGTCTGAACCACACAACGAAATTCCTCAAGCTGCAACAGCGCACGACAACCTTTGGGATTTCATTTCACTGATGCCGGAATCGATGCACATGATCATGTGGGCGATGTCTGACAGAGCCATTCCGAGATCCTTCCGCTTCATGGAAGGGTTTGGTGTCAACACCTTTCGGCTGATTAACGCACAAGGAAAGAGTACATTCGTAAAGTTTCACTGGAAGCCAAAACTTGGCTTGCAATCAGTATTGTGGAACGAAGCAGTGAAAATCAATGGAGCCGATCCGGATTTCCATCGCCGTGATTTGTACAATGCGATTGAGCAAGGTAACTTTCCCGAATGGGAACTTGGCATGCAACTTGTGGACGATGACTTCGTCAAGAAGTTCGACTTCGATATTTTGGATGCCACCAAAATGATTCCGGAAGAATTGGTTCCGGTTCAGAAGGTTGGTCGTTTGGTGCTGAACAGAAATACAGACAACTTCTTTGCCGAAACAGAGCAAGTTGCATTTTGCACGCAGAACATTGTGCCCGGCATCGACTTCTCGAACGATCCGCTCCTTCAATTCCGGAATTTTTCTTACTTGGATACTCAGTTGAAAAGACTGGGTTCTCCCAACTTCACGCAAATTCCAATCAACGCTCCGAAGTGTCCATTCTTCAATTTCCAGTCAGACGGACACATGACGATGGTCAATCCCAAAGGACGCATTAATTACGAACCCAACTCATGGGGCGGTCCGAGAGAAGTTCCTGATGTTGGACTCCAATCTTTCCCTGAGCCGCTTCAGGGCACAAAGACAAGATCGCGTTCGGAAACCTTTGCTGATCACTACAGCCAGGCAAGGCAGTTCTACATCAGCCAAACACCGACGGAGCAAAATCATATTTCGGATGCTCTAATTTTCGAACTTTCGAAAGTCGAGAAAGAGTCGATCAGAGAACGCATCGTTGCTCACCTGGAGAATATTGACAAAGGGCTCGCTCAAACAGTGGCAGCCGGACTGGGAATGAAGAATCTGCCCGCGCCGGCCAAAGCTGCTCGTCCAACGAAGGACCTTCCACCTTCTCCGAAGTTAAGCATCATTCAAAATGGACCTAATAGCTTTAAAGGACGCAAAATTGGTGTTCTCTTGAGTGATGGCGCTGATGCGAAATTGTTTGCAGCTTTGAAGTCAGCGGCAGCCGCTGAAGGCACATCTGTAGAAGTTATTGCACCTACAATCGGCGGTGTGGATTTGAGTGACGGTTCGCACGTGAAAGCTAACCATAAGGTTGGCGGCGGACCGTCGGTGCTCTTCGATGCTGTGGCAGTCTTACTGTCCCCAGAAGGTGCAGAGAAGCTCTCTAGCGACGCATCAGCGAAGGACTTTGTCTCTGATGCTTACGCGCACTTGAAGTTCATCGCGTATAACGAGCCCGCGACTGCTTTGTTTGACAAGGCTGGTCTGGGCAAATCCATCGACAATGGTTTTGTCGCCATGTCTGGCAGCAAGGATGCAGATACTTTCATTGCCAACTGCAGAGCTGTCAGATTGTGGGATAGAGAGCCGAAAGTTAAGATGCCTAAGTAGATATTGTCGACCCTTAAGTGAAGGAAAAGCGCTGGTGGACAGGACCGGCGCTTTTTTATTTGAGAGTTTATAGGTGCTAGCTGATGTTGCCTTGACGCATCCAAATAGGAACTATTTCAATAAAGTTCATTCTAGACTCATGTAACTCACAAAGAGAGCGATAGAACCATGAACAAGAGTGAACCGAATGAAAGTCAGATGGATAGTGATAAAGCTGATGAGAAGTGCCCTTGCGCCGATCCAGCTGCTTCTTCAAATTCAGAAGACACTGATGAAAAAAGACTGCAGAAGAAAATGGAAGAAGACAGCGAGCAGGAAAATAAAGGTGCTGTAGCTGATTAATTCTGCTGATTCAGTTCGTCGAGTCCTAAGAAGACTGGATTGCATCTGAGAAAGGGATTTGATGCATAAAATGCAGTCAGAATCTTATTTTTGTAAATGCGCGACCAAGACTTTGGTTGCGCATTTTTGTCTACGCCGCTTTTGAATTGCTTATTAATTTCATTCGTCTCGCTAACACCATCGAAATTGCGCACGATCCATCTTCGCAATGCATCTCTTCTGTGTCGCCTTGCGGACTTATGATTTCTACACCTCCAGACTCAAAGGTTTCTTTGTATTCATATAAGTTCGGCAAGCTCGCCTGCACACATTTTTCTTTGTTTCTACTATTCATAAATATGCCTCCATCTGATGTATGGACCGCACCATTTTATCTGGGTTCCTAATATGATCTTTCAATAGTTACCTGTATCAGGTATAACGTCTATAGGCTATGAGGTGACTGCCAATAGTGAACCAGCGGACTTTACAGAAGTCTGAAGCTTCAGCAGGAGTAGAAATCAAAAATGAAATTGACCAAAGTTATTCTGCCGGAAATTGCTGATGAGATAGAAGCTTCGGTTGACATCGATTTGGAAGCCGCTATTGAAGAGCAAACGCGAATAGTCGCCAGATTGTCGGAATCAGCAGATTCTGGTGTTAGAGGCGATGAACTCTTTAAATTGGCGAAAATGCATTTTCGAAATAAGAACTTTCCTCTAGCAATGAATTTTGCGGTTCAAGCCGTTGGGTTGAGGAGGCTCTTTTATGGAAGAGACGCAAAGGAGTTTCTAGAAGCTGTTGCTCTCGCCCAGTTAATAACCAAAGAAGTTCAGAGAACTAATCCACCCAGAAAACGGCGAAAAGTCTCTAAGGACAAATAGATGCCTTAAACTTGAATCGCAGGGCATCGTATATGGTGGCAATAATTTGTTTCTGCAGACGCAGGCTAAAGACAATTGGCAATATCTGCTAACTCGATTGATTCTTCAACCAAGTCATTTAGCCTGCTGTATTCTGCAACTTTCATGACGGCATAACCTCGACCGCAAAGTGTTGTAGACGGATGACTAGGACGGAAGTCGAGTGTCTATCTAAAAGAAATCACGCTAGTGAGGTACGTCTTAGTAGAAGCGCATGACTGTTGGCGCTCCGCAGTGCTAGTGGCACAAGTGTTTTGAGCGGTCTTAGACTATCGTCTAACTGGATTTTTTCATATTGTCACGAATGAAACGTTTTTCTCTTATGCATTTCTAAAAATTGGAGGTAAGCTGGAACAATTGTCACAGCCATCTGTCCTCGGCGTATGAAGTCTCATGTGGGGGAATGATATGTCTAAGCCTCTCGTACTTATTCAGCGAAAGGAAGAGCTATGGACGGTTGAAGTCGACGGACAAACTCTGTACGAGGGAGAGATGAGGGCTGCCGTGTCCGCGGCATCCAAGTGTTCGCGTATCCACAACCTGGCCGTTTCTGTGAGTTCGTCTTGCTGGAGAGATTTGGCTCAATACTATGTGGAACGTCAGAACGGCTCACCTGATTCAGTCTCTGAAGCTTCTTTCCGGCGATTGAAGCAACTTGCCTAAGTCCATTAGGGACTGAATGCAATGTAAAAGAAAGCGATGCCGTTAAGGGCATCGCTTCTTTATAGTGTTGAGCATCCTGCTCCTAAGCTGCTTCGTTCAAGTAGTCAACCATTTGCTTTTGAATCTTTGTCCTGGCGCGAGAGATTCGCGACTTCACGGTTCCGAGTTCAGAGTTGGTGATGACTGCTATCTCTTCGTACGAAAGACCATCCACTTCTCGTAGGAGCACTGACTCTCTGAAAGCAACAGGAATTTTCTTAAGCGCGCCCTCGAGAGCGATGAATAGTTCCTTTTGCTGAAAGTCTTTGTCAGGCTGATTGCCTGAGTCAACCACAAATCTTTCAAGCTTGTTACCATCGTCCGACTCATATGTTTCATCCAGAGACACAACATCATTATTTCGAATCTTCTTTCTCAATTCGTCGTAACAGAGGTTGGTTACCATCTGTCCAAGCC
The DNA here is from genome assembly GCA_012965515.1 of Candidatus Melainabacteria bacterium. Lineage (GTDB taxonomy): Bacteria > Cyanobacteriota > Vampirovibrionia > Obscuribacterales > Obscuribacteraceae > QKMZ01. Next base: position 19,714 of record DTSE01000198.1, on the reverse strand, counting down.
AGCCTTTGAAGGAATCACTATTTCTCAACTGACCAATTGATTTCCACACTCTTATCTGTGCTTCTTGCACGACGTCGGAAATATCTTGAAGCTCAGGAAAGCGCTTGCGAACCATCGCATTGAGAGTTGATTTATGTCTTTTGAGCAGCACATCGATCGCTCCCTGTCTGCTGGCTTGGCAGCAAGCAATAAGCTCCTGATCGGTCATATCAGTGAACTTCTTTTCTGAGGTGCTGAGTGTCAGTTTTCTCTCAGCGGCTGCGCCGAAAAGAGGTTTTACGATACCATTCATTTTAAATCTCCAACTTGGAAGCACAGCAAAGCCGCACCAGGAGGTGCAAAGTCATTGCAATCGCACGATTCGTTTGCGATGCCCTACTCATTCATTGTGCCAAACACGAGGTTGTATCACAACAGTGGATTTCCACAGCGCATGTCTCGTTGATTTCAATCGGCGAACATTTGTAGACTCGGGATAGGGCTTGGTCACGCGTTGCCGTAAAGCGTTATTATGGTCACGCGTATATGGTTAACCCCCGCTGCTCATGCACGAGGGTTACCTCAATTGAGTGGTAGTCTTTCGAAGCTTTGGGTACCTTGCAGATTCGCTAAGATCCGTTTGAGAGGCTTCCTCCTACCACCGAGACAGGATTGCACTTCTGCAAAGCAATTGCAGAGGCGCATTCAGGAGAATTTCTCTTCCGGTTTGAGGACAATCTCGAATGCAAATTTATCCTTAGATTGCCGAAGCAACGAAGCGAATGAACGAGTAATCCTCGGAGATTCGTTCGCACTTCATTTCAATTTTGAAATATATCGAAGTCAATTGGCACTTTGATTCCCACTCGAAGTCAGCAGTTGGAGTCAGCATCTCGAAGGTGGAGAATGCGTTGATGACAGTAATCGAACAGGGAAAGAATCCGGAGCCCGAAGAGAATTACCGGATTATGCTCATAGATGGGCCGGCTGGTTACATGCAACAAGTCAAACAAGAGTGCAAAAACGCCGGTCAGGAAGTGGTTGTAGTTACCACAGTGGAAGAGTCAAGAGTTTTTCTTGCAACCAAGGATAACGTTGATGTCATTGTCGCTGAAGCGTTTCTCGAGCATGACAGTATCTTTGAGCTGCTGAAAAGTATCAGGCAAGACCCGAGACATAACGATGTTCCAGTCCTGTTGATGGCCGCGGAGCCTGGAGCCGTCGGTGAGCAATGTTTGTCATCTATCAGACAGGTTGCCGACATCTTGGGCGCTCATCGTTTTATTTACATGCACAAATTCGACATGCCGCGGCTTATGTCTGAAATTCGGTCGGCTCTGGCGGAGATGGGGCTACCCAAGAAGCTTCAGCAGTGAGACCTAAAGCCCCCGGTTTGACTAAGCTTTCTACGAGGGACTCAGAGGAAGCCGATCGTAGCTGGTAGTTACCGAGAAATCAGTGATATGTCCGTTTCTATTAGCCTGCAGGACTTTTGTCACTATTTCTGCATTGCTCGATGCGATGGAGACGAAATCGTCAGCTCCGGCGTCATGCATTTGCGATATGTTGCCGAGGTCAGTCGAATATCCGAGCATCACCACACACACTGCTGAATTGGTTTGTCGCAATTTGCGTACAAGGTCCAGCCCGCATGCCCGCCCCAGCCTGAGTCCTACCAGAAGTGTATTGCAGCGTGAACCTGTAATTCGTTGAATCAGCTCCGCATCTCTACTGTCCGAAACCCCGACGACTTCGACGCCGTTTTCTGCCCGAAACATGATGTCTAGAGACATTCTCAGAATCTCGCAGTCATCAACGATAAAGATCCGCATCTGGATACCTCATCCACGGTACGTGCCTTCTACAGTGTTTCACTATATCGCGGGATAAACATCACCCGAAAGGATCACCATACATGATCAGAGACGGGTATAAAGCTATTAGGGTAACGAATATGCAGAATCAAAAACAGCTTAAATTCGATCCTGAATTCAAAAATGATGCCGTTGCAAGGGTTGATGGCGGAATGACTGCCGCTGCAGTGGCTCGAGATCTGTCTTTGCCTGGTTGGTTGGTACAAAACTGGGTCCGTAGCGCTAGAGGCTTGAATAAAAGGCAGAAGAAAAAGGTTTTGCGCGTCATAGATGACCGGGTTTTTGTGTGTATAGCAAAGTTCGCTGCTACCGACGCGAAGAATCAAACGCACCAGTTGCTGCGCTTGAGACCAAAAGATTGCAAATCTATATCCGAATTCGGTGAGCTTTTAGTTACAAGCAAGAACGAAAAAGTCACGAGGATTATGAAAGGCGTGTACAAGACTGAGTCGGGATTGATTTTGGAAAATCCTGCTGCTGACGCCTTTTGACGAGATCATTTGAGTGCCAGCGTTTTTTGCGCAGTACCAAATACAGTGCGCGTCCACTTAGAGTGTTTCGGCAACTGCGTCACTTCTATCTGTCGCCTTACGGACGTAAGCGGTAGATTGTTCACTTGCAGACTTGCAAAAATAGTTGAGAGGAATGTTAGCCGTTAGACAGGGTCACCGTTATTGGGTAGATCTGACAGTTCAGTTTAGGCGCTTTCTCTGCCATTCTCACTCGAATGGAAATCTCGAAGATGTTGCATCTCAGAACGCGGAATCCACTGGCTTAATGTGTTTCGGAACACGTTTGGGTCAAACGGTTTCGATAAATAGTCGTCCATACCTGCTGCAAGGCATTGCCTTCTACAGCTCTCCGCGCTGTGAGCCGAAACGCCAATAATAGGGGTTCGCCATTCTTGCTCGGCTTCTAATTCTCTAATTGCCATCGTGCATTCGATGCCGTTCATGATGGGCATGTTCACATCCATCAGAATCGCGCTAAATCGCCTCTCTTGCCTTTCCAAGAGCCCCAGGGCCTCGCGCGCTGATTTAACGGCTATAACCTCGTAGCCATACCTTTCTGCCAGAGCGCGAACGACCATCTGATTGACGGTATTGTCCTCTACGACTAGTAAAACAGGTTTTTCCATGACGCAAAACTAGATTAGTAAACTTAACTTACCTTGGAATTGTGAACAGTGAGGTAACGGGTGCGGGAGCCGTTTGCGCAATCTCGTATTACTGCCGCTAGGGTCATTCTGCAAAGGCAGACAGACTTTGTCCAGGTGATATTGCCAGAGTGTTAGTGAGCATGAAAAGTTCCCGCGTGACGCAGTTTTAATGGACTTCGTGACTGCATTAATTTGGTGCAGATGCGCATTAGAATCACTCGCGCATTCTATCGGAGAGCAAGTTGCCGATCCTGCCTCTCAATTTGAAAGCAACTCCGACTACGAAAAGTCCAAACGCGAAAACGCCCACGGCAACTGCTGCGACGGCAATCAAGATGATTGTTAGTAATTTATTGAGAGAATCGAGCTGCCCACGCACTTCCGTTAGGGGCGATGAAACACCGTTCATAGGGGCGCGCAAACCTTTCATCTGCGTGATCAATTCACTAATTTGCGACTCCATTTGCACGAGTTCTTTGTGCACGTGAACGACCTTTCCGTTTACCGTGTTGAGTTGCCCTTCAACAGTTGCGAGCGGCTTCGTCACTGACGTCAGCGGTTCTTTAATTTCTGCAAGTGGTCCGTGCAGTTTGTGCATGTGCGATGTCGCTTCACGAATGTCGTCGCGCACACCTTTGATGTCGCGCAGATCTCCGCGTAACCCGCTGAGACCTTCAAGCTGCTTGTTCATGCTCTTGAGCTCAGGAGACAATTCTTTCAGTCCCGAAAGATCGTGCGTCAGGCGATGCAGATTGCTATTTACAGAGTTGAGCTCACCGCCCATTGTCTTCAATTCGCCCTGCAAGCCGTTCATTTGGTCGTCGAGCTTATTGAATGCTGGTTCGAGCTTGCTCATGGGCTTTTGCAAACTGATAAGGTCGTCATCCAGCTCCTTTGCTTCTTGTCGAAGTCTCCAGACTGGTCTCAACATCCTCCTGATAGGGTGAAAACCCTTAATCGGGGCGTTATAGTCGCGATGATTACGTGCTGAAGGGGCTGAAGGTTGTGCTCGTCCATCGGTGTTGGATGCAGCCGAACTCGGGGCATCAGAACTGGAGCCATCTTGAGCTGCGCCGTCTTGAGCTGCGCCGTCTTGTGCCTGTGCTCTTTTATCTACGGAAATACGTCTCCGTAGAACTTTGGTCTTGGCTTCGGTCTTGGAAGTTGAAACCTTGTTTTGTGCTGGCTGTAAAGAGTGGGTTGCAGGTGTAGGTGTAAGTGCTGATGCTGGCGCTGATGCTGATGCAGGCGTCGCTTCGACGGTTACTGCGGCGTCTGTTTCAGTCTCTGCGCAGCATGGAGCTGTGGTCATGCCACACAAAAGAATGCCAAAAATCGGCAAGATTCTCAGAAACATCGAATTTCCCCAGTCGGCCTTAGTATAGACCATCGGGGGACCAGCGCTGAGCAAGGTGATTTTAAGCCCCGGAGCAAGATCGGCGACGCAGCATCAGTTTATTTTGAATTCTGCCACCATTTATGGTGAATGGTAAATGTCGATCTATTGATTAGAAAGGTGATGGAAAGCTATTTTATTGCTAAATAACAATTGGTATAGACGAATTTAAGACACGATTTTGAAGTGCCGAATGAACATGTATCTCTAGGGGGCGCGGAGTTTCCAGTGTTCGGAGGCACTCGCCACCAGTCGAGGTATCACCCAATATAGGTTTTTAGTTGTCGTCTGTTTTTGTCATACTAAAGGCTGGAGGGAAAAAATAACGTCTATGAAAAGAAAAAGTTGGTTTGAAAAAATCGATGCCACCTCTGCTCTGCCGAATTTCTATCCATACAGTGAAGACTCGACCGACACGCAGCAGTCTGCTGATTTAAACGATTCCTTTCATTTAATTTTCGAGAACAGCGAAAACATAGTCCCGCTCAATAATTGGTCGCAGGACGATCAGGTGGCTGTATAAGTTTATCCCGACCCCAGGGAGAAAAGAAAAGGAGTGCATTGCACTCCTTTCTTTTTGTCTACAGGGAACTACATATGATGGCAGCGGTCTTATCACGCAGAAACGAAGAATCGAGAAAAACGCTGTAAAACCACGGATATGAACGTTTCGATCGACGCCGAAACGTTTCAGGGAAGAGCCGCTTGAGAAAGCGGCTCTTCTCCATTTTAGAATGTCTTTCTTGAATCTTAAATCGTTTGGTAATGCGGACTTTCAAGCTTGTTTTTATATTGCTCCTATTTCCTGAATCAATAGGAACTAAGTTTTTATACCTTTGTCTCTCTCCTATCGTTTTTACGAAAAGAAATTTAGTAGCGCGCAAAGGTGAAAGTATGAAAGCAATAACATGGCAAGGAAAGCACAAAGTCCAAGTCGACAATGTGCCGGACCCGACACTGGAACAACCCAGAGATGCAATTATAGAGATCACCTCCTCTGCGATTTGCGGATCTGATGTGCACTTGTACAACGGCTTTGTGCCGACGATGGAACATGGTGATATTCTCGGCCACGAATTTGCGGGTAGAGTCGTAGCGGTTGGTGCCGACGTTACACGCGTCAAGGTTGGGGACAGAGTTGTAATTCCATTTACGATTTCCTGCGGTAAGTGCTTCTATTGTGTGCAGGAGATGTTCTCTTTGTGCAGTGAAACTAACCCGAATGCGCATCAGCAGGAGGCTTTAATCGGCTATGGAACCGCCGGGCTATATGGCTATTCGCACATGTATGGCGGTTTTCCTGGTGGACAAGCTCAATACGTGCGCGTTCCGCATGTGGATGTTGGCGCGTGCGTTTTGCCTGAAGGAATTTCAGAAGAGCACGCTCTCTTCCTTTCAGATATTTTTCCTACCGGCTATATGGCGGCAGAGAATTGTGATATCAAAGCAGGTCAAACAATAGCCGTATGGGGATGCGGACCAGTAGGGCAATTCGCTATTCGCAGTGCTTTCATGTTGGGCGCAGAACGCGTGGTTGCTATCGACGAGCATGAGTCGAGATTGGAACTTGCAGCAAGTGCCGGCGCGCATACAATTAATTTTTCCGAAGTCAACGTTTTTGATTCACTGAAGTCCCTAACCAACGGTAGAGGACCTGATGCTTGTATTGAAGCAGTCGGATTTGAGTCTAACGGGCACACCGTAGATGCCGTAATGGATGGCGCAATGCAAGTCATGCATTTGCAAACCGACAGATCTCATGCCCTACGAGAAGCAATAAAATGTTGCCGCCCTGGAGGGACAATTTCCATTCCTGGCGTCTACCTCGGCACTCTAAATGCTTTTCCGCTCGGCGTAATTTTTGCCAAAGGAGTGAACTTGAAGATGGGTCAGACTCACGTGCAGAAGTATATGCAGCCATTGCTGCAAAAGATCATCAATAATGAGATCGACCCGCGTGAGATAGTTTCGCATCGAATCACCCTTGATGAAGTGCCAGATGCGTACTCAATGTTTGCGAAGCGAGACAATATGTGCACCAAGGTAGTCATCACTCCCAATGCTGAGTCTGCTACTCGCGCAGCTTAATGCATGGAGAAACATTCATCTATGGCTCGGTCGCAAGGACTGAGTCATTAGATGAAGATGGCTCCGCGGGTGGGGAGAAAATGCTTGGCTCCTTACCAAATAGACTTTCAAAACCATCAACGATGACTCGGTAACAACCGCAGCTTGCTGCCTCTAACCCCTCTCTATCCGTGATAGTGACAATTCCTCGTACATATGTGATTAAGCCGGCTTTCTGCAGCGTGCTGGCAGCTACGTTTACAGCTGGGCGACGAACACCCAGCATCTGTCCAAGGAATTCTTGAGTAAGTGGAAAACTTCTTCTATCCATTCTGTCATGACAGAACAAGAGCCAGCGCGCGCATCGCGAATCCACGTTGTGCGAACGATTGCACGCGGCGTTTTGAGCAGTTTGGTTAAACAACGACTGCGCGTATTTATTCATAAGGTCTGCAAATGTCGGGAGCGTTTTCAAAAGTCGCTTGAACTCCACCGTGGGAAGTCTGAGTACCGGCCCTGGAATTTGACAGAAGCACATCCCAGTCATTGACTCTGCTCCGAAAATTACTGGAATGCCTACGCAGCCTTCTTTGCCTACAGTTGCTACCTCGATGAGTTCGTTCTCCTCCACAATAGCAACTATGGATTCAACACCGCTCTCTGGGAAATACACAAAATCGAGAGGTTTGCCGTTCTCGAAGATCGGTTGTTTGATGTTGAAACCTAACAACTCTAGATGAGGTGCAACGGCTTGCCATTCCTCGGTAGGTAAGCGAAGCAACATTTGGTTTTGAGGTGTTTCTATATTCATGTGCTTGCCTTTCGACTTTTACTTGTCGTATGGTCTGTTTTGTTCTGGTTTACGACTCTTGTCTGCCCTTGCCAAAACCTCTCCGGAGTAAATCGGTAGTAAATTAGAAGGCGACCGGGGTTTGCGGCCCAGGTCGCCTCTGAAGAACCGGAAACTTCTTGGTAGGAGCTTCCGTTCATGTTTTCGGCTCTCACAGCCGCTTTGCTTTGTTCTCTTCTTTTGTAGATAGTGTGCTGACGTCGATGCGAGAGGCAAGTTCCTAAATTACTGATGAGTTTAGAAATTAGTCTGCATTCGTAGCTCTTAGCGCAAACAGATGGTTGCACTAACTCATAGTCAGATACTTTTTCTTTGCAGCCCTGATCGCTTGACCCATTTCACCCGCTGACTGCCAGCGTTTGCGTGGGTCTTTCTCCAGCGCTTTCAACACGAGATCTGCTACTTCTTTTGGCGTGTAATCTGCTGCGAACGGTTTGGGTGGCGCGTCTCTATGCGCTAGGATAACAACGAAATCATTGCCACCAGTGAATGGTGGTGCTCCTGTAAGGCATTCATACATCATGCAACCGACAGAATATATGTCTGATACTGCCGTCGGCAAGCGAGCATCTATAAAATCCGGCGCAAGGTAAGTTGAGCATCCGTAAATGCTCGTCGTCATTGTGCAAACCTTATCCCACTCGAGTTCGCGGAAGAGACGCTCTGCAACAGCGAAATCGCTTACCTTCGGGACTACATTGCCGCCTGTCGTTGCCAGAAAAATATTGGTCGGTTTCAAATCTCCGTGCACGACTTCTTGTCCGTGCGCGTACTCCAGGGCGGCACAAACACCATCAAAGATGTCCAAAACCTCAGCGACCGAAGGCAGACTTTCTTTTGTAATCAGCTCATTCAGTTGTTTGCCTTCCAAGTACTCGCAGACAACAAAAGGTTGTGATTTCCCTCTTTCCGCTCTGACAGTTCCAATTGAATGGGTTCTGACGATGTTTTCGTGTTCTAATGAGTGCGCCGCCTTTGCTCCTTGCACAAATCGTTTTGCAGATTTGCTGTCCCAGACTAGACTCTCAGATAAGACTTTGACGACATAACGATCTTGGGTGCTGGTGTCGAAAGCTTCGTACACATCGCACAAATTTCCTTTGCCTAATCTCCTCGAACACAGAACCTCCATAATGTTTCCATCGAGTCGTGATCCCGTAATTGGCTTGGCTAACTCAACCTCATTGTTTTTTGTCAGCATCAAAAGCGTGGAGTCAAAATCACAGATTACAGCTTGCACAGCGAAGAAGCGGTTACACTTTGGGCAACGCTTTGCTTTGGTTTCAGAAGAAATTGTCTGCGGATCTAATTCGAGCTCTGTCTTCTTCAGCTCGCTTTTCATGTCGCCTTTCGATTTCTTCTTTTTCGATGCACGATTCTGGAAGAACTTGAACATGGCAGCAGGCTCTCGGTTTTTACCTATATTCCCCATGAGCATTCAATATAAAAGGTCGGAGCTTATGCTCCGACCCATTGTGCCTTCAAATAGGCGCTAGCTAGCTTTTCTGTGCTTGACCGCCGTGGTCTTGGACTTGTTCAGCATACGCATTTTATGCTTCTTGACGGTCTCCGCCATCATATCGAGGTCTTCGCCCGTTTCCTTTAATTTTGGAAGAAGTTCGCCCTCTTCCTCTTTTACGTGATGCTGAATGAGCTCAGAAAGCACCTTCACCTTTGCCTTCACGTTTTCCTCAGAGCCGTCCATCTTCGACAACTCTCGAAGCAGCCCCTTCACCACATGGTGCTCTTCATAGGCTTCTTTGGCTCCATCTTCTTCCTCCCGCATAATCGGAGGATAGACGATCTGCTCCTCAAGAGTGGCGTGAATTGTGAGCTCGGTGACGAATTTGTCGATCAAACTCTTACGTTGGCGGCTAGTACGTGCACTTTCGAACTCAGCAAAAAGTCCTTCGACCTTTCGGTGGTCTTCTTTCAGCATAGTGACAATTTCAGGCTCGCCCATCATTGCACTGACTGCATCTCCAACACTTTTTATGTTCATAAAATAGTCTCCTTTCTGTCTTGTTTAGGAGACCGCAGAGGGCTTACTCAGTTCCTGTTTAGTCAGATTGCAAACGTAAATTTCGCTTCTGAAATTAGGAACCTAGCTGCTTTCCGTTTGTCCTCCTGGTAGAACCAAGCATAAAAAACAGAGTGCAGTTTGAAATTTAGAGCCCGACGCGAAGTGAGGGGAGTACGATGACAAATACAGTGAATAAGTCTCAAGATAGTCAATCAAAGCAAAACGAAAATCAATCGCAGCAAAAAAATAACAACAACGATAAAGAAGGCGTAAAACCGAACAAGGGAGAAGGTTTTTATCCAATCTCCGATATGCAGTTTGATGTCATCACTGTTATTCAAGAAAAGTGTAAGGCTCTTCAAGCCTATGACAAATATCTGCTTGATGCGCAACCGTGTGAAGAACTGACTGCAGTTCTCGAGAAAATCCGCTCCGCCGACAAAGAGCATGTTGAGGAATTGAAGCAGTTTCTCGGCAAGTGCTAATTTCGGTCGAGTTGGTTAAACATCGCCCACCCCACGCTAGACGGCGGCGGTTTCGGGTTTTGTTTGTGTGGTGCCGTGTCCGTGGACAGGAGTTGGTCCGGCTGACGGTGCCGAACGAATGTGGCGGGCGCGGCGTTTGCTCTTGAACATGGCGCGCAATTCGCCCCAATCCATAACAAGCGTTCCGCCGGTGGATTCGTGCTGTTTCTCCCAGTCCATGATCAGCTCGAGGCACGCATGGTCGACATAATCTAGTTCGTCCATGCAAACATGCAACTCTGTATTTGCTGGCACCGAATCTAGTGCGTCAGCCAGGAGGGGCAAGCTCAAAAATGTTGCTGCTCCGCGCAAGTGCAATATGGATTTGTTTTCGGATTGATCGATACTTATGTTCAAACGCGTCATGGTGTAGACGAGTTTAATTACTGAAAGCGCCACGCCAAGGGCAACCCCTACAAGCAAGTCCGTGGCGACGATGGCGATAGTAGTGATGGCGTAAACACCAACAAGGCGAGGTCCGAAGTCCCAAAGTTTGCGAATCGCTTTAAAGTCGATGAGCTTAAACCCGGTGAACAAGAGCAGCGAAGCGAGGGTCGCAATCGGCACCATTCGAAGAACACCGGGGATGGCAACGACCGCGATCAACAGCCAAATGCCGTGCAGGATCGCAGAGCGATTTGTCTTTGCGCCACTCATCACGTTGACGCTGCTGCGTGCAATGACGCCTGTCATCGGCAATGCGCCAATGAGTCCGCAAATAGTATTGCCGATACCCTGCGCGATCAATTCTTTGTCGTATTTTGTTCTGGGTCCGCGGTGCAGCTTGTCTACTGCAGCTGCGCTGAGCAGAGTTTCGGCGCTGGCAATGATCGCCAATACAATAGAGAAGCGTGCGATAGCCCAGGGGTCCATTTTTGAAACGGTCGCTAGGTCTAAAAATTGAATTCCGCTGAAAATGCTATCCGGCAGAGGAATCGTTTTCAGAGGCAGATGCAATAGCGTGGTTGTCATCGTTGCTGCGACTACTGCCACCAATGCGCCTGGTATGGATGCGAGTTTGCCCTTGGCGAACTTCCTCCACAAGACAAGCACTACAATCGTGAGTACGCCAATATTGACGGACTCCAGTGCCGTTGTTGTCGGGTCGCATAGATTGGCGAACAAATCCGGAAGGTGTTTGATGTTGTGCAGTGCGTGCGCTTTCGGATGAAGCGCACCTATTACATAGAGTTGACTGAGCACTAGAGTGATGCCGATGCCGGACATCATTCCGTTGATCACTGCAGGTGATACCGCGCGGAAAATCTGAGCGATGCGTGCAAAACCCATGCAGAGTTGCAAGAGTCCCGCAGATACCAGAATTATTGCGAGTCCAGCAAGTCCATGGTTGCTGACAATTTCATATACAAGTACGGTGAGACCGGCCGCCGGTCCGCTAATTTGCAAAGGGCTGCCGGTGATGAAACCGATTATGCAGCCGCCGACAATTCCCGTGAGAATTCCTTTTTCTACTGGCACGCCTGATGCGAGCGCGATGCCCAAGCAAAGCGGCATTGCCATAAGAAAAACTACAAGCGAAGCAAGAAAATCCTTCGTCAGTGATTCTCGAGTCGTCACGTGTGGGTTCCATTTGAACATGATGGACCTCATAGTGGTGGCGAATTAAAACGAGATGCCGGGGCACCTGGATTAGGTCAGATAGGGATTGGGCAGAGAGAAGAACTGCGGGATGCCGGAGAACCAGGGATGCATATGAACTGTGCAGTTCTGTGTTGGGATTCTTGTCAGTTTCCCACGCAGGTTTCCGCGAAAGTTTCCTGTGCAAGGTCAACCGCTTTCGCGGTTTGCTGTTCTGGTGTTGCTCGGCCATCCGCAATGGTGGTCCGGGCGGGACACTAGCCGTACCTGTCAGCCAATTTGATTGGTTGCTTGGGCGGGCGTATTTGTTACTCGAATACCTTACCTCAAAAAAGGCTCCTTGGCAAGCGAAATTTCTAAAAGCTTGTGGTTGAAAGCTTTGCGAAGATCTCCACCGAATTGCCTTTTGAAAGTTTCGCTTGAAGGCTGATTAGGAGCCGTTTTCGACGTGTCCTCACTGTTGCGGAAAATCTCCGCAATCCCTTGTTTTCGGTATGAATTCGGAAGTCTTTTTGATGCATTGGAAAGATCGTCCGACGCCGTCGCTATCAGCAATGTGAGCGAAATTATTGCAGCGCCGAGAAGGCGCCTTAAATTAGTTTCGATAGTCTGAGCAAACATAAAAACGAAAGGTTCACGTCAGCACCATATACGGTGCGGCAGCGAAATACAGAAGGTCTAAGTATTATCAATTTCCTTTTGCAAGTCGTACGCAAGTCTCCTTGTTGAAACGCAAGTTTACAGGTGATGCGCAAGACTTCAGCTACCAGAACGCGGGATTCCAGTTTGTTAAAACGCAAGATCGTTCTAAAACCAATTTCCAGGTTGGCTACACGCAAGTGTCCTGCAATTTTTTCAGGGCATGGTTAAGGAGTTATGAAACCGATGTAGGTTGATACCACCCTTGAAAATCTCCTGGGCAAACTCATGAAAACGTTCACTCTGGTGAAACAAAAAGAGCATCTCGTTTGAGATGCTCTTCGAAAGTGGTGGGTCATCCGGGATTCGAACCTGGAACCAATTGCTTAAGAGGCAACTGCTCTGCCGTTGAGCTAATGACCCTTGCGATGGGAAAAATTCGCGCTCGGTTGGATTCGAACCAACGACAACCCGCTTAGAAGGCGGGGGCTCTATCCACTGAGCTACGAGCGCCCGAATCCGCATCGCGTGAGAGACATTAGGTTACCAGATATACCTGGGGTCTCGGCGCCTGCGGACGTTCATTATAACGTAGTCCCTTAATCTCTCGAAACATCCCGCCGAGAATCTAGGCGCTGTCAGGGTTCTACCGTGCCGGCTCTCTCCCGGCTGCTTCGGAGGAGGGACCAGGCAAACGGACCAGGTCAACGGACTGGGCAAATGGACCGAGCAAATCGACCGAGCAAAGGACCAGGCGAATGGACCATGCGAATGGGCAGGGTTTAAACGACGCCTCTGGTCAAATGATGTTCCGTCCGCACCGGGCGATGCATGGTATCTCCCCTATGGCTCCGGTCAGTGGCGAGCGTTGGTCGGTCGCCGGTCCGTGCTATCGCCGGTCCGTGGCAATCCCGTCCAGCTGCGCAGCCGCCCGCCGGCCTGGCTTCACGAATTTCCGCCCGGCAACCCCCAACATAGATAAGGCCTTCTATACTGTATACGGAGACTGTGGTCGCCCACGGGTGGAGCGGTCGCCAGAGTGGGGCACTGGACCGATAGATTCGGATCTTGACTTCGAGGGGCTGCGGGGCTGAATACCAAAATTGAAGCCAGGCAATATGCCGGGTCGGTTGGGGTAATCATCGACCGGACGTCTTCTAACGACGAGATTTTGGCGACTTGCTGGCTCATTGATGGGGACAAAGTAGCCACAACCGCTCACTCCATCATTCTTTTCGCAGATCACCTCGAGGCTTTGAAAATCCGCTTCCCCTGCTCCGGCGAGGAACGAGGCGTTTCGAAGGCGCTCTTTCATCCGCGCTTTAGTCGTTCTTCTACGACGCAAATGGCTACCCAAGCCATGACCGACTATATTCCGCAAGTTTCGCTTCAAAAGAACAATGCAGTAGTCCTGATTACGCGCCCGACTTTGCCGGATCTATCTATTGATACGATCGCCAAATTGATTCAGAAGAACAGCGTCCCGCAAGCTTCTCTAGAGCAAGGCATGGGTGGTTCGCTTTCAGAACTTGATCTGGCAATGGTTATTCAAACCATAACAAACGCCCGTAAGGAGGGCATTCTCGTCATTACCGACGAGCGAAACCGCACAATCGCGCGGATCTTTTGTCAAGACGGAAAGATACTTCACGCGCAGTACGGCGGTCTTTTAAACGAGTATGCGCTCTATCAAATCTTCGAATCCAAACTGGACGGAAATTTCCATTTTCGTTCTGCGAAGAGTCCGGATTGGCTCTCCAGCCGGCCTATTCAGCGCCCGGCGGACATGCTTTTGATCGAATCGCATCGCCGGTACGACGAGTTGCCCAAGATGCAGCAGGAGATTGGTGGGGCGCAGACGCTTTGGCTGCGGCTTTCACCAGAACTCAACACGAGCAAATTGACTGGTGATTCGCTCGAGCGTGCGAAACTCCTTTGGCCGGTTCTGGACGGGACAACGCCTGCCAATGAGCTTTGGCGCCTGGCCGGACTGGATGATTATTCGGTTTTTCAAACGCTTGCCGAATTGCGACAGACGCCGCAAATTGCGGAGCAAGCACCGAACCGCAGCCCGTATAACCGCACGGCTGCGCCCATCCCCGTTGCCGTTCAAATTCAGCTCAAGCCCTATGACGAGATCGAAAGTCTTACGGTAGAGCCATCCGACGGGCGCCCGTCCACGCGGAGAGGCAGTCTTTTAGGCAGTCTTCGCGAAGCGGACCCCAATCACCTCGTGCACAACCTGGTGCTTTCGCCGGAGTCGTCCGGATGTCCTATGTTCAAAGACGGTCACGTAATCGGTATGCATTGCGGATCTCTGCCTCCAGAGCCTGATACAAGCGATGGGACGAGACTGCAACAGATGCTCTGGGTTGATGTTATTTTGCAGTGTCTCGCCCAGGGCGGGGAGGCAACGCTGGCTCGCAAACTCAGCCAGAGTGCCATCGACCTGCCTAAGCCTGCTCCCGGCACGCCGACCGTAAAAGCCGGCTGTTCGGAAGTCGCTCGTGTAAACTGCTCTAAGTGCGGCGCGTCGCACTTGGAGTCCTCGCGGTTCTGCAAGACCTGCGGTCAAAAACTGATTTCGGATATCGAGTACAAGCCACGGAAGGCAGCATTTGTGAACAGCACGCTGATTATGGTCTTACTGATGCTCGGCATCGGCGCCGGAGCTGTAATGGTGCTTGCGCGTGCTCCTCAGCCCAATATTTTGCCGCCGGAATACGTCATGAAGCCGGAAATCCCATGGGTGACGCTCGAAGGGAAGTACAACGACCCGAGACGCGGCAAGGAGAATGTTTTCCAGCGTTACAAACCGGGCGTAACGCTGCGCAACGGCACCAATTTCTACATGAAAGTCAATGTGGATGAGCCTTCCTACATTTATGTCTTCCACCAGTCCAGTTCCGGCGGCGATATTGACACTCTTTTCCCGCCTTCACAGGAAGATATGGCCAAGGAAGAAGCTGCTAATGCGGCAGCTAAGGCGGCAAAAGGCGGCAAGTCCGATGCCGGGGCCAAAGACCTCAAATTAGCTGCGAAAAGCGCCCCGGCACCCAGCGATTCGAAGCAAAAGCACGCCGAGGAATACAGTCTTTCTGCCGGAGACTATTTCACCTGCCCATCTAATCTCGAAACCAGTTTTGCCAATATTCAGGTGAAACAGCAGCAGAACGTTTTGCACGATTGTTATGCTCTCGGGGATCCGTCGGGCGCCGAAACTTTCATTGCGGTCTCATCCCATACGCCGTTTGCAATCTATGGTGACCAAGAAGCCACAAATGCCTTCTTTGCGAACGCTTTGAAGTTTTTGAAGCAGCACGAGCCAAGTAATGGAATAGAAATTGAAGCGGACCTCCTAAAACCTGGACTGCTTTCCGTAGAGAAGAGAAGTTCAAGTACATCAGCGCTCCAGGACCGCCCGCGCAGCAAGGTTTTTCTGACCCGACTAGCAGTCCTACATAAATAAATCGCTTGTGCAAGAATGAAAGCAGATGGAGGATTAGTAATGAATTTCCGTAGAACCCTTCCAGTGGCACTGTGTGCCTTGATAACGGCGGCGCTGCCGGCGTTTTCGGCGGGGCAGGCTGACAAAATCGTTCCCGGTCCGAAAGACCTCTTTCGTACCCAGCTGACCAACCAGAAAGAAGAATCCAATACTGGCGTCCAGTACTGGATCGAGCTGAAGCGTGGCGGCGCGCACATGAAGGTCAGCAACAAGTACCCGTTCAAAACAGGCGATCAGGTGCGCTTTCACCTCATACCTAATATAGATGGATACGCTTATGTCCTCTTGAAGAACGGCAGCCGCGGCGAGCGTGCTGTGCTCTTCCCCAACGAGCGTATGCATGAAGACAACCGAGTTGCTCATGGCCGCGATGTGATGATTCCCGGCGACGGGACTTACCTGCAGTTCGACGAGAACCCTGGCACCGAGCAGCTTTCGCTCGTTGTTTCGCGCGCTCCCATCAATGCCACCGCTTACCTCGATCAGCAAAACGCGCCAGTAATGATTGCGTCTGCTGAAGGCGGCAGCAAGGACTTGATTCCGACTAAGGTCTACGTCTCCTACGGCGTGCCGCACGGCAGACCGATTGGCGAGAAGGAAGAGTTGCTTGCCGCGTCTGGTGCTGAGAAGAAGCCCGCCGACGCTGTCGCTTCGTCATCCTCGGTCGGTTCGAAAAAGCCGGTTAAGAAGCCTGTGATAGCGAAGAAGCCTGTGGTTAAGGAAGAAAAGGACAGAGATAAGGAACGGATCGCCTCTGCGGTTACAACCACCCCGGTTGCGCACCATTCCAGCAAGCGTCGCACCTCGAGAACGAGTTCAAGTTCGTTCAATCCTGAAATGAATGCTCCCAAAGACTTGTTGAAGACCCATATTTCGATGGACGTCGAAGGCGATCCTTCAGTAACAACGGTCGTTTTCCAAGGCACCGGTGCATTGCAGGTTGACGTAGCACTCGACCATAACTAAGACTCGGCGCGGGCGTCGCCCACGTGGAGAAGAGAAAAAATTGAAAAGGGGGTTGAACATCGGTCAACCCCCTTTCGTTTGGGCTCATCAGTGTTTCTTTGAACTGGTTTGGAGGCTGCCGGCAGTTTTGGTGTTGGAAAGCAAGCCACTTTGTTTCGGAAACGTTGATTAAATCAGCGTTTGCGGAGAAAGTTTTCCGCTATCTTTCCGGAGGCTCACTCGTGTTTTCAAGCGATCGGACCCGCCTTGCGTGAGGGTTTCAAGCCACGGAAAGCGGCTCACTGTCCCACTTTGCCCTTCTGGAAACAGACTAGACAGGTTTCATTAAACTGAATAAACTTTTTCCTTAACCAGACCTTAAACGGGTCGAAACGATGATGTTCGTCAACTTGGCTGGTAGTAAGTTTCAAGACAGTTGGAGTTTTTTCGAGAATCATGATCTGGGTTTTTTCCCTCGGTTTAACGCTCGCCTTGGTCATTTGCGTGCTTTGCGTTATGTGCCCTGAACTTCTCGCGCCTTTCCTGGTTGACCACTGGAAGAAGTACTTCACGTACTGGCGTAACTAAGAATTTGATCACTAGCGGCTTTTGGTCGCATTTCGAACACCTTGCGAAAACGAGCATGAACAGGCGGATTATAAATATCCGCACGGTTCCCCTTGACTGCATTACAGAATAATAAGCCCAACCTGAGCGGTTTTCACTTCTTCTTAACCGTTTCGATGCTTATAATCGATAGCATTGTCAAGGAGACCAGGGAAATGCCAGCAGCAGCATGTGGACTGTTCTTAATCGACTTCATCGCTAGACCGTTCGCCAAGATTTACGAGAAGATTCCATTCCTTATGTTTGCCGTCTTGCTCTTGCTTTACGGCACCATCACTTTCTTTGTGCTGAAGAGTTCTTTCTTCAACAAGGAATACAAGCAGTACTAAACCTCGACGCGCGTCACGCCCCCGATTCACCGTAAGACGTGCATAAAGCATGCCCAGAGGGCACCAAAGTCTGCCCGACGAGGTATTTGAAAAGGCGCATGATGTGCGCCTTTTGCTTCAGTGGAAGTGGTAGCGCGAATAACCTACTGTAAGGTCGACGCCATGCGTCGAACGCCAGCAATCTACAACTGGCTACAACCAACGTAGTTCAAACAAGCCTTGATCACACTAAACCTTCTGTAGTTCTGGGAACCATTCATCCAGAATCGCTCCTTCTATGGGGCATGCGGCCAGGCATCCGCCGCAACTTATACACTCATCGCCGCGGATGTAGGCGTATTTAGTTCCTTTGTCGTTAGTTTTGTCCGGAGCCCAGCTTATACAATCGACGGGGCATGCCGCGAAGCAGTCTCCGATGCCTTCGCAGACATCCGAAACGATTGAATACGCGTTGATTTCCATAGCAATCTCCCCCGACAGAAGGCTTTCTGCCGGTCTTTTGTGTTTCTGAACTCAGCTTACACACGCCGTAAAATGAACGCCAGTATTTATACACATAAATGTGTAACAATACGAATAGACAGGCATTTGGAGGCGCATATCGCTACCCCACGCACACGCACACGCACACGCACACGCACACGCACTCCACGACAAGTTGCCGAGACGAGCCGCAGCGAGATTATGCGATTGCTTAAGCTCAATGGAGAACTCTCGGTAGCTCATTTGTGCAAACTGCGAAAGGTGACTCATACAGCTGTTCGACGCCATCTTTCATCACTACTAAAGGAAGGGATCGTCACATATCGAATTGAGGAAACCGACATCGGGCGCCCAGTTCATATGTTCAGGCTGACGGCAAAATCACAATCGTCTTTTCCGGATGATTACGAGGGGGTAGCGCTAAACCTCCTAGACACCATATGTGCAGACTCTGGCCACCGTGGCGTATTGGATTTCTTAAACACCGCCAACGATCGACTAATTCGCGATCTAAGGGCACGACTGCATACTCGACCACTCGAAGAACGCGTGGAGGGACTGTGCAAATACTTTCGAGATGCAGGCTACATGAGCGAATGGAACCGACTGCCTGACGGCAATTTTTTTCTGGTGCACAAAAATTGCGCCATTTACAATCTCGCAGCCAAGTATCGCCAATTCTGCCTTTTAGAACTGCACCTCATTCAAAATGTACTCAATACAAAGATCTCGCGGCAACAGTACATTTTCAAAGATCAATCAGTGTGCGGCTATCTGATTCACGGCGAAGAAAAGAGTTAGCGCAAACACCGCATCGACCGGGCGGTGCATGGAATCGCCCCTACGGAATCCTCTTGCGAAAGAGGGGCGTAGCGCGCTTGCATGGCGTCGACCTTACAGTAGGTTATTCGCGTTCGACGCCGATTGGTTTCACTGCGAGCTTGTCGCTGTGCAGGTCTACAAGTCCCAGATACTGCTCGATGAAGTTCTTAACCTGACCGGCAGGCACCTCTCCTTCCATCGTATAAGTACCGTGGTTTAGCAGCTTTCCTTCAAAATCATAAGTCGCATAGCTGATCTTGGGATTCTTCACTGGCACGCGGTTGTAGTTCATTACGCGAATCCAGGCTACCGGACAGTTGATCACCCAGAGCCCGGAGACATGCCAGTCAACCAGCTCCATATAGACATTCTTCGACAGTTCCGCATCTGTGCCCATCTCGCCGCCACAGCTCGTCAATAGCGTCGCCCCGCACACCATGCAGGCGACTGCTAGAAAAGAAGACAGCGCAAAGGAAAGCCTCTTGGAGAGCTTGATTTCTGCCTGTTTAGATCCGGAGTACATGACGCTTAATAGGGCGGGCAAATTACCGAGACATCGATTTAGTACACCACGCCTAGCCAACCCATGTTTGCGCCGATGCCCAGGAATACCATAATGGCAAAGATTACAAATAGACCTATGAATGCAGGTTCGCCGTCGGCTAACATAGTCACACCTGGAAAAGAACACGTCTTGCAACTGTATTGTATGCAAAAAAACACAGGTGACAAGCGGTGTTAGCGTATTTCCCGCATTCTTGTTGAAATCTTTATGTCATCTGAACCAAAACCGGCTAAAAGGCGATAAAAAATGGGGAAAACTATAAAAATCAAACAACCCTATCCACACGACACCAATGATGCATTGCTAAAAGCTCATCTAAATGCCA